>NZ_FR892758.1 GCF_000434895.1 Phascolarctobacterium succinatutens CAG:287
TTAAAGAAATTCTTCTGTTGAAGTTTTGAGGGTACAACCTCAAAAATAAATAATCCGGTGGTGATGGCTAAGGGGATCCACCTGTTCCCATCCCGAACACAGTAGTTAAGCCCTTATACGTCGAAAGTACTTGGCTGGAAGCGGCCTGGGAGGATAGATAGCTGCCGGTTAGAAAAACAGCTCATGCGATGCATGAGCTGTTTTTTCTATGTGTAGATACTTAAATTTGCACTTTTTCTCTGGATAGTATATAATATCTAAAAAATTTTCCCAAAACCGGGCGAAATTTTAAGCGTGCAACGTAACTATAGGTGAATATAATTTATGGAAGCGTATTTCAATAGTGAAGTATGCATTTCTGGTGTGTTAGTTACGAGGTGACAAGTATGACTTACGAAGAAATGAAATCTAGCGGCAGTAATATGGAAATTATTCCTTGCAAAAGAATGCAGTGCAAAGGAGCAGCTCCATGTGTGCTTAACATCAATTCATATATGAATGTATATGAGTTTGAAGACAAAATCATGAAGTATATGTGTAATATGCGCCCTGTCATGGACGAATTCATCTGCGTAAATCTTGATGTAATTGCAGATAGACCCGTAGACTTCATCCAAAGTCTGGTTGAAGGATATATTCGCTATGATGGCGTACATATCAAGAAAAACTATCGTGTTGAGTATGGCAAAATGGATAAAGAGGGCAATAATCATATCTATGTTCTTGAAGCACCAGATGGAGCGTGCGACTATGATATGGCAGTCTCTGTCTTCGCTATGGTGTGTATTGAAGGCAAGGCTCCGTCAGACTGGCATTGGAAAGAGATAACTGAGAAAGTGTTTGCTAAGAAAGAGGAAAGTACAGAAGTCATGCATGTTGAAGGGATTGACTGGAAGGAAGCAGCTTTGCTTAAAAGAAAGATACGCCGTGTGTTAGGTGCTATTATTGGCGATATCGTTGGTTCTGTATATGAATTCAATGAAATAAAAACGAAAGATTTTCCTTTATTCTCCGAGCATTGCTGCCCAACTGATGATAGCATCATGACGTTGGCTATTGCGAGTGCTTTGGTAGAATGTGAGAAAGATTACAGCAAACTTGCTGCTGAAACGATAAAACAAATGCAGTTTTGGGGAAAGAAATATCCTAAAGCAGGTTATGGTAGCATGTTCTGTGATTGGCTGGAGACGGATAATCCGAAGCCATATAATAGTTTCGGTAATGGTTCAGCGATGCGCGTTAGTCCTGTAGTATATTTTGCTAAATCTTTGGAAGAAGTAAAAGAGCTCTCTAGGATAGTTACCAGCGTAACGCATAATCATCCGGAAGGTATAAAAGGTGCTGAAGCTACTGCAGTTGCAGCCTATATGGCTTTGCACGAAAGCAAAAAAGAAGAAATTTTTGCTGTGATAAATGCTGAGTACTATCCGATGAATTTTACGTTAGACGAGATACGAGCTGACTACGAATTCAATGAAACGTGTCAGGAAACTGTACCGCAGGCATTAAAAGCATTCTTTGAGGCGACAAGTTTTGAAGATGCGATCAGAAATGCCATATCTATAGGAGGTGATAGTGATACAATTGCTGCTATTACAGGCGCGGTTGCAGGTGCTTATTATGGTGTACCGTTACATATTGAGCATAAAGCTTTAAAATATCTTGATAAATTGCAGGTAAGTGCTTATTATCGCTTTGTGAAATATCTATGCGGAGATGCAGAATGGTTTGAAGAATCTTAAGATGGGCATACTGACAATGACAAGCCTTTGGTTGTTCTTTCGTATGGATTAGGGATGGGAGATGATTGATTTTGACTATTTGGAGATTACACCTTAATACTAGTGGTGGTAATTGCGCTGATGTTTGCTTTAAAAATAAGGTGATGGCTATGGGATGGTCTATTACTGACCGACACATCAAAAATTTTACCGAAGCTAGGAAAAAGAAAATTTGTGAACAACGTGTAAATATAAATTCTTATGAAGATTATGAGAAGCTGATTAAGAAGTGGAAGGTTTATGATGGTAAATCGTATGTTCCTGCTACTGTGCGTAAGTTATACTGGGAAGTCAAGCCTGATGATTTAGTGTGGATTCGCTATGAAGGCATTTATTATCTTGGTAGAGTTGGAGACACAAGTCAATGGGTCTATAAGATCAATCAGGATAATTTACAAAAAGATCAGTATAATTTACAAAAAGATGCAGCTATTCAACGAACAGATATCGAATGGTTGGAAGTTGGTGATGAATCTACAGTACCTGGGTTTGTAGCAACGGCATTTATTAAAGGAAGAACTTTGCAACGCATAAATTCTGAAGCAGTGCAAATATTTTCTCAACACTACTATAATACTAAAATAGGCAAAGAGCATTATCAAGGATTGACTATTGAAGCTAATCCAGAGAAATTTTATGATTTGCTTTCTCCAACTGATTGCGAAGATTTGGTGTGTGCGTACTTGTCCCATGAATTTAAATATATAGTGATTCCGTCAACCAATAAGAAATCTACAGAACTTTATGAATGTATTTTGCTTGATCCTGAAGATAGAAGTCACGTATATATTCAAGTTAAAAAAGGTAATGTAGATATTGACGCAAACGACTTTAGGCATTTGCAAGGCAAGGTTTTCTTATTTACGAGCGAAGGAACAATAAAAAATCTTGATTCCAATAATGAAAATATAGAATGTATATCGCCAGAAGATTTGTTCAAGTTTGCTATGTCTGATGCAGCAACAAATATTGTTTCTGATAGCATTAGATATTGGACGGAATATATGCGGAAGGCATTGAAATGAAATCTCTTCTCCTCACAGCCTTCGACCCCTTCGCTCATTACACAATGAATCCATCGTGGGAGGTCGTACAGGCTTTACCTGAAACTATAAATAACTATCACATCCATAAGCTGCGCCTGCCTAACATCTTTGGCCTTGCGCCGCGCCTGCTGCTCGAGGAGGCGCAGCGCGTGCAGCCTGACGTCATCCTTATGACAGGCATGAACAGCGGCACGACGAAAATAGATATCAATCTTGCGGCATTAAACATCAAGGATGCGCTTATCGAGGATAATATGGGACGTAAGCCGTGGAATGAGCCAATTCTTGCTGACGCCCCCGCCGCCTACTTTGCTACAATTCCTGTACATGAAATAGTCCGCTCTTTACGTGCGCAGAAGTTGCCCGTGCAGCTGGCGTTTGCTTCCGGCGGCTATGTCTGCAACGAAATTTTTTACCGTGCTGCCCATGCCTATGCCGGTACGACAACGAAGGTTGGCTTTGTACATGTACCGCTCTTGCCGGAGATGGTATTTGACGAGAGTCTTGCTAGGCCGTTGGAGGAAACTAGCGCGATTTTAAAAGCTATTATCGAGTGTCTTTAATATGAGCCATACAGCGCGAAGCTGTTTGGCTTTTCTTTTTTCGCAAAGTTTCTGATGAATTTGTACGCTTATCCGCTATTCTTTTTGCTTCTCAAGCGTTATAATATCATTATACTTTCAGACTGGCAGGTGATACGATGTACTTTCAATACGGCGATACAGAAATAAATTATCTTAAGCGCAAGGATAAAAGGCTTGCTTCGGCAATAGATGCAATAGGTCATATCGAGCGCAAGCTGGACGCTAATCTTTTTGCTGCTGTTGTACGTCATATTGTCGGTCAGCAGATATCATCCAAGGCACAGGCAACTGTCTGGGAGCGTTTGGAAGCAAGGCTGAAAGATGTTACACCTTTGGCAGTGCATGCTGTGTCGGCACAGGAGCTGCAGGGTTTGGGGATGAGCCTGCGTAAGGCAGAATATATCAAGGATTTTGCGGATAAAATTGTTAGCGGCGAGTTTGATTTGCAGGCCGTGGAGCATATGAATGATGCAGAGGCAATTACAGCTCTGAGCAGCCTGAAGGGTATCGGTAAATGGACGGCAGAAATGATTTTGCTGTTCTGCCTGCAGCGTCCGGATATTTTGAGCTATGACGACTTGGCAATTCAGCGCGGTTTGCGGATGCTTTATCATCACCGTAAAATAACCCGCGAGCTGTTTAATAAATATCAAAAGCGTTACAGTCCCTACGGCAGCACAGCAGCAATCTATCTTTGGGCGATTGCCGGCGGTGCGATAGAGGGTATGAAGGATTATGCGCCTGCGAAAAAACGTTAAATTATAAGGGTTCTATTCTCCTTAGCGCTACCACGCAAAATAAATGAGGTTGAAGATATTGTACTATAAAAAGATTTCCTCGCCTTTAGGCGAAATAACTTTACGCAGCAATGGGCAGTCTTTGACAGGTCTATGGTTTGCGGATGATAAGCATTATGGCGATAAAGATATTCAAAATGCACAGAATGCGGAATTGCCCATATTTGTACTTGCCGAAAAGTGGCTGGCGGAATATTTCGCAGGCTGCGAGCCGAAGGTAAATGTACCTTTGCAATTTACCGGCAGTGATTTTCAGGAAAGTGTCTGGAAGATATTGCAAAAAATCCCTTATGGCAGCCTCATTACTTACGGCGATATTGCGTGCGAAATTGCAGCGCAACGTGGTCTTGCACGTATGTCGGCGCAGGCTGTAGGCGGTGCAGTGGGGCGTAATCCGTTGTGCATTATTATTCCGTGTCATCGCGTAATAGGCGCTGATGGCAGCCTTACCGGCTATGGCGGCGGTATGTGGCGCAAGGTGCGTCTGCTGGAGCTGGAAAAGATTGATATGAGTAAATTAACTGTACCGACAAAGGGCACAGCGTTATAAAGGAGTTTTTTATGAATAAAATGTATTATCCTGTTGTCGCTTTGGCATTAGGACATCTTGTTACCGATATGCAGGCCGGCGCGCTGCCTATCGTTTTACCGCAGCTTAAGGAGCTGTTTTCCTTGAGCTATTCACAATTGGCGGCGATTGTACTGCTGCAAAATATTATGTCATCCGTTATTCAGCCGGCCTTTGGCTATCTTACCGACAGGCGCTCACTGCCGCGCTTTCTGCCGCTTTGCGCAGCGATGGCAGGTGCAGGCTTTGCCTTTGTAGGCTGGGTTTCCAGCTATACGCTGCTTTTATGCACGGTCATCTTCATTAGCCTGGCGAGTGCAACCTACCATCCGCAGGCTTCCAAAACAGTAAATTTTTTGAGTGATGATACAAATCGCACGAAGAATATGGGCTTGTTTTCTATCGGTGGTAACGCCGGTATGGCAGTTGGCTCTATCTTCATGACCTTCCTTTTAGGCCTGGCCGGTGGCATTCACAACACCATGTATTTTGCTGTCCCCGGCTTGCTTGTTTTTCTGTTGATGGCTAAGGCGATGCCTGATTATATCCGTGTCAACAAGGAGCATGAGGTACAGCAGGCTAAGAAGGCTGCTGACGGTACAAGCGAAAAAATGTCATATTTTGCGCTCTTTTTGATTTTGTTCTATATCTTCATGCGTTCTTCTATTCACAGCGGTATTTCAACGTATCTGCCGTTGTATTTTATGAAGTTCCGCGGCTTTGAGGCAGTTTTCTCCAGCAGTCTGGTGTCCGGCTTCCTTTTAGGCGGTGTGGCAGGTACCTATGTCGGTTCTATTTTGAGCGACAGGCTGGGAGCACGCAAAATTCTTTTAGGCTCTATTACGCTGAGCATTCCGGCGATTTACTGTATTACGATTGCTACGACTAAGCTTTTTGCTATGGCTTCTGTTGTTATTGCCGGCTTTTGCATCATCGGTTCCTTTGCAACTACGATTATCATTGCGCAGTGCATGATGCCTAATAATGTTGGTATGGCGTCCGGTTTGACAATCGGCTTCAGCGTTGGTTTAGGTGGTTTTGGCGTAACAATTCTCGGCGTGCTGGCAGATAAGTTTGGTCTGCCGATGGTTATGCAGCTTTTGGTATGGCTGCCGATTGTAGCGGCGATTACAGCTATTTGGATTCCGATACCGAAAAAATTACAAAAATAAAATAAGATATGCTGAAAAAAATGGTCTTCGGAACTATTCGTTTATCTTAGATAAATCATATAATAATTTTTTACAGAGGGGTATTTTCTTATGGATAATTACAGACTTGGCATTTTGTATGGCCTTGGAGCCTATCTTTTATGGGGTGTGCTGCCGATATACTGGAAGCTGCTGCAGCATGTTGAGGCGATGGAAATTTTGGCGAGCCGTTTTTTATGGTCAGCCGTTTTCGTCTTTCTCTTGTTATTGGCAACAGGCAAGCTGAACATCTTTATGCAGGAAACCAAGGCGATTTTCAGTACGAAAAAGACAGCCTGCTGCATGGTGTTGGCAGCAATTATGATCAGCTTCAACTGGGGTATTTTTATCTGGGCGGTAGAAGCTGGACGCATTGTAGAAACAAGCATGGGCTATTATATCAGCCCGCTGATGAATGTGCTCTTTGGTGTAGTATTTCTGCGTGAGCGCCTTGCTAAGCTGCAGATTGCAGCAGTTAGCTGCGCTGCTGTCGGCATTGGTGTGATTATTGTCCATAACGGCGGCCTGCCTTGGGTAGCACTGACGCTGCCATTAACCTTTGCCTTCTATGGTTTACTGAAAAAAATTATTGTTGCCCAACCGATGACGAGTATTCTATTGGAAACACTATTGATTTCGCCCTTGGCTGCAGGCTACTTATATTACCTTAGTATTAACGAAGGTACTGTTTATCAAAGCTGCGATATGAATACGCTGCTGCTTTTGGCAGGTGCTGGCGCTGTTACGGCGACGCCGATGCTGTTGTTTACGGCCTGCGCGCGTAAGCTGCCTTTGAATATTGTAGGCTTTTTGCAATATATTTCGCCTTCTATCTCGCTGATGATTGGCGTGCTGATTTACGGTGAACCGTTTACCGGTACTACTGCTACAGCATTTGGCTGCATTTGGGCAGGACTGGCACTGTTCATCTGGTCACAGATAAGAAAATAAAATAAACTCCTGTCGGCAGGCTGAAGGCCTTGAGGCAGGAGTTTTTGCATTTAGCAATAATGCTTCTTTTTGAAAAATGCAGGCTGCTTATGCTATAATTATATTTGTTTTTTATGGAGGGGTTACAATGAGCTTTTTCTCAGATAAGTGGCGTGGTATTATCTTATGTGCTGTTTTGGCAGTGCCGTGCTGGTTTTTAGGCAAGCTGGTGCCTGTAGTCGGCGCACCGGTCTTTGCAATTCTTTTGGGTATGCTGGTGGCGCTGGTGTGGCCTGTTCAGGCTGCGTTTAAGAGCGGTGTAGGCTTTGTATCTAAAAAGGTACTGCAGTACGCAGTAATCCTGCTTGGCTTTGGCCTGAATATTTCTGTAGTACTGGCAACCGGCAAGCAGTCACTGCCGATTATCGTTTGCACGATTGCAACCTCGCTTATCGTAGCCTATGTATTGCATAAGGTGATGAACATTCCTGGCAAGATTTCCACGCTTATCGGCGTAGGCTCGTCTATCTGCGGCGGCAGTGCGGTGGCTGCGACAGCGCCTGTCATCAAGGCAGACGATGAAGAGGTAGCGCAGGCTATCAGTGTTATCTTTTTCTTTAATGTGCTGGCAGCGCTGCTTTTCCCTTGGTTGGGTACGGTGCTGGGATTTTCTACGACAAGCGGTGAAGCCTTCGGTATTTTTGCCGGTACTGCGGTGAATGATACCTCTTCGGTTACAGCGACGGCGGCAACATGGGATGCAATGTTCGGTTTGGGCACGGCGACGTTGGATAAGGCGGTGACGGTTAAGCTGACGCGTACGCTGGCGATTATTCCGATTACGCTGGTTTTAGGCTATCTTGTAGGTAAGCGTGAACAGGATGCAAATCATGAAGTGAATATCAGGAGCATTGTGCCGAGCTTTATACTGTACTTTGTACTGGCTTCGCTTATCACTACGTTGGCGACAAGCATGGGTGTGGCAGCAGAGATTTTTGCCCCACTAAAATGGCTCAGCAAGTTCTTTATCGTTATGGCGATGGCTGCGGTAGGACTGAATACGAATATCGTCAAGCTCGTTACAACAAGCAGTAAGCCTTTGGGACTAGGTCTTGGCTGTTGGGCAGGCATTACAATTGTCAGTCTGCTTTTGCAGCATTTATTGCAGCTTTGGTAAGCAGAATAAAATTTATTTTTTTGGCGGCTGCAGTGATAAATAATAGTTTGTTCGCTGTTTTTGGCAGCTCAAAAGCGTATTTTGTTGGCGAGCGGGACGGAGCGAGACCCCTAGATATAGTGTTGTGGAAATCTCCACCTAGTTGTTATTAAAGTTATCCACAGATTGTGCATAACATGTTGATAATTGTGTAAAATCCTTGTAAACAAGGCACTTTTTTTCCAAGCACAAGTGGATAACACTCTGTATAACTAAAAGTTATGCACAAAAATTGTGGATAAGTCTGTTGATACTGTTGATAACCCTGCACTAAATATCGGAAGCAGGGAATATATTTTGCAGGAAAACAGGATAATACATAGTTAGCTGCAAGGTATTTTGTATACAAACGCAAGTTTTTTTGCTATTTGCTAAGTTTTTGCTTGCGTAATAGACGATTTTTGTTCATAATATTATTATGACTAATTGTAAGTAAATGGAGGAAGATTAGGTTATGGCATTAAAGCAAATGGATGCATTGGCAGCTTTGCGTGAGGCTGCAGGTGAAGTTATAGAAGCTTCGTTGTGTGAGATTCAGGGCAGCTGGCTAGCGCTGGTACGTACTCAGGACGGCAAGCGTCTGGCTTTTGCAGCGAAGGGGGAAAATGCTCTGAGCGCACTGTGGAAGGATGTTGAAAAGGAAGCAGACGTTAAGGATGTACATGTTTCCGTGATGGCCTTGAACGCGAATAATGCTGCGCTGGTACGCCGTTATGTTAAATGGACCGCACCGACTGCCTGCGGCACTAAGGGTGCCAGCATCGGCTTCAGCGATTGGCTGGGCGAAGCAGATGCGGTTGTGGCAGAGCTGTTCGGCAAACGTCAGCTGAAACCGGTATTAGTTGATTTTACTACCGAGGACAGCGAGGCACTGCAACGCTATTTTGTACAGGCTGTGGATACCGCAACCTGGGGCGTGCTCGAAGAGGGCTACAAGGAGGGCTACGGCGCTAATGCTGCCGGCCTGAAAACCGAAGAGGAAATCGTTAAGGCTCTGCTTTATGGCTACAGCATGATTGGCTTTGACTGCAGTGATAAAATTGACCTGGGCATTGAAAAGCTGTCCGACGAGGCTGTTGACAAACGCTTTGAGCAGTTCAACGAAACCTTCCGTGTTGCTGTGCATGCTTCCTATCTGAACGCAGAGTTCAAGGTTGGCAGCAGCAAGATTACCTTTACTGAAAATCAGCTGCACCGCATTGTTCTGGAATACGGCGAAGCAATTATGCATATCCAGTTCATCTATAACTCCTATCTGAAGAATACTCCGTGGGATATTGATTTTGAACTGGACCTGTCCAAACCGGGTAAAGTGCTGACTCCGCAGGAGCATTACCTGATCGGTAACGAGCTGCAGCGTAACGGTATTAAGCTGAGCTCTATCTGCCTTGACCCGCTGAAGGACGCAGAGGCTGTAAACGATAACCTGCAGCTGCACTGCGAGATTGCCGACACCTTCGGCTATCGTCTGAGCTTTAAAAATGCGGATATCGCTATGAACGATACTGCTGCTGCTATGAAATATCTGAAGGGCAAGGTTCATTTTAAAATGAACAATATCCTCTGGATGAGCGCAATAGAGCTTGCCAAAGCTCTGGATGCCGAACTGTTCGGCAAGCTGTGTGCTGCCTGTGGCTGTGAGGCTGCAGCAGACGCTGCTGACCGTGCACTGGTGCTTGGCTACAGAAAGGCGCTGAATCCGAAGGAAGAAGGCAATGTTGCTGCTGACATGAAGGCTTTCCTGGAAGCGCATCATGCTGAATATACTGCTGCAATCAAAGAGAATGTTGCTGCTAAATTAAAGAATATCTAAGATAAAAAATTTAAGGACTTCCCAAAAAAATTTTTGGGAAGTCTTTTGTTTTAAACGATACAAAACAGCGTTTTTAACGTGTTTTTGCATAATGGATATTAGTGTACTTTGTCTACTGAAAAGTAGCACGAAATTTTTAATCGTTTGATTAGTTTACGTACAATAGACAAAAAGCTGAAAATGTTCATGTACAGTGACTAAAAGAAGAAAAATGTAAAATTTTGCAAAAAAGTGTTGACAAACGATTTAGATGGGTGTATAGTATCAGTAATTTCAAATTGCAAACCAAAGGTTATGATTGGGACTAAAGATAAGCGTAGAGTTTTAGAGAGCCGGTGTCTGGTGCAAACCGGTACGAAGCCTTATTGATTAAATCACCCATGAACTCGTCAGCGAAAGCTTTGCAAGTAGACTGATGCGCAACGGATGCGTTATTTCCGAGCCGGTTGATGGACTGGTGCTGAAAGTAATAAATTAGGGTGGTACCGCGTATTATACGCCCCTGCATATATGCAGGGGCGTTTTTTTAATACTACTCCTGAAAAGTCCATCAAAAGATAATTGATTTAGTAGTAAATTCAGGTGTTCTTGATAGGAGGAATTAAAATGTTTGAAAAGGTATTGGTAACTGGTCAGAATGATGAAACTTTATTGCCGCGTGTATTGCGTGTGCTTTCCAAGCAAGGTGCTCAGGTACGCTCCCTGCGCATGGATGCAGAAGAAAATCGTCTGAAGCTGGAAATCCAGCTGGCAGATGTAGCTGCTGCTCAGGTTGCCAAGCTGCTGGCTAAGCAGGTTGCAGTTGAGTCTGTAGCTACTATGGCGTAAGGGGGACGGACTGATGAAGTTGAAGGGCTCAGAAGCCATTGTAAAGGTCCTTTTGGAGCAGGGCGTAGATACAGTCTTCGGTTATCCCGGAGGTGCTGTGATTCCTTTGTATGATGCATTGTACAATGCACCGCTGAAAAATGTGCTGACAGCACATGAGCAGGGCGCTATTCACGCAGCTGACGGTTATGCCCGTGCGAGCGGCAGAACCGGCGTATGTATCGCAACCTCCGGTCCCGGTGCTACAAACATTGTTACCGGCTTGGCAACTGCTTATCTTGATTCCATTCCGCTGGTAGCGATTACCGGTCAGGTTGGCGTAAGCATGCTGGGACGTGATTCCTTCCAGGAGATTGATATTGTCGGCGTTACAATGCCGATTACCAAATACAACATGCTGGTACGCAGCAAGGAAGAGCTGCTGCCGGCACTGCGCAAAGCATTTTCCTTGGCGCAGGAGGGCAGACCGGGACCTGTGCTGGTGGATATTCCCAGCAGCGTGCAGGTTGAGGAGCTGGAATGGAGCGAGCCGCAGGCAGCTTCTGAAGCGGAAGAGTTGCCGCAGGCAACACCGGAGCAGCTGCAGCAGGCAGCGGCAGTGCTGAACAAGGCGCAGCGTCCGGTACTGCTGGTTGGCGGCGGCGCTGTCAACAGCGGCGCGCAGGAAGAACTGCTGGAGCTGGCCAAGAAGGCTGATTTGCCGGTAGTAAATACGCTGATGGGCATTGGCGTTTATCCCGAGTCTGATGAACGCTCCTTAGGCATGACCGGTATGCATGGTCATATCGCTTCCAACATGGCTGTAGCACAGGCTGATGTGCTGGTAGTAGCCGGCAGCCGTTTCAGCGACCGCGTAACCGGTGACCGCAACCGTTACGTAGGACAAAAGACGATTATCCAGCTTGATATCGACCCGACGGAAATAGATAAAAATATAGCAACAAGCCTTTCCGTAATGGGTGATGTGAAGCAGACACTGCAAAGCCTGCTGCCGTTAGTGCAGAAGGCAGTGCATGCTGACTGGTGGCAACAGATTAAGGCTTGGGATGCAACAGAGGATCGCAGCCTGCTGGCAGGTGACCGACTGACAGCGCCCTGGCTGATGAAAGAGCTGAGCCGCAGCTTTGAAGGAGAAAATCCGATTTATGTAACTGACGTTGGTCAGAACCAGATGTGGGCAGCACAGCATTTAGTTGTTGATAAACCGCGTCACCATCTGACGAGCGGTGGCTGCGGTACGATGGGCTTCGGTCTCCCCGGCGCGTTGGGTGCAGCTTTTGCCGAGCCTGATAAGCAGGTAGTACATATCTGCGGTGACGGCGGCTTCAAGATGACAGGCATGGAGCTGTATACGGCAGCTCGTGAAGGCAAAAAGCTTATCAGTATCGTTATTAATAACAGCTGCTTAGGCATGGTCCGTCAATGGCAGCAGCTCTTCTACAACGAGCATTACTCCAATACGCTGCTGACAGAGTTTGACTTCATCGGTTTTGCTCATTCCTGCGGTGCAGGCGGTCGCAGAGCAGCGACCTGCAAGGAATTCCAGGAGGCGCTGAAGGCAGCGCGCGAGGCTGACAAGCCCTTCCTGATTGAAGTAATCGTAGAGCAGGGTGACTTGGTAGAGCCTATGGTGGCAGCCGGTGCTGCGGTAGATGACTTCGTCAAGATTAACAGATGCAGATAAACAGCTATAAATAAGGGAAATTTTTTATAAAATTTATATATTAAAATAAGGGAAAAGAAAGAGGTAATAACAATGGTTAAAATGTATTATGACAACGATGCGAATCTGGAATTATTGAATGGCAAAACAGTTGCTATTATCGGCTATGGTTCTCAAGGCCATGCACATGCACTGAACCTGCAGGAGAGTGGCGTAAAAGTAGTTGTAGGCCTGTATGAAGGCTCCAAATCCAAAGCTAAGGCAGAAGCTGCCGGCCTGAAGGTTATGACTACCGCAGAAGCTGCTAAGGCTGCCGATATCATCATGATGCTGATTCCTGATGAAAAGCAAGCTGCTACATATAAAAAAGATATTGCTCCGAATCTGGAGGCAGGCAATGCTCTGGCTTTTGCACACGGTTTCAACATTCACTTCGGTCAGATTGTTCCGCCTGCTGATGTAGACGTATTCATGGTTGCTCCTAAAGGCCCCGGCCATCTGGTTCGTCGTACCTATACCGAAGGCAGCGGCGTTCCTGTTCTGGTAACTGCTTACCAAAACCCGACTGGCAAGGCTCATGACCTGGCTCTGGCTTATGCTAAGGGCATTGGCGGCACCCGTGCAGGCGCTCTGGAAACCACCTTCCGTGAAGAAACCGAAACCGATCTCTTCGGCGAGCAGGCAGTTCTCTGCGGCGGCGTTTGCGCTCTGATGAACGCAGGCTTTGAAACCTTGGTAGAAGCAGGCTATGAGCCTGAAAGCGCATACTTCGAATGCATGCATGAGATGAAGCTGATTGTTGACCTGATGTATGAAGGCGGCATGGCTAAAATGCGTCATTCCATCTCCGATACCGCCGAATATGGCGATTATGTAACCGGTCCGCGCATCATCACTGCTGAAACCAAGGCTGCAATGAAACAGGTTCTGGCTGAAATTCAGGATGGTACCTTTGCTAAGAAATGGCTGTTGGAAAACCAATGCGGCCGTCCGCAATTCAACGCTATGCGTCGTCGTGCTGCAGCAACCCAGGCTGAACAGGTTGGCGCACAGCTGCGTGGCATGATGAGCTTCCTGAAGAAAAAATAATCAACAGCTTACAAGCACTTTTAGTGCAGAAAATAAAAATAAGGGAAAGAGCGTAATCCGCTAAAGGCAGCGTACAGAAAAAAATAGCTGCGGGATTACGATAAACAAAAATAAGGGAAAGAGCGTAATCCGCTAAGGACAGCATACAGAAAAAAATCAGCTGTCCGGATTGCGAAAAATAAGGGAAAGAATGTGAGCCGTAAACGCAGCATAGAAAAATAAAAGCTGCGTGGCTTGCAGTAATTGAAAATAAGGGAAATATTAAAAGGTCGCTTACCTGCGCGTCAGATGCAGGAAGCGGCTTTTTGAAATGCGAGCATAATGTTTTTGATATAAAGAGCCTCCTGGCGCATCTGCGCAAGGGAGGCTTTTGCGATATCTGTGATAGAATGCAGTAGATTAAGCGTGAGCAGGATTTTTCTTTTTAATAAGAGCGAACACCTTTAAGGAGCAGCAAAGGATGAGCACCGCGCTGATAGTGAGCACATAAAAGCCGTGTCTGCTGCCAAGCATGGTAGCATGCGCGATATTAGCCGGGTCCGCAGCCTGTGCGGTTGCAACAATCGTACTAATAACCGCCGTACTGACTGCGCCTGCCAGCTGCAGCAGCGTGTTCATCGCTGCGTTGCCGTCGGCATTCAGATCTTCCGGTAACTGGCTAAGGCCATTGGTCATAATCGTTCCCATGGAAAAACCTTGGCCGAAGGCAAAGAACAGATAGAACACAATGAAGAGCAACGAGCTCAGCTCGCTCGGATAAAGGCTGTAGCAGATGACGGATACGAGAATTGATGCATTGCCTAGTAAAATCGGGCGTTTGGCACCGAACTTGTCCAACAGCCTGCCGCTGATAGGCGCAAGCATAGCGCCGATGATACAGCCGGGCAGCAGCAGACAGCCTGCGGTGAAGGCATCAGTATGCGAAACAAGCTGCGCATAGTTGGGGATTAAAAAACCAAGGCCAAGGCAGATAAAGCCGACAAGCAGAAGGCTGACTGTGCTGAGAGTATAGGGCAGATAACGGAAAATCTGTACGCGTAAAAGCGGTGCGCTGCTGTTTAATGATTGTTTGTAGAAGGAAGTTAACGCAACAAAGCAGATTGCGAAAAGAGCAAGCACCTCGATACTGAACCAACCGAAGTCAGAGGCAATACTGGTGGCAAAAATCAGGCTGCTGAAGCCGATGATAAGCAAAAGGTATAAGCCGAAGTTAAAGCTTGTTTGCTCAAGTTTGCCGGCCTGACGGATATTTTTGATACCCAAGATGGCAGAAAGCAGTAAAAATGGCAGCAGGCTGACAAAAATCATGCGCCAGCCAAAGTAACTGACGATCATACCGCCGAGAGAAGGGCCGACAGCCGGTGCCATGGCAGTAATAAGAGAAGCTATGCCTATCATAAAGCCTAGGCGTTCACCGGGAACCTGCTCCAGAATAATGTTAAACATCATCGGCAGGGCAATGCCTGTACCGATACCCTGCAACAATCTGCCGATAAGCAGGATATTGAAATAAGGCGACCAGGCGGCGAGCAGTGTGCCTGCAAGAAAGCTGCTGATAGCAGCAGTAAACAGGCTGCGCGTTGCAAAACGGCGTTTAAGGTAGGCGGATGTTGGAATAATCAGTGCCAGCACCAACAGATAGCCGGTAGTTACCCATTGTACGAGCGAGGTGCCGATATTAAATTCGTGCATGAGCGTGGGAAAGGTAACGTTCATAGCGGTTTCGACAACCACGCCGCTAAAGGACATAATGCCGGCGGCGATAATTGATAATAGTAAGCGTGCATCCAACACACGCGCGGAGCTGTCAGTCATTATTTTTTTCCTCACTATGCATGATAACGGGAGCTTGGCCTTGCAGCTCAGGCTTATGGGTGGACATTGTTTGGTAAAGCTTGGCGATGGTGGCAGCAGTGGTGTTGATATCTGCTTCGCTGATATCGGTGATTTGTGCAGCAAGCCAATTGTGATATTGGGCGATGTAATAGGCGTGGATTTTACGTCCCACGTCTGTCATACGCAGTCTGACGATGCGTTTATCCTGCTCATCGCTGATTTTTTCAATAACGTTTATGGTCTGCAGCTCGCTTACAAGACGAGTGATACCGGGGCGCGTTACCTGTAGCAGGTCCGCAATGTCGCTGACCTTGGGAGGCTGCGCGGTACGTTCCAGATATTCGATATAGTCCAGCACTTTGAGATTACCGGGAGTTAAGCCTTCCGGCAGAGGTGGCTGCAGCTCTACTACACGCTTTGCTTCGTGGCAGGCGATAAGCAGATTTTTGATTGCTTCGATAGGCAGTTTATGTGTCATGATGATGCTCCTTTGCAAATGATTACCAAAAGTAATTATCAAAGATAATTATATTGCGGTGGTGAGGAGTTGTCAAGGTGGGGGATGGAGGCTGATTAAAATCCGTATTCTATGTAAGATTGAATTATTACAAGTAAATAAAATTGTGCTATACTAATGACAGATGAAAAGAATACTACGAATCTTGTTATGAAATGGTTCGTTAAAAGGGAATGTTATATGGAGGGCGCTTTATGTATGAGGCATTGACTGGTATTTTAGCATTTTGTGCTATGTATGTATTGATTTATAATGTTATATTATATTTTTCGAAAGCAAACCCCGGAGAAGATACTGGAACAGATACCGGAGAAGATACCGGAACAGATACCGGAGAAGATACCGGAGCAGATACCGGAGAAGATACTGGAGCAGATACCGGAGCAGATACTGGAGCAGATACCGGAGCAGATATTGGAACAGATTCTAGCAAAGTCAATTCAACGGCTGATCAGATAAAGTATCTGCAAAACCGTTACAAAGGAAAATTATTTCCTGCAAGAGTAGTAGAGTGTGAGCTTGATTTAGGTGATGTATGTCCTAAAGATGGGGATATTTTATTTGAGCATGATGCAGTTTTAGATAGCGATAGGAATTATAATCACATTCTGAGAAATGTAAAATGTTGTGATGCTTGCAATACAGTATTTGTACCAGCATTATCAAATAAGATGGTACATTTTGATGATACTAGCAATACATTGTATATAAATAAAAGAATACATGATTGCAAAAGAAATAAACATTGCATTGTAGCAGTTACTGGCATAGTAAGAAAAATAGATGGAGATATATTGAAAATAAATGTTGAGTACTGTTTTGTATGTGGAAAGTATTTTATTGAAGAAGAACAATTCAATCGCTATAAAGAGCTGTATGGTATTATACTAGGAAATTTTAAGTGTTGTAGTACACTAAGTGGCGGATACAATCCATTTATGAAAGATCACTCGTTACTTAATTTATGTGGATATAATGTAGGGCAAAAGGATAATTTAAGTTCTATTTCCAGACATAAAATACTTCGATATTTAATGGAAAATGATTTGATGAGTAAACCGGAAATAATTAAGTATTTGGATTACTTTATTAGCCTTAATGCTAAGCAGATTAATAAAAAGTTAGCCGTGAAAAAATGGAAAGAGGATCTTGATTATGTTAATATTTTTCGTATTGATAAACAAAGGGAGATTGATTTTAGATGATTTTCGAGAGTAATATTATGTAGGAGTGATTGCATATGAAAAAGAAAATACCGTGGCATTATCACGATAGAGCAAGAGGCATTTATTATGATGGAATAAAAGAAATAGATTTAGAACCGCTAATTACACTAAAGAAATTATATGACTATGGCAATACAAGTGTACTAAATGATTTAGTGGATAAGATTATTGAAGCGCAAGAAGAAAAAAACTATAAGATTTATTTGGAGAAAGCAGCTACGAATGGTAATAATTTAGCTAAAGGAGCCTTAATGGGCTTGGAAAAAGCTGGACAAGGCAGTAATAATGAGCCTGCGTGGGAGTTAGATGGATTGGTTAAATTTATTCTGGTGAGTATTTTTATTTGTGTAGTTGCCTTTATTGGCATATGGTAATATTATACTTTTTTATATGCTTTTGCCTTTTTATGTACCTTTGTTTTGCTGTGGGTAGGTGTTTTTTGGGTAATAGTGAAAATCTATCAAAGAAAATATAATAATGAGGAAACATCACATTTATCAGATTATGAAAAATATAGTATAGATTTAGCAACAGCAACGACAAAGGAGTTGGTCGAGCACTTTCATATGACATATTCTTTAGAAGATGGATGCGAATATGTTACTTTAGGAAGAAATCAATATGTGTTAAATGAGCGCAAGGATATATTTGTTAAAAGAAAAAACGAAGTATTAGTGTATTTAAAAGAGCGACAGAGTTTTATTAATAGTTATTATGATAAGTTGGATAAAATTCCTGGGTTAGCAAAATATTTTCAGCTATATGATATGTGGCATAAATATAACAGATTAATATTTACTGGAGAGATAGATGAAAAGAAAGAAGATGTGGAAGCGGATAAATTTGGCTTGCCTAGACCTAGTGAAGTTAAGAAGACTTATCCCAGAGTTAGTGCTTTAATGGAAGCCTTGAGCATAGCGGAAAATTATCCCTATAATGATATTGGCAATGTGACAATACGAAGAATTATTAATGGAGAAGACTACGATTTAGCTTTAAAAGATGTAGATAAATACATTAATGGTAATCTAAGTATTGCTGATGTCAGTGAATATGCCATTGATATGAAAAAAATTGTACGCGCATATCTTGAAAGAAACTTAGATGCAGATGTCACGTATTAAATAATAAGCTGTAGAATATTTATAAAAATAAATCATTAAAAATATTTTACTTTTGATATACTAATAGTAGTCGAAACGGATATGTAAATGTAGGGCATTTTATATAAAAAATCGGAGGAGAACCCTAATATAGAAAAAATATTGTGTTTAAATCCAAGACAGCTTTATTAAGACTTAAAGTCCCACAGGGAAGTAGCCCCTGATGGCTTTAAGCTTGATGAAGCTGTTTTTTATTATCCTCATGAAATATGCAGTAGTTGCATATTTTATCCTCATGAAATCTGCACTGATTGCATATTTCATGAGGATATGCTAGAATGAGAGTAATTTAGAGAGGGGAGTGAGCAATTAAAATGTTACGTAGAAAAATATATGATAAGCTTTTAGCGTGGAAAAACAGTACAGGCAAAAAAGACGCTGTGTTATTACGTGGTGTTAGGCAGTGTGGTAAAACATATATTGTCAGAGAGTTTGGTAAGCGGGAATATAAAAATTTTATAGAGATAAATTTTATTGAGCGACCTGATATGCAGGCAGTCTTTTCCGGAAATCTTGATGTTGATAGCATGGTTCAGCAAATTAAACTTAGTATGCCGGGGTGCCAATTTATTCCCGGTGAAACGCTTTTGTTTTTGGATGAAATTCAGGATGCACCTAACGCCAGAACTTCCTTGAAATTTTGGACGCAGGATGGACGTTTTGATTGTATTGCCTCCGGCTCATTGCTGGGCATAGATTACAAAAATGAGGTTTCTATACCTGTAGGATATGAACAGCAGCTAATTATGCGGACTCTTGATTTTGAAGAGTTTCTTTGGGCGCTTGGTGTAGAAGTAAATCTCAAGGAGATGCTGGCACCATATATAGACGGAGTAAAACGAGTTCCGGAAGCTATGCATAATTCTTTAAACAAGTATCTGCAGGAATATATGGTAGTTGGTGGACTGCCTGAGGTAGTTGATACATATATTGCAACGAAGGATTTTTACCAGGTACATCTGTTACAGGAAAAAATTTTGCGTGATTATCAGGATGATATTGCTAAATACGCGCTGAATCAGGATAAAATTAAGGCTAAGCAGTGTTTTCTGTCTATCCCGCGTCAGTTAAGCAAAGAAAACCATAAATTTCAGTATTCTGTTGTTGAGAAAAAGGCGACAGCAAGAAAATTTACCAGTAGCTTAGATTGGCTCCATAATGCCGGATTAATTGATTTTGCTTATAATGTGAATTCACCTTGGTTCCCATTGAAAGCGTATGTCAAGGAAAATCAATTTAGAGTTTATCTTTGCGACATAGGTCTTTTGGTAGCTATGTATGGTTATCAGTTGAAAATTGCTTTGTTGTCAGATGCGTTGGAGGGACCGGCGAAAGGTGGCATTTATGAAAGTCTTGTTGCCGATATTTTAGCAAAAAGGGGAGAAGAGCTTTATTACTATAAAAAAGAGGATTCAACCTTAGAAATTGAATTTATCTTAGAACGGGATTGTAAGCTTGTACCTGTAGAAGTGAAAGCCAGGAAGGGCTCGACACGTTCATTAAATGAGCTGCTTAAAATGGATAATATCGAAAGAGGTTATAAGCTCACAGCACAAAATACCGGTGTTGTTGAGAAAAAGATTACTTTACCTTTGTACATGGCTGCAATTATATAATCTTGATGAAGCTGTTTTTCTATTATCCTCATGAAATATGCAGTAGTTGCATATTTTATCCTCATGAAATCTGCACTGATTGCATATTTCATGAGGATAGCTTAAAATAGAGTTAAAAAGAATGTTTAAGACACTAAAAAACTGATTGTACAAGTGTTGTAATTCGATTATTGAAGTGGAGAAGCATAAATGTTATCAAATTTTACCCCGCAGGATATTTCCTATGCCTCCCATCTCACTAAGCTGACATGGGGTGATGAGATGGCGCTGACTAATGATGGCTTGAAGGATGTGCTGTACGAGGCGATGGTACGTTATTATTATCGCAGTGAGGCCTTTTCTTTAAAAATGACTGATGAAGACGGCATGCAGGGCTTTTTGCTGGCGGCGCCCTTGAGTGAGCGTGACAATTCCCAATCCTGGTTAAAGCAAAGCCTGCAGCATTTTGAGTGCGAGGAACAGGATCTTGTTTATGATTATCTGCGCTATTTGTCTTATAACGGACAAAAGGTGAGGGCGTTGGCAAATCCGGAGGATTTGCTGCTGTGCCTGTTTTTGAGCATGAAAAGCGGTGTTGGCAGCAAGCTGTTGCATAAGGTGGAAGCGATTGCGCAGAAAAAAGGTGTCAAAAAGCTCTATTTATGGGCGGATGCTACCTGCGATTATGAATATTACCGCAAGCGTGGCTATAGCGAAGCGGCGCATTTTACGAATAATATTCTGCCGCAGTTAGGCGCACAGGAGACGTGGATATACAGCAAGGAGCTGAAGGAGTGATTGTAAATGTTGCATGAAATGAGTGATGCTTTACCGGCTTGTCCGGTAGAAACTACACTGACCTTAATCAGTGATAAATGGAAGGTGCTGATTTTACGTGACCTTTTGACGGGAACAAAGCGCTTTGGCGAATTGAAAAAATCTTTAAACGGAGTCAGTCAAAAGGTGCTGACGTCGCAGTTACGCCAAATGGAAGCCAGCGGTCTGCTGACGCGCAAGGTTTATGCTGAGGTGCCGCCGCGTGTTGAATATACGCTTACTGAGCTTGGTTACAGTCTGCAGCCTGTTTTGGAGGCCATGCGTGACTGGGGAGAGGCGTACAAGAAGAGATTTTGATTTGAGGATATAAGCAAAAACACCACCTGCAAACGCAAGTGGTGTTTTACAATATATGGGGAATAAGAAGAAAACTTTTTACAGACGGCTTACATGGCCGATGAAATAATGGCCCCAGGAAACACGCGCCAGTGCTTCCATGGTCAGCAGGCTGAGGCTGAGCATAATGATGAAGAGCAGCGGATAAAAGCAGAGCTGCTGCGGTGACATATGCAGCAGTGTAAGCAGCTCGCTGCCGACATACATGTAGATTATGTGAATCAAGAATAAACCGAAGGAATAGTTGCCCAGATACATCATAAAGCGCTTGCTGAGGCTGTCCTGCGATTCCAGAGTACAGGCGTAACGGAAGAGCATAGCGATGATGATGCTGTACAAAAACAGATTGAGCGGGAAGCAGACAAATTCCAGCAGCGGCAGGATATGCAGGTAGTATTTAGCAAACCAGCAGCCGCCGATTAAAATCAGATTCAGGATGAAGCCTGTCATCAAAAGAACGTGATGGGTGTCAATCCAGCGCAGCATTTTTTTATGGTAGATATAAGCCAGCATACCGAAGGAGAAGTAGGCGATATAACGCAGAAAGGTGGTAATCTCCAGCGTTAGGATAACTGCCTGATTGCTGCAGCTGATATTGTTGCAGATTTTCCAGAACAGCTGCAGCAGGATTACCTGAATAATAAAGCGGTGCAGCCTGTGATGCAAGCGGCAACGGTTAAAATAACGCAATAGCAACGGATAGATAGCATAAAAACCAAATAACGCCCGGAAAAAGGCCATGTGAACAGCGCTGCTGCCGGTGATAATAAGATAAGCTGCCTGCTTAAGCGTGAAGCTGGCATTGCTGAAAAACCAGGCACCGCCCAAATACAATAGCGAAAACAGCAAATACGGCGAAAGCACCGACAGGAACATTCTGCGGAAGAAGGACCACTTATAATAATCGGCATGGCGATTGTGGCTGATGAACATATATCCCGAAACAAACATTACCAGGGGTACGGCAAAGAGGGAAATAATATCCAGCAGCATTTCGGAAATAGTGACCCATGATTCCGCGTGAGCGTGGCTGAAGTACCAGGTGGTGTGCATCAGCATGACGCCCAGAACCACGAAGCCACGTAATAATAGGGGAAAACTCATAGCTTTATACATCTTCTTTCTCTCTAGTAGAGTTATTGTACTACTTTAAATTTTATAGTCAAATAGCGATTAAGCATTTACATTATAACCAAATGGAATATAAAAGATTGATAAGCTATGACAGATAACATATAAGCATTAATATTATTACTCCTGTACAGGTTGACGCTTGACAAAGACAGCGGCAACGCAGATAATTTGAATAGAATATATAACAGATTGAGGAGGATACTGAAATGGAAAAACAGGAATGGCAAGGTTATGTACAGAAGGTAGCAAGCTGTGATTACCCTATACCGTTGAATCTGATAAACGATTATGATGATTGGAAATGCCGCAGCAACGTAGGACGTATGCTGATGATTTTAAAGGATATCGAGGGAGCTATGGCGGTGCTGGCAACCGTAAAGGATGTGCAGCCTGATATGGAGGATGCACCGGAGTTCGGACTCAGTGAGGCGGAGCATAAGGTACTGTGCCTGCGTGATATTGCAGAAATCATTTGGCGCTTGACCGGTACCGGTGATGCACCGATTATTTATTTGAATGAAGCCTACAGACTGTGCCGTGAATACAAAAAGGTTTTCCGCAGTGCAGATCGTGGCGCTATTTGGGCGCGCAGACTGGAGCTGGAGCGCTCCTGCGGCGCCGAGGATGCTGCATTGAGCGAGGCGAGAGCAATGCTGGAGGCGGAAAAGGCTGTGGAAGGTGTTAATCCGTACCGTTTCCACGCACTGAAGTTTATTGCGGAAAGCATGGCGGAGCAGGGCGATTATGCTAAGGCTGCGCTGCTTTTGGCAGATGCCTACAAATCCTTCCCTGTGAACGAGGCTGCCAAGAAGGCTCTTGCTGAGGCGGAGGCGGCAGCAGATGCTAAGGAAAGATATGCGATGTATCATCACTGCACCACGATTCAGTACCAGCCGTGGGAAAAGGATAATGTGCCGACGCTGGAGGATGTACGCCGCCTGCAGGAGCGCAATTTTGCCCGTCGCGAGGCAGCGAAGGCTGCCGGTGAGGAGCCGGATGAAAAGGGTTCTTTTCAAAGTTTAATTAAATAATTAAAACGAGCGATTAAAAGATTTTGTACGCACTTTTCACGAATCTGTTACAATTAGTAGCAGGTAATAAAAATGTGAGAAGGGATGTACTTATATGAATAAAAACTTTTTAGCTTTAGGCTTAGCTGCAGCTCTGCTGGCACCCCAGGTAGCAGGCGCTGAAGGCTTTGCTATTAACGAATGGTCTGCTGAAGGCGTTGCTATGGGTGGTGCGCGTATGTTTGCTGAGGACGATGCTGCAAACGTGGCTTACAACCCTGCTTCTATCACCAAAGTAAAGGGTGAGGTAATGAAGAGCAGCTACACTTATCTGAGCCCGCACGGCAACTATAAGCTGTATGATGGTGCAGGCAAAGAAATTGAGGACGGCAAAAACGTTGTTCATGCCGGTTGGGCAGTAGGCAGCTACTACGTAAGGCAGATTAATGATAAAGAATGGTTCGGCATCGGCGCTTTCCCGCGCTTTGCCATGGTATCCGAGTTTGAGCGTGCCAGCAAGGCATCTACTAATGCATTTTTCTCTAAGCTGAACGGTGTCAGCGTTACTCCGACCTATGCGCACAAGTTCGACAAAAAATGGAGCGCAGCAGTTGGTGCGGAAATCAACTATGTCGGTCTGGAGCTGCAGAAAAACCTGCAGATGAAAATGCCTGTGGGAACCAAGATTGCTACTATCGACGGCACTACTCAGATTGAAGGCGAAAGCTATGCTTTGGGCTGGAATGCTGCTGCCAACTATGCCTTTGATGATAAAAACGAAATCGGTGTAGTTTATCGCAGCCGTATTAAGCATTCTTTAGAAGCAGATTTAAAAGGTTATAATACAAAACCCGATTTAATGGGTGGCGGTGACGTTTTCGGCAACGCTTATGGTGTGGTAACTCTGCCGGACAGCTGGGATATCGGTTACAACCATAAATTTGACAAGAAAACCCGTCTGGAATTGAAAGCTACTCGTACCAACTGGAGTACCTATGATGCTTTGAATGTTTATTTTGATAAATCGCTTGTAGGTATTACTGGTATAGCAGAAAGCTCTCCTTCTGCTAAAAACTGGTCCAACGGCTGGCGTTATGCTATCGGTTTAGAACACAACTTCAGCGATAAGTATGCAGCTATGGCAGGCTTTGCTTTCGATGAATCTTCTATTCCTTACAATGGCGGTGACTTCATGGTTCCGACCGGTCTGCGTCGTACCTATTCCATCGGTGCTCGTTACAACGATAAGAAACAGACCGTTGCTGTTGCTTTGGGCTGGATGGATGTCGGCAATCTGGATTTTGCAGGTCATGCTACCGATGCTTATAAGAGCGCTCATGCTTACGACAGCTTTACCAAGATTGCTTCTATTTCCTACCAACGTAAATTCTAATTTCATATTTTAGCTTTACCGGAGCTGCTGCACGAAAAAGTGTGGCAGCTCTTTTAATATGTCTGCTGTTTGTGCTACAATAGGCTTAACAAGGTTATTGGCGAAAGGAGAAAAGTAAAATGAAATGTGATTGCGCTAATTGTCCTACACATGCCTGCTACACCAAGGGTGTTAACTGCACAGGCGTGCCCCTGGAGGCTGTCAAGGAAGCCTATACCGAGGAAGAATTGAAGCTCATGCAGGCTGCTGCCTACGTTGAAGGCACGTTCTACAGTAACATCTGCCGTCTGCAGGAAACTGCGGAGTTTGCCAAAGCTATGGGCTACAAAAAGCTGGGCATGTCCTTCTGTATCGGTCTGAATGCGGAAGCACGTTATATTGCTAAATATTTTAAGCAGCAGGGCTTTGAGTTTTACAGCGTATGCTGCAAAAACTGCAGCTTCCCCAAAAAAGAGCTGGGACTGAAGCAGGTTAAGCCGGAGCTGGAGCATGAAGCAATGTGCAATCCTAAATTCCAGGCTAAGTTTTTGGCAGAAAAGGGCGTTGAGCTGTACATTTCCTGTGGCCTGTGCGTTGGACACGATGCTATTTTCAATATGAATGCCGAAGGTCCGGTAACGAATCTGGTAGTTAAGGACCGTTTGCTGGCCCACAATCCGTTGGGCGCTATTTATTCCCGCTACTGGAAGCGTAAGCTGGGAATCATGGACGACGGCGAGGTATAAGATACATTGAATTTTGCAGAGAGCTCTTCAGAAAATCTCAAAGAACAATTTAATTTTTCTTTGAGATTACTCTCTGCTAACTTCTTTGTAATTTTCTCGTTAACTAAGCAAAAAATCCTGCCTTTCCCCGTTGCTTTTTTATTGCAATTTGATACAATATAATTTACGGAAGGAAGGTACACTAAATGATATATGATACACATATGCACTGCGATTATTCCTGCGACAGCGAAATGAAATTTGCTGATGCCATCGGCGCAGCAGCTGAGCAGGGAATTGGTATAACGATTACAGAGCATTGGGATTATGATTATCCGACTAATCCGGAAGCATTTACCTTTGATATAGACGAATATTTTGCGCGTCTGCAGCCGCTGAGCAGCGACAAGGTGCTGATAGGCATTGAAATCGGCATGCAGACACATACTGCAGCTGAGGATAAAAAGGTGGCACAGGCTCATCCGTTTGACTATGTGCTGGCCTCTATCCATTGCATCGGCGGACGTGATTTATACGAGCAGACTTGCTACAAGGGACGCACACGTCAGCAGATTGTAGAAGAATTTTTGCATGATGCGATTACCTGCCTGGAACAGGAGCGAGATTTTGATGCGTTTGCGCATATTGACTATATCTGCCGTTATTGGCCGTATAAGGGAGCGGAGCGTGAGCTGCGCCTGCAGGATGCACCGGAATTATTCGATAAGCTGTTTTTACTTTTGATTGAGCAGAATAAGCCTATCGAAATCAATACACGTCGCCTGGATGATGCTGCTGCGGTAGCAGGCTTGCTGCCGCTGTACAAGCGTTACCGTGAGCTTGGCGGCAAATACTGCACTCTTGGCAGTGACGCCCATTATAAGGAGCATGTAGGGCGCAGATTGCAGGAGGCGCTGGCGTTGGCAGCGCAGGCAGAACTGACACCTGTTTATTTTAAAGCGAGAAGGATGCAGATTATGGAGGGGTTAAAATGAAATGCGTGCGTTTTGAGGATTTGCGGACAGGCAACAAGCGTATAGGCTTTATTGACGGCGATGTTATCCGTTGCGTATATGGTTCCTTGGAAACATACTGGCAGATAACGGATGAAACCTTTGCTATGCGTGATGTACGCTTGCTGGCACCCTGCGTACCGAAGCAGATTATCTGCGTCAGCTTTAATTACCAGAAGCATGCGGCAGAATTCGGTGTAGAAATTCCGCGCGAGCCGAGTATTTTTTCTAAGGCTGCGCATACCGTTGTCGGTACAGGTGCGGATATCATCTGGCCGAAGCAGGTGCAGGAGCTGGCCTTTGGCGCGGAATTGGGTATTGTCGTGAAAAAGAGGATGAAGAATGTTAAGGCAGAAGATGTACCTAAATATATTTTGGGTTATACCTGTGCTAATGATGTTACGGCCCGCGACCTGCAGCGCAAGGAGCGCCAGTGGCTGCGCTGTAAATCCTTTGATACCTTCTGTCCCTTGGGACCGTGGCTGGAAACGGAGCTGGATCCCAGCGATTTATCCATCCGCTCTTATGTCAACGGTGTGCTTAAGCAGGATGCGCGCACGAGCAATATGATTTATAATCCCTATGAAATCTTGAGCTACATCTCTCAGAGCTTTACATTGGATGCCGGTGATCTGATTTTGACAGGTACTCCGGTTGGTGCCGGGCTCTTAAATGAGGGTGATGAAATCACCATTGAAATCGAAGGAATCGGGAAAATTACCAACAGAGTTGTTATGGAATAAGATTTTACAAGACGTGTGTTGCTGCACGTCTTGTATTTTTTTCCTGATTGTGCTATATTTTGACTGATAAGTCAGTGATATATATTGTAATATCGGACTGATACTGCTGCTTGGGAGAGAGCAGCTAAAGGAGGTTCTTTTTTTATGCTTCAGAATATGACTGAAGGCGCACCATTAAAGCTGATTATTCCCTTTATGGTGCCGCTTCTGATAGGAAATGTTTTTCAGCAGCTGTATAATATTGCCGATATTATTATTGTCGGGCGGACGATTGGTGTGAATGCTTTGGCTGCCGTAGGTGCGGTGTCGCCGCTGTTTATGCTCACGATGGTGCTGACGATTGGTCTCAGTAACGGCTTTACTGTTGTTACGGGCCAGCGCTACGGTGCGCAGGATATGCAGGGAATGCGCCGCAGCATTGCTACCTGCGTTGTATTGAGTATATTTTTCGTCTTTCTTATTATGGGTATTATGCATTTGGTTATCGACCCGATGCTGGTGATGATGAATATTCCGCCGGAGCTGATGGAGGATGCCTATGCCTATGTAATGATTATCGTCGACGGTTTGCTGGCGATGATGGCTTATAATCTTTTGTCGGGTATTATGCGTTCACTTGGTGACAGTAAAACGCCGCTGTACTTTCTCATTATTTCTTCGATAGTGAATATTATTTTAGCGCTTGTTTTCATCATCAGCTTTGGCTGGGGTGTACCGGGAAGTGCGTTTGCCTTGGTTATTGCCCAGGCTTTTTCCGCAGTGCTGTGCGTAATTTATATTTACAAGCGCTTTCCGCAGCTGCATATTCATCGCAGTGATTTCAATTTAGACTGGCCGGAGCTGTGGGCGCATCTGCGTATGGGCTTGCCGATGGCAGTGCAGTTTTCGGTTTTGGGCTTGGGCATTATTATTTTGCAGTCAGTCTGCAATAAATTCGGCAGTGACCAGATTGCCGGCTTTACTACGGCAATGCGCGTGGAGCAGCTGGCGCTGCAGCCGATGATTTCCTTCGGTATTGCTATGGCTGTATTTACGGCGCAGAATTTCGGTGCTCGCCGCTTTGACCGCATCCGTGATGCGGTGCACTGCTGCTCGCTGCTGACGCTGGCCTTCAGCTTGTTTGCGGCGGTTGTGGTCTTTGCTTTCGGCGAAGAGGTTATCGGAATCTTCCTGGATAATCCGTCACCGACAGTTATGGAGTCCGCACATCTTTATATCTTGTATACCGTGCCTGTTTACTTCTTCCTCAGCCAGATTTTTATTTACCGTAATGCCTGCCAAGGCATGGGTGTCAGCATGATTCCTATGCTTTCGGGTGTGGTTGAACTGATAATGCGTTCTATCGCGGCGATATATCTCAGTGTGCCCTTTGGCTATGAGGGCATCTGTATGGCGGAGCCGATTGCTTGGATCAGCTGTGCAGTCTTCGTTTTTGCAGCCTACCATTATTTTGTGCGTCTGCTGGAAAAGAAATATACACCTGTTGACTGAAAATAATGCAGAAAAATATTCCGCTGAACTACATAGTAATTACGTGCTTGAAATATTTTTACTATGAGAATTTATCTCGACAAAAATTCCTGCGCAGGTTACAATTAAAGTACAGAGAATACATTTAAGGATGGTGAATGCTATGAAAAAAATCTTGCTGCTTCTGTCGATGCTGATGTTTATTTTTACTGCTACCGTATCGGCGGCGAGTGCTGTTTTCTTAAAGAACCAATGGTATGAGCCCAGTGAGGGAACAGCAGAGTACGTCAGAGTATTTACAACGGATAATCCTGATTATTATCGCTATATCAATGACAGATTTGCTTTTGCGATTAATCTTCCGGCAAACTTCAATCAGGCCTTCGAGAGCACTAACGGCGATGGCTGTGTTTTTAAGGATGAATACGGCTCCAGCTTTACTGTCAGCGGCGGTCATAATATGGGCATGACGCTTGCCGATGAATATGATATGGATATCCAAAATCATCCGTCTGCTGCTTATAAGGCTAAAGGCGATGACTGGTATGTTATTTCCTATCTGGAAAATGACAGGATTTACTACAAAAAGTGCTTTATTAACGATGAATATTGGAATACCTGGTATTTTGATTATCCTTCCTGGTTGGCAGACAGCTATAATAATAAATGCGCTGCTATCGAGTCTACATTTACACCCGGTTGGAAATCCGGCCGAGCTGTTTACTGATAAGCTGAACGCGTAACGAAAGTTACGCGTTTTTTCTTTATTTATCACGCTGTGTGTGATAAAATTAATATATTATGGGTTAGTATGTACTGCACCTGCTGACCACCGTTAAATGATAGGAGGCGGAGCTGTGACAGCAGAGCAAAACAATATATATGGAACACTTTATTTATGCGCTACACCTATCGGTAATCTTGAGGATATGACACCGCGCGCTTTGCGGATGCTGCAGGAAGCAGATTTGATTGCGGCGGAGGATACACGTCATACGCTGCAGCTTTTAAATCACTTCAACATCAAAGGACGCCTGGTGCGTTATGATGAGCACAGCAAGGATAAGCAGGGCGAATATCTTTTAGGCCAGCTGCTGGAAGGCAAAAATGTTGCTCTTGTAAGCGACGCAGGTTTTCCGGGAATTGCTGATCCCGGTGAAGCTTTGGCGCATGATGCGATTGCTCATGGTATCAGAGTGGTGCCTGTACCAGGTGCCAACGCTGCTTTATGTGCTTTGATTGCCAGCGGTCTGCCGACGTATCCGTTTTTCTTCGGCGGTTTTTTACCAAAGAGTAAGCGTAACAGACGCGAGCAGCTGGAGCAATGGCAGCATATTCCTGCGACGATTATTCTTTACGAAGCACCGCACAGGATTGTGGAGGTGCTGAAGGATATCCTGTCTGCGTGGGGCGACCGTCCTTTGGCGGCAGCACGCGAGCTGACGAAGCTGCATGAGGAATTCTACCGCGGTACGGTCAGCGGCTGTCTGGAATGGCTGGAGGCCAATTCGCCGCGCGGAGAGTTCTGCCTGGTGCTTGGTGCCGGTGACGGTGCTTTCGCTGCAGCCGAGGAGGAGCTTGAACCTCTTGACGAGGTGCGCAAGCTGATGGCTGATGGTGTAGATAAGAAGGCTGCCTTGGCGCAGGTAGCAAAAAAACGTAAAATTCCCAAACGGGAGCTATATAATCAACTAATTTCTGAAGGAGATGGGTCTGACAATGACTAAACCGAGTTATTATATTACAACACCAATTTATTATCCGAGTGACAATCTGCATATAGGCCATGCCTATTGCACAACTATCGCTGACAGCCTGGCACGCTTTCACCGTTTGAAGGGTGAAGATGTATTCTTCCTGACCGGCAGTGACGAGCACGGTCTGAAAATCCAACGTAAGGCTAAGGAAAAAGGCGTAACCCCGATTCAGTATGTAGATGCAATTATTGCTAACTTCAAGCTGCTGTGGAAAGAGCTGAATATCTCCAACAATGACTTTATCCGCACCAGCCAGGAGCGTCATCACAAGGTAGTTCAGGACGCACTGCAAAAAATTTATGAGCAGGGCGATATCTATAAGAAAAATTACAAGGGCCTGTACTGCGTACCCTGCGAATCCTACTGGCTGGAGCGTCAGCTGGATGAAAACCACTGCTGCCCCGACTGTCATCGTCCGGTAGAGGAGATGGAAGAGGAAAGCTACTTCTTTAAAATGAGCAAATACCAGGATTGGTGGCTGCAATTCATCGAAGAGCATCCGGACTTTATCCAACCGGCAAGCCGCCGCAACGAGATGATTAATTTCGTTAAGCAAGGTCTGGAGGATTTGTGCATTACCCGTACCACCTTTGACTGGGGTATTCCTGTTCCGTTTGACAAAAAACATGTTGTTTATGTATGGTTCGACGCTCTGCTGAACTATCTGACCGGCATTAAATACGGCACCGATGATGCCTTCTTCCATAAATACTGGCCGGCAAGCCTGCACCTGGTAGGCAAGGAAATCGTACGCTTCCATACCATTATCTGGCCAATCATGTTGCACGCTATGGGTCTGGAAATGCCGCAAGAGGTTTACGGTCATGGCTGGCTCGTAGTTGACGGCGATAAAATGTCCAAATCCAAGGGCAATGTTATCGACCCGCTGGGCCTGATTGATGAGTTCGGCGCTGATGCTATCCGCTACTTCCTGCTGCGCGAAATCAACCTGGGCAGCGACGGCAACTTCTCCCGTGATGCACTGATTACCCGTGTAAATGCAGATTTGGCCAACGATCTGGGAAACCTGCTGCACAGAACCGTCAGCATGATTGAAAAATATCATGGCGGTATTGTTGCCGATACCGGTGCCAACGAGCCGATTGATGATGAGCTGAAGGCTCTCGTTAAAGAAACCGTAGCTAACTATGTTAAGGCTATGGACAACATGGAAATCAACACTGCAATTAAAGGCGTATGGGCTTTAATCAGCCGCGCCAACAAATATATCGACGAAACCGCTCCGTGGATTTTGGCTAAGGACGATACTAAGGCTGATCGTCTGAAGACTGTTATGTATAACCTGGCTGAAACCCTGCGTATCGTAGCTATTTTAATCAGCCCGTACATCCCGACCACCAGCCCGAAAATTTACACCCAGCTTGGCCTGGCCGTGCCTGAGCAGTTCCTGCTGGCAGATGCTGAGTGGGGCGGTCTGGCAAACGGCACTAAGGTTTGCAAGGGCGAGCCTCTGTATCCGCGTATCGAGGTTACCGAAGACGGCGCAACCATCATCGGCGGCAAACGCTATGAGCATAAGGCTGCAGCTCCCGCACCTGCTCCGGCAGAAGAAGCAAAGCCTGCTATGGAGCCGATTAAACCGGAAATCGCTTTCCCTGACTTCGAGAAGATTGACCTGCGCGTAGGCAAGGTTCTGGAAGCAGAAAAGGTTAAAAAATCCAAAAAGCTGCTCAAGCTGCAGGTAGAAATCGGTAATGAGGTACGCACTATTGTCAGCGGCATCTCCCAATACTATGAGCCTGAACAGATGGTAGGCAAAAACGTTGTTGTTGTAGCAAACCTGGCACCGGCTAAGCTGATGGGTATCGAATCCTTCGGCATGCTGCTGTGTGCTTCCGATGGACAGGGCAATCTTGCTCTTGTCGACCCGCAAAATCTTGCTTCCGGCAGTCGTGTAAAATAAAAAAGTGCTTGACGCACTCTGAGATTTAGAGCAGTCACTCTGATACGTTTTAGCGGATGAGGAGTGCCTGCTCTTCGTCTATTAACATATTGTCTTTTGTTTTGGAAGGGGGACTTATCAGTGTCCGAAAAGCTTTTTTCGCGCTTGTTCTGGCGACCGTATATTTTTATAGGCATCAGTATGATTTTAGTGCTGCTCAGCAGTATGGTGCCTTACATCCTGCCGCATGCATGGCTGGGACAGCATTATCCCGGTTATGACTTCTACATGTTCAAGGGTATGGCCTGGACGCTGAAGCTGGCGCTGCTGATTTATTTATATGGCATTGTCTGCATTTTTACGAAGAATTATTTCCCTAAGCTGAGCAATCTTTGCACTGAAGAGGTGCGCGCGGTGATTACCGGCTACAAGAGCAGCTGGAGCCGTGGCAAGCAGCTGTGTCCGGTTTTTACCTATAAAGTCGGTGATAAGGAATACAGCGAGGCCTTGAACGAAGCCAAGGGAACGAAGGAAAAGAGTGGCGACGTGCTGGAGCGTGGCTTTACGCTGAAGCTGCCGCGTAAAATTATTTATAATCCGCAAAATCCCAAGGAATTTTATCTGCCGGGCTGCGAATATTATTCGCGTAAGGCGGCGGTTTTCCGTTATATTTTGTTCAGCATGCTGCTGTTTTTGCAGCTGTATCTGAACTTTTTTGTGAATGTGAGGTAGATTATGAGCAGAACTGGTTTGTGGGATTCGCATGCCCATTTAGATGACGAAGCTTTTAATGAGGACAGAGAGCAGCTGATTGCCCAACTGGAGCAGGATATGGACGGTATCGTCAATCCCGGCTGTGATGCTGCCAGCAGTGCTGTAGCTGTGGAGCTGGCGGAAAAATATCCGTTTATTTATGCGGCGGTTGGCTGGCACCCCGAGAATTTAAAGGGCATTCCTGCTGATTATCTGCAGCAGCTGGCAGAGTGGGCACAGCACCCGAAGGTTGTGGCAATCGGTGAAATCGGTCTTGATTATTACTGGAAGGAAAACGAGCCTAAGGAGGTACAGAAGCGTATTTTCTTAGAGCAAATTGATCTGGCTAAGCAGTTTGATTTGCCGGTGATTATTCATGACAGGGATGCGCACGGCGATATGCTGGAGCTGTTCCAGAAGGAAGTGCATGGCGTACAGGCAGTGTTCCACTGCTTCAGCGGCTCGCTGGAGATGGCGAAGGAGCTGGCTAAACGCGGCTATTACTTTGGCTTCGGCGGTACGTCTACCTATAAGAATGCGCAGAAAGTGCGTGAGGTTATGCAGTATATTCCTAAGGAGCTGCTGCTGTTTGAAACCGACAGCCCTTATCTTACACCGGTACCGTTCCGCGGCAAGCGCAATAATCCCAGATATACGGAATATACGGCGCGTAATGCGGCGCAGGTGCTGGGAATGGATTTTGAAGAGCTGGCGGCAATTGCTACGGCGAATACGAAAAGATTATTTAAAAAGATAAAATAAAAGTACTCGGTAGAAAGTACTCGGTAGATTGTATAATGCATTTGCACACCTAAAGAGCAGGAGCAAGCTTCCAAACGCGCTGAACAGGATTTGCAGCATCGCGTTAGTCAGTCTATGGCTAAATCGCAGCAGCAAAGCAGTCGTTTGGAGGCTTTTATTTTACCTGAGGAAGAGAACAGTTTTAAAATTAAACGTTTCGTGCTTTATGCTCCGAAATATGGCTATAAATTTACATGGATAGATGAATATCTAGAAGAGATTGATGGTCAAAAAATTGTTGTGAACGGCATCAATGAATTGTTTGAATAAGGATTACTGTTATGAAGAGAATAATCAATAAGATAAAAACATACAAGATTCATATTGCGGTATATGTGCTTTGTATATATATATTAGGCTCATATTATTCTTCTAATAGACTAGCGCCATTATGGCAGCACTACTTTCCTATAAAGGTATTAGCATTTGCGCTTACTAATATTTTTATGTCCATGTATAATGGGATATATACATATGGCTTAGTTGATAATGTAAATAAGAGCTATTGGTGTTCTATTGCTTTTATATTGGCATCAATGTTGTTGGTTTGGTTGATATATATAGTAACTGGATATTATATTTGGTATGTATTTTACTAATAAACGTCAAACCACATTGTGCTTGCTAAATTTAGTCTAAGCAGTGTAAAATGTTGGGTAAGAGAATAAAGGAGAGTTTTGTATATTAGCTAAAAAATGAATTAGCTTCAGGTGTATGTTATTGATGCATTTTAATTGAAAAAACAGCAATTTTGTATAGGTTGCTTGAAAAATTAATAATAGCTTGCTCTAATATTAATTTGTTAATTAGTAAGTGCTGGTGAAACTATTTTGCTTTAATCAATGAAAAATAGCATGAAAGTAATTTAAGAGCCTGCATTTGAGGTAGTAGAGAATATAGAAGCGTGTCATTGAAACTGATAAAGACAAAATATATTCAGTGATAAAAAGAGGGGTTTCGTGAGATGGATTTTATAATAATATCTTTATTCTTTATAATAACAATACTTTCTACTATTGCAGAAAGCAGAAAGTATAAAAGAGAAGATTTTACTTCAGTATGGAAATATGTAATTTATATTGTGAGTAATTTCTTGTTTGCATCTATGATGGCTTTATTTTTGTATTGTTCATTTGTCTCTGAAAACGATTTTTTGTTAACTTATATATTTTTCATATTTAATTTTTCTATTATTTTGATGTCTTTCTACGTAGAAGATTTGGTAAGAAATAAAAAAAGAGAAATATATATTAGCGTTAAAACATTAAGAATATTACGCAATGTATTTACTTTTATTATTATAGGCATTTTGCTTTTTTGTATTTGGAGGTCGAGTTAAAATACTGAACAATAATCAGAGAATCTTAATAAATTGACGATATGTTCAAGGATAATCCTGCAATGCATCAATGGGCAAGTGCTCTTATTGGTGGCGTAGTAGCTTAGGTTGCATCTGATAATGCGCAGATGGGAGCAGCTACTGCTTCTAGCGGTACGAAGAATAACTATTTGACGCATGAGCAACAGAAGAAATATGAAGAGGAATTAGCTGCTATTGATAAAGATGATATGCTAACACCTGAACAAAAAGATAAAGCTAAAGAAAAAGTTGATTTTAAATATAGTGTCATTTCTGTACTACAAAACAGAGAATGGTATGAAAAAAATAAAGATAAGCTTCAATTAACAGGAAAAGTTGGAGATTTAAACGAATATGAGATTTTCAAAGAAGTCGTTGGAGTTGACAAGAATGGCAATGATGTGGAATTAAGAGCTGATACAAAAGACTGGATGGTAGGATATAGCAGAGATTTAGTAGAAGCTGTAGCGAATATAAAGCCTGGGGATAGAATAAAATTCTCTGATGGAAGTATATATTATGTTCAGCCTAATGGTGAGCTATATGAAAGAAGACAGTATAGGAGCATTAATGCCGTATAAGGAAATCTCCTTAGAAGATCACAATGTGACATCAAAAAGAGAATCGCTTCTTGGTAAAGATACTGTAATTAGTGATGATCACCATGAAAAAGCTGGCCAGTATGTTTATGATACGGTCGGGAATGTATTAGAAATGTCTGCTGGTTTAAAAATGAGTTATGAATTAATGAAGGATCCTAAGATTTATAGTTTCACGTTTATAGGAGGTATAACTGCCGCTGGAGTATTACTAATTCATAGTAATAATGATCTTATAGCTAATGTTTCAGGTGCTAAGCACGATCTGATTGATAACGATAGCCAAAAATATAATTTTGTTAAAGATAATTTGGGAAACAATTTTTATAATAAATTAGATATAACGGCTAAAGTAATTAGTATATATGGCGATGCTAG
>NZ_FR892759.1 GCF_000434895.1 Phascolarctobacterium succinatutens CAG:287
GGCAGTCGCCACGGGGTTTTCTAATCAGCAAAGCTCTGAGCAAGCTTTGCTCTTTTTTATTTTTACAGCCTTAAGCTAAAATCAGCCTAAGGTTACGGCATCACTGTTCAGCATCGGAATAGGCTTGCCGTTTTTATTATTACGGTACAGTCTGAGACGCTCAATATCGGCCATCTCAACAGGCAGCGCCAAACCATACTGCTCATTCAGCGCATTCAGTAAATCTACTGCCTTCATGCTGCCGGTCGGCGTAATCTTGCAGTCAAAGCTGAAGATTGTTTCTGTTTCGGTCTGCTCTGCAGTAAGCTGCGGAATGTAAAACTTAACGTCAATGTCCTTGAACTTAGCCTTCGTCTTAGGTGCAGCTTTTTTGAACAGCAGCTCCGGTGCAGCATTGAACTCCGCAACAGCAACGCTCACGTCTTTGCTATAAGGCAGCGTTACGCGATAGCTTGCACCTGCCGCCTGACTCATCAGGGCAGCGTGATGCGTATCAACAGCATCGGCAGCCAGCACGCGGATACCGCGCGGCAAGGCAGCATCAAGCGCCAACGCAGCCTTTTCTACCTCCATCGGCTCGGCAAGCTCGATTTCTACGAACTCGGTATAGCTTACTACACCTACGCCCAGCGCAGAAGCCAGACTGAATTTCAAATGCGGATTAAAGCCTTCAGAATAGGCAGCAGGCAGCTTGGCACGGCGGATAGCACGGCCGATGGTGCGCACATATTCCAGATGGGAGATAAAGCGGATGTCCTTATCCTTGGTAATTTGCATACGCAGTTTCATTATGCCTGTACCTCCCCATTATTTTGATACTCATCTTTATAATCAACGATTTTTACGCCCAATGCCTGGCAAACGCCACAGCCGGTACAGCTTGCGCGACGGCAGTCGTGTGTAAGCTGCTGAGCATAAGCCTTACGCCATTCGTTCCACAGAAAGCGGCGGCTGACACCCGGAGAGATATGCTCCCACGGGAAAGCTTCGTTCTCACCG
>NZ_FR892760.1 GCF_000434895.1 Phascolarctobacterium succinatutens CAG:287
GGCATTAACTGACGGGAAGCAGGAATCTTAGCTGCAGAGCAGATACCTAATGCAACAGGCAACAGGCAAGCTGCAGTACCGGTGTTGGAAAGCACGGAAGAAAGTACAGTGCCAACAACCATCAGACCAAACATCAGGCTGTTTTCACCGGTGCCGCACAGATGAACTACTTTGTTACCGATAGCCTGAGCTAAACCGGTGTAGAACATTGCTGCACCAACAACGAACATGCCGGCGAAAAGTACAACGGTGGAGTTAGACAAGCCGCTAAATACTTGTTTAGCAGGAATCAGGCCTAACAGGCCACACGCAATAGCGCCAGCGGTTGCAGTAACTGCGAGAGGAATGAGTTCGGTTACGAAGAATAACGCAACTACTGCCAAGAGGATTAAACACTTAATTGCAGGGGACATTTTAAGTTCCTCCTTTGTAAAAAATTTTTATATACAATGTCATCTGGACATTATATAACTTTAATTATTGCTTTGTGAAAGTACATGTCAAAGCAATCTTTTTTACTTTATTAAGTATTGTTATTTGCTTTGTTGAATTTATAATAACAGCATTTTTTCTGCGCTTCTGTTGCACAGGCAACACATTTTTTAGCACCAGCTCTTCATATTCCATATATGACCACGCTATCATAAATCTCTAGGCGTTATTTTTTTCTTTTAAAATTAACTGCATATATTTCAAAACCCCTTTTATCAACTGTATTTCACCCAGCTCTCTCATTTTTATTAAAGCAAAAATGCCATGCAATAGCGCACGGCATTTTTACCACTTTCTTTAGTTTTTTAAGTAAAGTAAGTACTAATTTGTCAAAATATTACATTCAACTCACTTGCCCGGGAAGAACGGCCATACGATAGGAATTACAATCAGGGATACGATGAAGCATACGATAACCAGACCGGTACCTGCTTTAACATAGTCCATGAATTTGTAGCCGCCGGGGCCAAGAACCAGAGTATTCGGAGGAGTACCTACCGGAGTTGCGAATGCGCAGGATGCTGCAACAGCGATTGCCATGATAACAGCCTTCGGGTCAGCATTGAGCTGCTTAGCAATTGCTACACCAATCGGGCACAGCAGAGCAGCGGACGCGGTGTTGGACATGAACTGAGTCAGGATGCAGGAGAGTGCAAACAGTACAGCAGTTACAACCATCGGAGAAGGATCGCCGCCCATCAGACCAACAGTCCATTCAGCAATGAGCTTGCCGGCGCCGGTTTTATCCATAGCGGTGGATACAGGCATCATACCTGCGAACAGGAAGATGGTTACCCAGTCGATAGAAGCATAAGCCTGTTTTTCGGTTAAGCAGCCGGTCAGTACGCAAATCAGCGCGCCAATAATAGCAGCCATTTCCAGAGTTACGCCTTTGATATCGAGAGCCATTACCAGAACAACGGCAATCAGGATAGCACCGGAGATAATCTGTTTTTTGCTGTCAGTGCTGGTAGCTTCGATTTCCTGCTCAATATCCTGGTCAGCATCAAGCTCAACCTTCGGCAGCAGGTGTTTACCGATAAACATCATGTACAGCATGCCGGCAATGGATACCGGAATACCGATCCAGGCAAATTCGAAGAAGCCAAAGCTCGGCAGGCCGGCAGCAGTCAGAGCGCCGGTTGCAATGATGTTAGGCGGAGTACCTACCATAGTGATGATACCACCCCAGCCGCAGGCAAATGCCAAAGGCATTAACTGACGGGAAGCAGGAATCTTCGCTGCAGAGCAGATGCCTAATGCTACAGGCAGCAAGCAGGCCGCAGTACCGGTGTTGGAAAGCACGGAAGAGAGTGCAGTGCCGACAATCATCAGACCAAACATCAGGCTGTTTTCACCGGTTCCGCAAAGATGTACAACCTTGTTACCGATGGACTGCGCCAGACCGGTGTAAAACATTGCTGCACCTACAACAAACATGCCGGCAAACAATACTACGGTAGAGTTAGATAAACCGCTAAAAACTTGCTTAACAGGCAATAACCCCAACAGACCACAGGCGATAGCACCGGCAGTAGCAGTGATTGCTAATGGAATGAGTTCGGTAATGAAAAATAATGCAACCACAGCCAACAGAATCAAACACTTAATAGCAGGGGACATAATAGTTTCCTCCTTTTGTAAGTATTCACGAGATGTATAATTATAACTTTTTATGAGTTTTTTCTACATTCCCGTTGTCTTAATATTAACGTAAAAGCTTCGCCAGCAATGTGACTTAAGCAACACTTTTGTATGCTTTTCAGAATATTTTAACTGATTTTACTTACATTATATTTATTTAATTTTTTAAAGTTATTTTTAGTACTTGTCGTACCGTTATTATGTGTCTAGGTACTAAAAAATCTTGACATATTATAGGCTGTCAACACGTTTATTTTTATCATCTTCTCCCGCCTATATAACAGCAGAAGGCCGCTGCGCTTTTACAGCAACAGCGACCTTTCTGCCAGTGTTTGATTCAGGGTGTCGTCTAATATGGGAGCATTAAGGGAAGAACGGCCATACCATCGGAATAACAATCAAGCTTACAACAAAGCATACCAGCACCAGACCGGTTCCGCATTTCACATAGTCCATAAATTTGTAGCCACCGGGACCGAGTACCAGAGTACAAGGCGGAGTGCCAACGGGAGTTGCGAATGCGCAGGATGCAGCAACAGCAATCGCCATTACAACGGCCTTGGGGTCTGCATTCAGCTGTTTAGCAATCGCTATACCAATCGGGCACAGCAACGCAGCAGAAGCGGTGTTGGACATGAACTGTGTCAGGAAGCAGGAGATGGAAAACAGTACTATCGTTACAATAAGCGGTGTAGGTTCGCCACCCATCAGTCCCACTGCCCAGTTAGCAATCAGCTTGCCTGCGCCGGTTTTATCCATTGCAGTGGACACAGGCATCATACCCGCAAACAGGAAGATGGTTACCCAGTCGATGGAGGAATAAGCCTGTTTTTCAGTCAGGCAACCGGTAAGTACGCATACAAGAGCACCAATAATAGCAGTCATTTCCAAGCTGATAAACTTAAAATCCAAGGCCATTACGATTACGCAGACCAACAGAATCATACCGGAAATCATTTGCTTTTTCTTATCATGGGTAGTAGCTTCAATTTCCTGCTCGATTTCCTGATCCGCATCAAGCTCTGCCTTCGGCAGCAGATACTTGCCAATCAGCAGCATATAGAGAATACCTGCTACAGATAAAGGAATACCAATCCAGGCAAATTCAAAGAAGCTGAACCCCGGCAAACCGGCAGCTGTCAGAGCGCCACTGCCGATAATATTAGGCGGTGTACCTACCAGAGTAATAATGCCGCCCCAACCGCAAGCATATGCCATCGGCAACAGCTGGCGGGACGCAGGGTTTTTGGAAGCAGCACAGATACCAAGTGCTACCGGCATCAGGCAAGCGCAGGTACCGGTGTTGGAGAGAACAGAAGAAAGAGCAGTTCCGACAAGCATTAAGCCAAGCATCAGGCTGTTTTCACCGGTTCCGAAAATATGCACTACTTTTTCACCGATAGCCTGAGCTAAACCGGTGTAGAACATTGCCGCGCCAACCACGAACATACCGGCAAACAGTACTACAGTAGAATTAGAGAGACCGCTGAAAACCTGCTTGGCCGGAATCAGACCCAGCAAGCCGCAGGCAACAGCGCCGCCGATTGCAGTAATTGCCAAGGGTATAATTTCAGTTACAAAGAACAAAGCAATTACCGCTAACAGAATTAAACATTTGATTGCGGGGGACATAAGCAATACCTCCTTTTAATCTTTTTCCGAAAGTCATACAGCAATGAAATCTTATATGCTCTTCCGTTGATTTTATGATAGCATTTTCTTCCATCTTTCCGCTGTAGCCCAGGCAACAAATTTATTATATTTTACATAATCTTTTTCATATTTTAGTTTCTGAATTTCATAATTTCTATTGTATTTTTGTTTATAAACTTACGTATCTTATTTTAATTACTTAAGCGCTGTTTTTCAGCTGTTCAGGTACTAATTTCAGCAAGTGTTCAAGACAATAAAAAAAGACACCTTCACGGTGCCTTTCTTAATAAAAATATAATTATTATTCCGTATGAGAATGCTCCAGAATCTCAAATGTATTCTTCTCAAAGCTGATAAGTCCGTCAGCACGCATGCGCGCCAGTTCCCTGGTCAAAGCACTGCGGTCGGCATCCAGATAATTAGCCAAAACGGTACGGTTAAAAGGAATAGTAAATTTATCACTGCCATTGTACCTTGCTTCCTGCTCAAGATAAGCCATAATCTTACCGCGCAAGGTCTTTTTGCAAAGAATTTCCGTTTTCTCAATCAGGCGTGTATTATTGTCTGCCAGAATCGAAACGATATTGCACATCAGACGTCTGTTGGTTTCATTATGATTTGTACCATCAAACAGCATTCTGCCTAACGGAAGCATCAGAATCTCGCTGTCGCTTGCAGCAAAATAGCTTACCACACTGCGGTCACTCAGCTTACCCAAGTAGTTTTCCGCAAAAACATCGCCTGCGCTCAAATTGGCAATAATGGATTTTTCACCCCAGATATCCTCTTTGATCATCTGAACAGTGCCTTCCATGACAACGCATAAATTTTCTATGCAGTCACCTGCCAGATAAATATAGTCAGACTTAGGGAAATGCTTAATCAGTCCATGAAACTTATGCAGAACCTCGTTAATTTCTTCTCTGCCCAAGCCTTTAAACAACGGTATATCATGATAATTCGGTGCAAACATTTTTACTGCCATATTATCACCAGCCTTCTATTTCATATTAGTTATTCCACATCCTTATTATCCCAAATTAAAATACATATGTAAATATTATGTAACTAAAGTAAACGTTTAGTAATTTTGTTGCTCACGCAACATTTTTTCTGTTTTTTTATAGTGCCCGAAAGCCCCAAAAACTGTGGTTTCAGGCGCTATCCGCCTTCACTTACATAACTTACAAAATTATTCTTTTCTGAGATGTTTTGTAAATAAAGAAAGCGCTTGTACGCTGTAAAAACGTTGCAATGGCAACGCACGCAAATTGTCGCACAATTTATAATATAACCATAATAACCTTAAGACATTTGTTGGGATGTTGTTCCTTATACCAATTGCTTTACCGGTACATTTTGAGGGAAGTGTACCGGGATTTTTTTGCATTATAAGCATCAGCCGGTATATGAGGATTGCCCACTGTATAGACAAAAAAGCGCAGACTGTTCACCAGCCTGCGCTTTTTTATATCTGACTAATCTATAAATGTTGTCTTTAACCGAACATAGCCGCAATCGCCTGCTCCAATGTTTTGACACGCACAATCTGTGCCTTGACAGACGGCAGCTGCAGCTTGCTGTCCGGTACAATGAATTTGCTGAAGCCCAGATTAATGCCATCCATAATCCTGCGCTCGGGCGCGCTGACGCGGCGCACCTCGCCTGTAAGACCAACTTCGCCAAAAACGAGGATGCCCTTAGGCAGAGGCCTGTTCCGATAGCTGGAAACAAGCGCTGCCGCTACCGCCAAATCTGCCGCCGGCTCATTAACCTTCATGCCACCAACTACGTTGACATAAGCATCATAAATGCCAAAGTCTAAGCCAAAACGTTTTTCCAGAATCGCCAGCAGCATATTCACTCTGTTATAATCAAAGCCTACTGCCGTACGTCTTGGCATGCCGTAGGGAGTTTTAGCTACCAGCGCCTGGATTTCTGCCATAATCGGCCTATTGCCTTCCATGCAGGCACCGATAACACTGCCTGCTGCTTCACCATCTCTGTCCTCCAAAAACAGACCGGCAGGATTTGCTACCTCCTGCAGACCGCCCGCCTCCATAGAGAAAATGCCGCTTTCGCTCGTACTGCCGAAGCGGTTTTTTAATGCACGCAAAACGCGGAAGGAATAGGAACGGTCACCCTCAAATTGCAGCACCACGTCCACCATATGCTCCAAAAGGCGCGGTCCGGCGATGGTGCCATCTTTAGTAACGTGACCAATCAGCAGCACAGCAATGCCCGTACTTTTGGCAAACTGCAGCAGCTTGGCAGTACACTCACGCACCTGCCCCACACTGCCGGCAGCAGTCTGCAGTTCCGGATTATACATTGTCTGGATACTGTCGATAATCAAAAGCTGCGGCTTCAAGGCATTCGCCTGCGCCAAAATAGCATCCAGATCCGTTGCCGTAAGAATCAGCAGGTTACCATTGGACTGCGCTCCGCCCAAGCGGACGGCACGCATTGCAGTCTGCTCCTCCGATTCCTCGCCGCTGACATACAGCACCTTTATTCCCTGTTGCCCGAAGCGCAGACCTGCGTCCAGCAAAATCGTAGATTTGCCTATGCCAGGCATGCCTCCCAGCAGCACAAGGCTGCCGGGCACGACACCGCCGCCCAGCACGCGGTCAAATTCGCGAATCCCTGTTGCCAGACGTTCTACCTTTGTTTGAGCAACACTGGCGATAGTGCGCGGCCGCAGCTTTTCGTTATTAGCCGGCAAATAGCTTTTACTTGCCTTGGCAGTCACTTCTGCCTCCTCCACCAGCGTATTCCAACCGCCGCATTCCGGGCAGCGTCCTAGCCACGAGGAGGCAACATAACCGCATTCCTGGCAGACAAATCTGCTCTTAGTTCTGGCCATGCTGTGGCTCCTTTCCGCTGCTTACGGCAGCAGTCTGTTCATCTGTCACCGGCAGCTCCAACAAAAACTGTGCTCCCTCAATCGCCGTACGGAAATCCATTTTTTTATCTGCAGCCTCGGCAATAATCTTGTCACCGCTGTGGAATTTTCCTGCCAGGAACAAATCGCTCAACGGATCCTCCACCAGCTTACGCAAAGCTCGGCGCAGTGGACGCGCTCCGTACTTGCTGTCACTGCCTTCCTGCAGCAGCAGCTCGAGTGCCGGAGCGGTAAGCTCGATGCTGAGGCCGTTGCCTGCCAGACGTTGGTTCAGCTCACGCAGCATATTGTCGGCAATCAGCTCCAGCTCCTGTCTGCCCAAGGAATTAAAGACAAGGATTTCGTCCACACGGTTCAAAAACTCCGGACGGAACATATTCTTGATTTCAGCAAGCACCTGCTCCTTGCGGTTCTTGCGCTCGCCTGCCTCGTTGCCGGCAAAGCCCAGCGGTCTGGTGTTAGCCAGCTGCTGTGCGCCGGCGTTGCTTGTCATAATCAGCACGGCATTACGGAAGTCTACCGTGCGCCCCTGTCCATCGGTCAGACGGCCATCCTCCATAATCTGCAGCAGCAGATTAAACACATCTGGATGTGCCTTTTCGATTTCGTCCAACAGCACTACGCAATAAGGCTTACGGCGTACTGCATCTGTCAGCTGGCCGCCCTCGTCGTAGCCTACATAGCCGGGAGGTGCGCCAATCAATCGCGCTGTAGTGTGCTTTTCCATGTATTCCGACATATCGAAGCGCAGCATAGCGCGTTCATCGCCAAAAAGCTCCTCTGCCAGCGCCTTCGCCAGCTCTGTTTTGCCTACACCTGTAGGACCAAGGAAGAGGAAGGAGCCAACCGGTCTGTTTTTATCCTTGAAGCCTGCGCGTGCACGGCGCACAGCCCTGCTTACAGCGCTTACAGCCTCCTCCTGACCGATAACACGCTTATGCAGGCGCTGCTCCAGCTGCAGCAGACGACTGCTTTCGGTTTCGGTCAAGCGTGTCAGTGGAATCCCCGTCCAGGAGGCAACAACCTCAGCTACATCCTCCGCAGTTACCGGCTGCGTCATAGCAACCTCCGCCAAGGCTTCAGCCAGCTGCGTTTGCAGCTCCGCCTCGTCGTCGCGCAGCTTAGCTGCCTTTTCATAATCCTGCTGCTCAACAGCCTCTTCCTTTTCCAGCTGCAGATATTCCAGCTGCTCCTGCAGCTCACGTGCCGGTGCAGATTTTTTATATAGCTTAATACGCAGACGGGCGCAGGCCTCGTCCATCAGATCAATAGCCTTATCCGGCAGGTTTCTGTCTGTAATATAGCGGTCGCTAAGCTCCACTGCCGCCTTAATGGCCTCCGGCTGAATCTGCAGCTTATGGAATTCCTCATAGCGCTGGCGCAAGCCCTGCAGCATCGCTTCGCTGATTTCTGCGCTCGGTACATCCACAAGCACCGGCTGGAAGCGTCGTTCCAAAGCCGCATCCTTTTCAATATGCTTACGGTATTCATCAACCGTCGTTGCGCCAATAACCTGCAGCTCACCGCGCGCCAGCGCCGGCTTAATGATGTTGGCCGCATCAATACTGCCCTCGGCACTGCCAGCACCGATAATTGTATGCAGCTCGTCGATAAAGAGGATTATCCGCTTATCGTCGCGTACCATCTGCAAAATTTCCTTCATGCGGTCTTCAAATTCACCGCGGTATTTGGCACCTGCCACCAGCATGCCCAGCTCCAGTGAAAAAACGATTTTCCGCTGCAGAAAATCCGGCACGTCACCCTTGATAATCTTCTGCGCCAAGCCTTCTGCGATAGCGGTTTTACCTACACCAGCCTCGCCGATAATTACCGGGTTATTCTTGGTGCGACGGCACAAAATCTGGATAAGACGTTCTACCTCCTTATCGCGGCCAATCACCGGGTCAATCTTGCCACGGCTTGCTTCCAGATTCAAATTACGTCCATATTCTGCAAGAACCTCTAAAACATCAGCCTGCTTTTCTTCTACCGAACGACGCTGCTGATTTCTGCCCGGTACAGCCTTGCGCTGGTCATCAAGCGTCTGCACCAGCTCCTTGACATACTCCAGCGTAATATCAAACTTCTGCAGCACCTGATAGGCAATGCCATCGCCAGCTGCCAGCAAGCCTACAAGCAGCTGCTCGCTGCCTACGTATTCCTGCTCCAGCTCCTGCGCGTTCTCTGCCGCACGCTCCATTACACGCTGCGCGCGTTGGCTGTACTGCGGCAGCTTAGTCTGCTTGCCGCCCTTATCCAGCCAGCCTTCCAGCTCCGTCTGTATCTCTTCGAGATTATTATATAATCTGTGCAGCAGCCTTTTGCCGGTACAATCAGGGATTGTCAAAAGTCCCCACAAAATATGCTCCGTACCAATATGCTCGCTGCCACAATCTAAAGCCTTGGTTGTTGCCAGCTCCAGCACCTTGGCCGCTGCCTCGCTGAATCCCTCACGGGTAACCTTTTTCTTGGGCTGCGGTCCGATATTTCCGCCGCTCTTCAGCAGCTCATCTATAAAGCGTTTAGCGCCCTCCGGTGTCAACGGCATGCCACCCATGCCCATCGGCATATAATCCTTGGCGCATTCACCACAAAGCCATTTATCAATCTGTTTATCGCCTACCAGGCACACCATGTGCATGATGGCCTTCTTTTTATGACAAATTTCACAAAGCATCGCTTCACCTCCGTCCGGTACTATGCAGCAAGCTTACAGCCTGCTGCAAGATTTCCTTCTTCTTATCTTCATCGGCGTCAATAATCTGCAGCATATACTGCAGCAATGCGCCCTCTCTTGCCGTAATCATCTTTTGCTGCTGCAAGTGCTGCACCAGCTGCATCGCCGTAGGCGGCTTGGGTGTCTCTACAGCAGGCTGCATGCGTATAATTCGCACAAAACCGCCGCTGCCGCGCCTTGACTCCACCATAAAGCCACGCTCCGGCGTAAACCGTGTACTGATCACATAGCTTATCTGCGAGGGAGCGCAGGAAAGACGCTCGGCCAGCTCATTTCGCTGCACAAGCACAGTATTCTCGTGCTCACGCAGCAATTCACCTATAATAAAGCTTTCAATTGCATCTGCTAAATTTTTCATAGTAACTCACCTTGATTTTATATTTGAATATATTATATTTGACTTTTCGACTTTAGGCAAGTGAAAAATCTATGACAGAAATCTGCGCGCAAAAAAAAGACTGCCGCAACTCTATTTAGCTACAGCAGCCTTTTATAATCCGAATTAATTATTTAATTAACCCTTAATAGTCTTTAGCATCTGCAAAGCCTGCACGATATCCTGCATAGTGAAATTCTCCAGAGAAGTCGCTGCAGTTTCTTTCTTTGCTTTTTCTTCACCAAATACTATCTCATCAATACCACAATTAAAAATATTCGTCATCTTAACCAGATTTTCCAAGGTCAGACCGGCACGCCCGCTTTCGATATTACTCATATGGGTTTGTGATACACCTATATTTTTAGCCAGCTCAGTCTGATAAATATTATTCTTCAAACGCAATGTTTTGATACGTAGACCAACAGCCTTATAATCCACTTGCTTTGCCATATTAGCTCATCCCCTAACTATTTGCTGATATAGTGATGCCAGCTACATCCTACTGCTTGTGAAATGACCTTCTACATAACCGCACCCTATATAATATAACACAGCATTCTTTCAGAACCATTTCCTGAAAAGCTACCCCCTCTCCCGGAACCGGCGCTCTATTCGCACTTTAATTGTCCTTTTAACGAATGCTTAAACCAGCTTACCTAATTATATAATACACCTCTTTAAGGCATTATGCAATAATAATAATTAATATTTTAAGGCAATTAAGTTGCATCCAAACTTTTCTCCTTCTTATTCTCATTGTTTGAAAACAAAAAGCATCTCTGTTTTATAAATAATTTTCTATGATTCTTTAATTGCTGAAAAAAAGCGGCATATTTCACAATAGTTTCGCAAATTCTTTGCCTTTTTGACTTTTTGTAAATTGACAGTACGAAAGCTTTCCTCTACAATTAAATCAAGCAGGTATTCCAAGCCTGTCTGATGTCTGTTAAATACGAAAGGAGATATAAAAATGGGTAAAGGTCTTTTAGGCGTTATCGCCGCTATTGTCATTATGGCAGTTATGTTCTTCAGCAGCTATAATGGTCTTGTAAGCATGAATGAAAATGTTACCGGCAAATGGTCGCAGGTGGAAAACCAGCTGCAGCGCCGTAACGATTTAATCCCTAATCTGGTAAATACCGTCAAGGGCTATGCAGCGCACGAAACGGAGGTTTTCAAGGCTGTATCCGATGCCCGCGCTAAGCTTGGCGGTGCCAAAACCGTAGCAGAAACAACTGCAGCCAACAATGAAATGAACAGTGCTCTGAGCCGTCTGCTGGTTGTTGCCGAAAATTACCCGGATTTGAAGGCCAACACCAACTTCCAGCAACTGCAGGATGAGCTGGCAGGTACCGAAAACCGTATCGCCGTAGCACGTAAGGACTACAATGATGCGGTACAGTCCTACAACGCAAAAATCAAATCTCTGCCTACCTCTTTATACGCCGGTGCCTTCGGCTTTACCGCCAAGGATTACTTCAAGGCAGATGCAGCTGCCCAAAAGGTACCGCAGGTTAAATTTTAAGCAGATAATCCCGCTAGCTGCAAACTGCTGACGGAGGGATAATAATGAAACGTTTTATAATCTGCCTGCTGCTTATCCTGCAGACTTTCTTTGCCGCTTACGCCGGCGCCGCGCCTGCCATTCCGCCGCGACCGGCGGCCGGCAGCGGCATTTACGTACAGGACAACGCCGGTGTCATCTCTGAAGAGGATAAACAGCAAATGCTCAGCTTGGGCGCTGAGCTTGACAACAAAACAACAGCACAGCTGGCAGTACTGACAATCAACACTCTTGACGGCGAGCCTATTGAGGATTACGCTCTGGAGGTTCTGCGCCAATGGGGCATTGGCAGCAAAGAACAAAATAACGGTGCGCTCATTGTCGTCGCCGTCAAAGACAGACGCTCACGCATTGAAGTTGGCTATGGTCTGGAAGGCTCGTTGCCTGACGGTCTTACCGGACGCATCCAAGACCAGTATATGATTCCTTACTTCAAGGACGGTAATTACAGCAAGGGTATTTTGCAGGGCTATAAGGCTGCCGCAGCCAAAATTGCCCAAGGCTATAATACGGAGCTGAGCGGGGTGAAATATCAGGCTCCCGCTTCCCAACCGCAAAAAAATACAGGCTCCAGCCTAGATGATTTGCTGTTTGCTTTGGGAGTAATCGGTTTTCTTATTGTTGATAATCTTTTACTTGGCGGCTTTTTTACGCGCATCCTGCTGCTGCTGATTTTCCGCGGCGGTGGGCGCGGCGGAGGAGGCCGAGGCTTCGGCGGTGGTAGCGGTGGTGGCGGCGGTTCGTCCCGCAGCTGGTAAAAGCAATATAAAACCAAATCAACTGCATCACTTTTCGGTGGTGCAGTTTTTTTATGCTAACTTTACAGTTAGCCGACAATACAGCTACAATGCTAAAACTCCTGCCAAGGCACAATGCCCGGGCAGGAGTTCATATCATTTTATATTATTAAACGAAATTCGGCAGTTATACCATGCCTCTGATTTTCATTGCTTCTTCCAGGCTGCCCAAAGCAACCATGTAAGCAGCAACACGCAGCGTTACATTATACTGCTTAGCTTTTTCATAAACCGCCTTAAAGGCCTTGCGCATCAATGCGTTCTGCTTTTCAATAACCTCTTCCTCCGGCCAGAAGTAACGGTACAAATTCTGTACCCATTCAAAATAGCTTACGGTTGCACCGCCGCCATTGGCCAGAATATCAGGAATAACCATAACCCCCTTAGCCTCCAGAATATCGTCAGCCTCCGGCGTAGTCGGTCCGTTTGCACCCTCGCAGATAATGCTTGCCTGTACAGCCGCCGCATTCTCCATAGTCAGCTGCAGTTCAATAGCGCAGGGTGCCAGCACGGTAACATCCATTGCCAGCAGTTCGGCATTGCTAATTGCTTTACTTCCCGGATAGCCTATTACGCTGCCTGTTTTCTTGACATATGCATCTACATCATAGCAATCAAAACCATCTTCTTTGAAGATAGCGCCGTAAACATCACTCAAGGCAATAACCTTAACACCTGCATCACAGAACAGCTTGGCAGTCCAGCTGCCTACATTGCCGAAGCCCTGCACGGCAGCAGTTGCCTCATAGGGTTGAATTCCCTGCAGCTTCAGCGCCTCCAATGCAGCAACAACAACGCCGCGTCCGGTAGCAGCAGTACGTCCCAAGGAGCCGCCTACGCTGATTGCCTTGCCTGTAATAAAGCCAGGCTCATATTGACCGTTCAGCTTGCTGTATTCATCCATCATCCATCCCATAATCTGAGCATTAGTATTCATATCAGGTGCCGGGATATCACGTTTTTCACCGATAATCGGTGCAATTTTATCTATATAACCGCGTGTCAGACGCTCAAGCTCAGCTTTTGAAAGCTTTGCCGGATCTACGATAATACCGCCCTTGCCGCCACCATAGGGCAAACCGGCTACGGCACATTTACAGGTCATCCAAAAGGCAAGCGTCTTTACCTCATCCATGCTTACATTCTGATGATAGCGTACACCGCCTTTTGCGGGGCCAAGGATTGTGCTGTGCTGGCTGCGATAGCCGGTAAATACTTTTGTAGTACCGTCATCCATTTTTACAGGAATAGAAACTTCCAAAGTACGTTCGGGAACCGCAATAATAGCTGCTGCGCCTGCATCAAGCTCCATTGTCTCAATCGCTTTATTCAGTGGAATTTGGGCCATTTCAAAAATATTCATAATCAAGCCTCCTTGCTTTCCAAAAGGATATAACCCCATATCCGTACTCTTATTATAACGTGTACATTATTCAGTGTCTACAGAATTTTTTGTAACTTTTCTTATATTCAAGAGCTTTTTTACTTACAAAACCATTTTGTTTACAGTAAAAACGCCAGCGAAGCCGCCGGCGTTTTACTTTAGTCTATTATAGGGAACTCATCATATACTCTGCCAAAATCAATTCCACCAATAATTTTATTCTTGTACTGCCCGCGAATAGCCCGCTCGCCCTCCTCCATATGCTTGGAGGTTATACCATAGCGACGCGACAGCCACACCTCTACAAAGGCCGAAAGATTATCGCAGCCTTTGAGCACGCTGCCGTCAATTGCATGGAAGCCCGGCTTGTTGTACTTGCTGCTAATCTCTTCAATACTCGTATGTACTACCTTGCCGTCAATGCGGACACGATTGGAAAATTCATCCTGCGTATAATACAGAATATCCTCATGCCAGGTATAAGGCAAGAGCGGCAGGATCTTTTCAGCTACCATACGCTCTTCCATACGCTTAATCAGCTCATCAAGGCCCGGTACACTGCGTTTGACCGGTGAAATAATATCGCGTGTCAGCACCTCCGGCAAATCGTGGAAAAGACCGCAGAGGAAATCGCCCACGATACGCTCATCACAGGCTTCCAGCTTAACTGCGCAAAAATAACCCATAATCGCTACCAACAGTACATGCCCCATAACAGAGGTTTCAGGAACACGCGGCGACTGCGCCCAACGCTTTTGGAAGCGAAGTTGGCCGACAAGATCGATAAACTTGCTGCTCTTACCCTTCAGCGCCAGCTTCTTTACTGCCGCCAAGTCGTAATAATCCTCCAGCTCGTTTTCTATAACAGCCTTGGTATCCTCACTGCCGTAAATACCCTCATTAAAGTGATATATCAGCTCAAATTCCCATTTTGTTGCCAGATAATGTGCAGCGCGTAAAATCTTTTTTTCCATAGCGCAGTATTGCGGGTCCTCAAAATAGAGCTGCATTTTTTCCATAAAATCTTCCTGAATATCAGGAATCCGCCGCCGCAGCTCCTGATAAACCCAGGCATTAAGCTCCTTGCCATAAACACGCATCATTTCATGGAAAATCTGCGGCTTGATATCAGTCAGCACGTTACGCTGCAAAAACTCAAAAATGCCGCCTTCTATCAGCAGACGCCAGTTGAGCTGCGCACCATGGTCATCCTCCTCATGGCGGGCCAGCACATACATAATCATCATCTTATGAGCCTGCTTATCAAGCTCTGTAAAGCCGCTGGGACGGATATGCTCATTCCAGCGCTGGATATGCGCTGCATCATATAAAAATTCAATAAAGCTTTTGGTCAGCATTGCTTCATCTCCCTCATAAACACGTCTACTCTTATTTAACAGCAAAAGCAGGCTTTTGGCAAGAACGCCGATAACTTTATTTTGTACCTGCATATATTAAAAGGCAGCCTCCGCCTGTGCGAAAGCTGCCCGTTAATTAACTTATGCCTTTTTATCCAGCATCTGCTCCAGTGTATGCCAGCCAAGCACGGCGCATTTAACGCGCGCCGGCATGTGGGATACATCCTGCAGCACACCTGCTTCCTCCAGCTCGTCAATCTCTTCCTCGCTGGCAGTGCCCTTAATCATGCGCAGGAAAATATCAGCAAGGCGCAAGGCCTCTTTTTCACTCTTGCCGATAACCAGGTCCAGCATCATGTCAGCACTTGCCTGGCTGATTGCACAGCCGCTGCCCTGAAAGGCACCGTCGACAACAACGCCGTCAGTAAGCTTCAGCTTCATGGTGATATCATCACCGCAGCTGGGGTTGTAGCCGCGCATCTCTACGTCTGCGTCAGGCAAATCATGCTTATGACCGGGATGCATATTGTGGTCGATTAAAATTTCATTATAAAAGGCTCTATTATCTGCCATAGCCCATTCTCTCCCTTATTGTAGATAAGCTGTTGATGAAGCGCTCTACATCTGCTGCCGAATTGTAGAAGGCCAGACTTGCACGGGCAGTTGCACCTGTGCAAAGGTGGTCCAACAGCGGTTGAGCGCAATGATTGCCGGCACGTACATTTACGCCGTCAGCATCAAGGATTGCAGCAATATCATGCGGATGCACTCCTTCTACCGTAAAGGTAAGAATACCCTTGTGCTCCTCTGCAGTTTTACCGCCGATAATATGCACACCGGGAATCTTATGCATGGCATCAAAAGCTAATTTCGTCAGCGCTGCTTCGCGCGCTTCGATTACCTCAAAGCCGATGCTGTTGATATATTCGATAGCAGCATGCAGTCCGGCAGCACCGGCAGCATTTACCGTACCTGCTTCAAACTTATGCGGCAACGGTGCATATTCCTGACCGTCACGGCTTACAAAGCTGATCATCTCGCCACCGCTCAGGAACGGAGGCATAGCCTCTAGCAATTCCTTCTTGCCGTACAGCACACCGATGCCCATAGGTCCGAGCATCTTGTGACCGCTGAAGGCAAGAAAATCAGCGTCCATTTTCTGCACATCAATCGCCATATGCGGTGCGCTCTGCGCTGCGTCAATAACAGCAACAGCGCCAACCTTATGCGCAGCACTGATAGCCTTGGCAATCGGATTCAGACGTCCCAAAACGTTGGAAACCTCTGCCATCGCTACGATTTTAGTTTTTTCGGTTACAGCTGCATCGATAGCCTCATCGCTGATGCTGCCGTCAACAGCACATTCAATGTACTTTACTACAGCACCGGTCTGCTGCGCAACCATGCGCCAGGGCAGCATGTTGCTGTGATGCTCCATAATAGTGGTAACGATTTCATCACCGGGCTTAAGGTTAGCCAGACCGTAGCTGTATGCCACCAGGTTCAGGCTTTCCGTAGTATTGCGGGTGAAAATAATTTCCTGCTCGCTTTTGGCATTGATGAACTTCTGCACAGCAACGCGCGCATCTTCATAAATGTCGGTTGCCTGCATTGCTAGGTCATACAAGCCACGCAGCGGATTAGCATTGTGTTTGAGATAAAAATCACGCTCTGCCTCAATAACGCAGGCAGGCTTTTGTGTGGTAGCAGAGTTGTCCAAATAAGCAACATCGTTAGCTGCCAGCAAAGGGAAATCCTTTTTATAATCAAAGGACAGTAAATCCTTATCATTCACCATCTGCCATCACTCCTTCCAGATAACGCTGCACCAGCTGCACCGTATCCTCATCGTCAATCTTGCGGCACAAAGCATCAATCTTCGCCTTAGCCATCATATCAACAGCCTCCTGCTCGCTGAAGCCGCGGCTGCACAAATAAAATAATAATTCGTCATCAAGCTTGCCGATGCTGGCGCCATGGTTGCCCTGCACGTCCTCCTCGCTGCACAGAATCAGCGGAATCGTCTGGTTAACCACGTCGTCGCTCAACAGCAATACTGTTTCCTTTTCATCGCCAATCGCACCGGCGCTGCCGTTTTTGAAATCAATCGTGCCACGGTAAATCTTCTTGGCACCACCCTGCAGCACGCCGTCTGCAGTCATTTCGCAGGTAGTCTTTTTGCCGTAATGGTTGGCAATAAAGTTCATGTCCACAGTCTGTCCATGGCGGCCGTAATAACCGATAGCAGCGTTGAAATCACTGCCGTCACCAAGAAGCTCCGTGCGTGCGCCGTTGTAGATTTTATCTGCACCCAACTGGATTTGCAGAAGCTCAAAGGCAGCATTATCGCCAAGTTCACTGCCAACGTCGTTGATATGCAGGAAGTCTCTGCCTAAAAGCTGCACCTGCACCAGCTTAACCTTAGCGCCGGCAGCTACATCTATCTTAGTTTGTACACTAGCCTGACCTTTAGCCTGGGCTGTGGAAATATAGGTCATCAGCACAGTAACATCACTGCCGGGCTTAGCTTCGATTTCAATCTGATTATAGCAGCTTGTATTATCGGCATAACGCAGAGTAACAGCAGCTACACTCTTGCCTGCGTCAGCAACAAGACGCAGCTTTTGGCCTTCGCCCAGACTGCTAATTGCTTCACCGACGCCGCCTGCTATTTTGGCAAAATCAGTGCCATGTACTGCGCACTGTGCCTTTTCGCTGCAGCCGCAGCAATTGCTGCCCTTGCTTTTATTCAAGCAAACGCTGCCCTCCAAAGCTACACGCGGTTCACAGCTATCCTGCGGCAGCTCCAGACCGGCCAGCTTTGTTTCATTCATTTTTAACCTGTTCCAGGTCGGAGCAGGCAACTGATTAATCACTAATTCTTCTATCATGCTGCTCCTCCTTAACCTATACTGCCCTGCATTTCCAGGCGGATAAGGTTGTTCATCTCAACAGCGTACTCCAGCGGCAGTTCTTTAGAAACATTATCCGCGAAGCCGCTGACAATCATTGCTCTCGCTTCTTCCTCGCTGATACCGCGGCTCATCAGGTAGAATACCGCATCGTCACTGATACGGCCGATTTTTGCCTCATGTCCGATATCCGCATCGGCAGTACGCACATCAATAGCAGGAATAGTATCAGAACGGGAAATATTATCCAGCATCAGGCTTTGGCAGGAAACAGAAGATTTGGCCTGCTTAGCCTTATTGGTAACAACTACACTGCTGCGGAAGGTGCTGATACCGCCGCTCTTGGAAATAGAACGGGTATTGACAATGCTGGTGGTTTTCGGTGCATTATGCACAACCTTGCAGCCTGTATCAAGATTCTGGCTGTGACCGGCAAATGTTACGCCGGTAAATTCGCTATGCGCGCCGGTGCCGTTCAAAATACTCATCGGATAAAGATAGGAAACGTGGGAACCGAAGGATCCGGAAACCCATTCAATAGTACCGCCCTCTTCAACCAAGGCACGCTTGGTATTAAGGTTATACATATTCTTCGACCAGTTTTCAATCGTAGAATAACGCAGCTTAGCATTTTTGCCGATAAACAGCTCTACGCAGCCTGCATGCAGGTTGGCAACATTATATTTTGGCGCACTGCAGCCTTCGATAAAGTGCAGGTCTGCGCCCTCGTCAACAATAATCAGCGTATGCTCAAACTGGCCTGCGCCCTTCGCATTTAAGCGGAAGTAGGATTGCAGCGGAATAGCCACACTGACTCCCTTCGGTACATAAACAAAGGAACCACCGGACCACACTGCGCCATGCAGTGCAGCAAATTTATGGTCAGTAGGCGGCACCAGCTTCATAAAATGCTCATGCACCATCTCCGCATAAGGTCCGTTCAAGGCGCTTTCCATATCAGTATAAATAACGCCCTGCTCTTCTACCTCTTTACGCACATTATGATAGACAACCTCGGAATCATACTGTGCGCCTACACCGGCCAAGCTGCTTTGTTCTGCCTGGGGAATACCCAGACGATCAAAGGTATCCTTAATATCTTCGGGAACATCCTCCCATTTGCCCTGCATGTTCGTGTTAGGACGTACATAGGTAACGATGTTATCCATATTCAGACCATCAATCGAAGGTCCCCAGTTCGGCACCTGCAGCTTATTATAAATCTCAAGGGATTTCAGACGAAATTCCAGCATCCATTCAGGATCATGCTTTTCGCGGGAGATTTTTTCAACAATCTCACGTGTCAGGCCTTCCTGAATGCGGTAAGCGTCCTTATCCTCGTTACGGAAGTCGTAAAGACTTCTGTCTATATCATCAACATAGGTTTTTTCTTCCATATTTTCCCCACCAGTTATTCCTTATTCTGCAAAAACTTTTCAAAGCCATTTTTGCTGACTTCATCAACCAGCTCCGGACCGGCATTTTTGATAATTTGTCCCTGAGCCAGAATATGAGTGTGGTCAACATGCAGTGCATCCAGGATTTTAGTATTATGAGTGATTATCAGCAATGCTCCCTGACGATGCTCCTGGAAGGTTTTAATGCCCTGAGAAACAATCTTCACTGCGTCAACGTCCAGACCGCTGTCCGTTTCGTCCAGAATTGCCAGCTTAGGATTCAGCATCAAAAGCTGCAGAATTTCTGCCTTCTTCTTCTCGCCGCCGCTGAAGCCAGTGTTCAAGTCACGCTCGGCATATTTGCTGTCCATCTGCAGCAAAGCCATAGCCTGACGCAGCTCCTTACGGAAATCCCAAGCCTTGATGCGTACACCGCGCTGCTGCTCCAAAGCAGTTTTCAAAAAGCTGCTCAGACTGATGCCGGGAACCTCCAGCGGATTTTGGAAGGAAAGGAACAGACCTGCCTTAGCACGTTTATCTACGGCAAGTTTGGTAATGTCTTCGCCGGCAAAATTAATACTGCCGCCCTTTACGGTATATTTGGGATTACCCATCAGCGCATAACCCAAGGTGGATTTGCCTGCACCGTTAGGTCCCATAAGCACATGAGTTTCACCCGGCTTAATATCAAGATTAATATTGTGCAGAATCTCTTTGTCCTCTACATTGACTACGAGATTCCTTACCTCTAATAAATTCTCTGCCATATTTATCCTCCAATCGAAGCAATCCGGAAGAACTGCTTCTCAAAATTTTAATTCCCACATTTCTAGTATGAATTCCATACCCTATTATAAAATTATTTCTCGCACTATGCAAGCGCTTAATGAAAATATACGCCTACAATTCGCAAATATTTTGCAATACAGCGCACTTAAAAATGCCTTTTAACAGCATTCTTCTTATTATATAATATTTTCAGGAAAATTTATAGTGAGACTGGAAAATTTATGGTCAAAACAGCCAAATTCACTGTCTAGGAAAAATTTTTCCGGAAACAACGCCGAGAAAAATACAAATCGAAGCGCAGTAACCCGAATTGGTTTAAATCAATTAATAAGTTCAAGCCCTTCGGCAAGCTTTTGCAAACTCTCCCAAAGTAAAACAGGATGCGCAAGCATATGCCTCAGCTTCGCATCCTGTTATCGATTATAATAAAAATATACACAGCTAATGTCTGCTGATTGACAGACAGAAAGTTAGCCACATAACGAAAAAAGCACTCCATTTATATGAAGTGCTGAATTTACGTGGTGGGCGCTAACGGGATCGAACCGCTGACATTCTGCTTGTAAGGCAGACGCTCTCCCAGCTGAGCTAAGCGCCCGAAAATGG
>NZ_FR892761.1:0-40064 GCF_000434895.1 Phascolarctobacterium succinatutens CAG:287
CCATACTTTCGCTTATGATTTAGAAGAATTCTGATTTATAATTAGAATAAGCAAATTGCTTCTTTCGTCATGGAGAATGTGATTTATTCTTAAATCGCAATAATAAGTTGCATGTCAGTTTCCTTTAATCTTAACTCTCTCTTAATTAGTCTTACATAAATTGTAAAATTATGGTAAAATATCACTATCAGTAAAAACTGACTGGGCAGTCAGAAAAGGGAAGTGTATATTTTGTTCCGTAATGATTCATTTTTTAAGCTTGGTTGGAGCTATTTAATCGTAATGTTTATCTTAGAAGCGATTCTACCCGAATGGGTTGGCGATGAAAACGGTATTATTGAAAACCTGCAAATGCTATGTCTGATAGGCGGTATGTTTTACTGCATTAAAGCTCACAGCTACAAATATGCTGACTGGGGCGGTAGTTCCAAGGCTTTTTGGAAAGCAGGCACAATTTACTTTTTCTTGCTCATCATGCGTGAAATAAGCTGGGGCCGCGTATTTTTTACTAATCCTGACGGCGGTATGATCCAATATAGCCAAATGGGATTATATGGTAAGCTGGTCCATCCTATGGTAGCTATTTTAATTTTAAGTATGCTGATACTGCTCTATAAGGCACGCATCTGGCGGATGCTTAAAATAGTAAAGATACCGGTAAAATCTTTTTCTCTCCTATTGCTCTTTATTTTCTTTTCCTGGGTTGGTAAGCGTACAAACTTCACCGGCTTTCATGGTCAGGTAGCGGAAGAGCTGGCTGAATTCGGCGCCTATATGATGATGTATGTGCTGGTGAAGGGCGCTGACAGCATACTGCATTCATTCGCTAATGAAGCAAAATCTGTTACATCCCACGAATTAACTTATCCGGCTGATGAAAACCGGATTCCGAAATTTCAAGATTAATAAAACTTTTACATTAATAAAATGCCGTAGCATACTATAATCTGTAGCTACGGTATTTTTTATTATATATTTTTTAGGCAACAATTTGAGCAGAAAATAAGGAGCAGCTTGCGCCGCTCCCTACCTATTCTTCATCTTCTTTTATTCTGCGCTGCAGCAAGATTAATCGCAACGACAAAACAACAGCACTGCAGATTACGCCGATATCCAGGCTCTGCCAATAAGCAAAGGCACCGTTATTGAACTTGTAATCCAAAAGCAGGCCCACCGGCAGGCAAATTGCCCAATAAGCCAGCATACTGCACCAAAATGTAGCATTAACGTCCTTGTAGCCACGCAAAATACCCTGAATCGGCGCCGCGACTGCGTCGCCTCCCTGCCACATAATAGCGTAGACAATAAACACCTTTACCAGCTCAATAACATGCGGATTCGTTGTATAAATGAGCGCAATATACTCGCGTGCCACCAGCTCCAGCGCCATATAAACTATAGCGATAAAAAGGCTCAGCTCCAAGCCAAGTGCCGTGTAATCACGCGCTCCCTGATAGTTTTTCGCACCGTATTCAACGCCTACCACAATCGTCAACGCCAGTGAGAAGCTCATGGGGAACATATAAATAAGCGAGGAGAAGTTAAGTGCCGCCTGATGCGCAGCAATCACCTCCGTGCCAAATTTGGCAATGAACAGCGCCACAACACCAAAGATGCTCGTTTCCATAAAAATGGCCACGCCCATAGGCACACCAATGCGCAGATATTCCGCTACCAGCTGCTTAACAGGGCGCACCAAGCCCAGCACATCATACTGCTTAAACGGTTGCAGCTTCGTCACCACCGCCGCGAACATCACCAAAAGCAGCCAAAAGGTGATTCCCGTTGCTACGCCGGCGCCAATGCCGCCCAAGCGCGGCAAGCCCAGCTTGCCGAAAATCAGCACATAGTTCAGGAATGCGTTGACAGGCAGCGCCAAAAGATAAATCTTCATCGACAGTTTGGTATAGCCAAGTGTATCTACAAGGCTGCGCAGCGGCGTGATGAGAAAGAACGGCAGCACGCCTATGCCAAGACCGGCCATATACCACAGCGCAATGTGATAAACCTCCGGCGCCAATCCCATGCCCTGCAAAAACGGCGGCAAAAAGATAACACCGCCGACAATTATCAGCACGGAAAAGGCTACAGCCAACAGCATGCCGTGGCGTACTACCGTAGAGATTTTTTCCTTTTCGCCAGCACCCAACAGGTTGGCAATCAAAGGCATCGCCGCAAGCAAAATGCCTGCAAAGCAGGTCTGTACCGGCATCCAGATATTACCGCCAATCGCAGCGCCGGCCAAATCCGCATCACCTGCCTGACCGGACATACTGGCATCAAAAAAGTTCATACCCATAATCGCAATCTGCGTGCCGATAATCGGCAGCATCACGCTCAGCAGACGCTTAACCTTGTCCTTATAATCCTTGTGTAAAATTTTTAGCATATCATTACTCCCATTTTCCCTAATATAACAAAAGCCACACGGCTGCAAACACAGTCGTGTGGCGAAAAGATGACTATTGAATCAGAAAAAATCCACAACAATTTTTCAGATTTAATTTTAACAATAAGCAGCCTGCTTGTCAAGCTCAGCCTTCTGCTTCTGCCAATTCGGAAAGATAAGCCCAACGATCCACCATCTCATCCAGCTTTTGCTGCACAGCCTCCTGCTGCTTGGTCAAATCTGCCAGACGGGTAAAGTCACTGCCGCATTGGTTAATTTCCGCACCCAGCATTTTCAGCTCTGCCTCGCTGCGTGCAATCTCCTGGTCAAGACGCTCCAGCTCCAGGCGCTCGCCATAAGTCATTTTCTTCTTCGCAGGCTCTTCGGCAGGCTTCGCTACAGCCACCGGCTTAGCCTTTGCAGGCTGCGCCTGCTGCGCACTTTCCTCCTGCAGAGCTTCTGCATAATCGCTGTAGCCGCCAATATACGGCTTGATGCTGCCATCCTGCTCCAACGCGAAAATCTTTTGCGCAAAACGATCAAGGAAGTAACGGTCATGGGACACGGCGATAACCGCACCGGCAAAGCTGTCGAGATAATCCTCCAAAACAGAAAGCGTCGGGATATCCAGATCATTTGTCGGTTCGTCCAAAAGCAGCACGTTCGGTGCCGTCATCAGCACACGCAGCAGATACAGACGACGTTTTTCACCACCACTGAGCTTGGACACCGGCACCCATTGCAGCTCCGGCGGGAAGAGGAAGCGTTCCAGCATCTGCGCCGCGCTGATGCGCTGACCATCAGCCGTTTCAATATAATTATTCGCTTCCTTGATATATTCCAGCACACGCATATTGCTGTCGGGAAACTCGCTGTGCTGTGCAAAATAACCAATCTTCACAGTCTGGCCTACGCGCATTTCGCCGCTCGTAGGCTGCAGCTTGCCGGCGATGATATCCATCAGCGTTGATTTGCCGGCACCATTAGGACCGACGATACCGATGCGGTCATTCCGCAGCAGAATATAGCTGAAATCCTTGATATAATCCTTGCCATCCCACACCATGCCGATGTTTTCCAACTCGATGATTGTTTTGCCAAGACGACTGCTGACGGAGGACATTTCCAGATTTGCTTCCGTCTTCACATTCTTCACTTCCGCCTCAATCTGGGCAAAGCGCTCCACGCGGTCCTTCTTTTTGGTACGGCGTGCTTCCGCACCACGGCTGATCCACGCCAGCTCGCGGCGGTAGATGTTGCGCAGCTTTTGTGCAGCAGAGGCCTCCGCAATGCGGCGTTCCTCACGCTTTTGCAAAAACAGGCTGTAGTTGCCGACATAAACATAACCCTTGCCGCCGTCTATCTCCAACGTGCGGTTAACAACACGGTCAAAGAAATAACGGTCATGGGTTACCATCAGCAAAGCGCCCTTGCGCGCCAACAGCTTTTGCTCCAGCCAGGCAACAGTGGCGTTATCCATATGGTTGGTAGGCTCGTCCAAAATCAGCAGATCCGAAGGGCGCACCAACACGCCTGCCAAGGCCACACGCTTGCGCTGGCCGCCACTCAGCTCGCCCATATGCTGCTGCAGATTAGTAATACCAAGCTGCGTAAGCACTGCCTTCGCTTCGCTTTCCAGCTGCCAAGCATATTTATCATCCATCTGCTGCTGCAAATCCAGCAAATGCTTTTGCAGCTTTTTGTTATCAGGTTCGGCTGCAGCCTGCTCCACCGCAATTTCGTAATCGCGCAACAGCACCATCAGCGGGGAATCACCTTTAAAAACCTGCTCCAATACAGTTGCGTCTGCCTCAAACGGCGGATCCTGCGGCAGATATTCCATAACTACGCCGCCGGGAATCGTCAGCTTGCCGTCACCGGCCTCATGATTGGCAATCATGCGCAGCAAGGTACTTTTACCGGTGCCATTGACACCGATAATACCGTACTTGTCGCCTTCCTCTACGTTAAATGTAATATTTTCAAACAACAATCTGTCGCCATAGCTGTACGACAAATCCTCTGCACTTAAAATCATTTTACTTATCTCCCTGTGAAAAATTTACACTCTAAAATTATAACACGCCTGCTGATAAAAGTAAAAAGGACGAAGCGCAGGGCCCGTCCCTTGTATTGCTATTTCACTGTTACCTGTAAAATTTCGTTTTCTTCCGCTGCGTCCTGCAAAACCTGCAGCAGCTGTTCGCCATACCAGCCCAGCTTTTCATTATCCGTAACGTTGGCAGGCACAATGATCTGAGTAGGCTCGGCGATTTCCGTCAGGCAATCATACAGCGCGTCTAAATTGGCACCGTAGTACACAGGCAATGCCAGTGCACTGCGCAGATATTTATGCAGCGCAGGCACAGATGTCATGCGCTCAAGGTCTAATGTGATTGTTCTCATAATAATCTCCTTATTTTCCGTAAAGCTTACTGAAGGACTTGTAGTGATCGCCTGTATAGTAAATCAGGCCATCGTTGGAAAAGACAATGCGCTTCGCGTTACGATTGCCCTTCACATAATCAATATCGCATTCCTTCCAGTTGCGGCCGTTTTTCTTCGGCAGCTTGCCTTCGTAATTGCCGTAGCGGTCGCCGCCGATGGATTTACCCGGCGCAACCTTGTCGAGTGTGCCTTTAGTCTGCCAGCCCAGCTTTTTAGCCTCGTTTTTCGTAATATAGTTGTGCGGCAGACGCTTATATTCGTTGATGTAGGCAGCAACGTGCTCCTTGTCGGTGTAGGCAGCACTTTCGCTGATTTTGATTTTGCCGCTGTTGGCCTTGACGTTGGCCGTAGTATTCTGGCCGTTGTTGCTCTTGGTTGTATTAACAGTTGTTGTCTTGGTTGTCTGCTTATCGTTAGTCTTGGGGCTGTTACTGCCGCAGCCGGCAATTACGCTGACGCTGAGCAGCATCGCCAGGAAGAACGCTAAAAGTTTTTGCATAAGTATGCTCCTTTCTTAAAAACCACCATCATTATAAGCTCTTGCGATTACAAATACATAGCCAGAAATTCATCCAATCTCTTTTCTTCTAATGAAGCTATGTAATCAGCAAACGGCTCAATATTATCATGTAATGCATATTCTTCTAAGCGTTTAAAATACTCTAATCTGTCAAGTTTAGGAATAGATATGGGTATAAGCCGGTTAGCCAATAATTGGTAATTCATTATCAATCTGCTTGTACGTCCGTTGCCGTCAATGAATGGATGAATACGTACAAATTCTGCATGCGTCCAAGCAGCTAAAGTAATAGGATCATCTTTATATTTCCATGTCAAATCCGCAAAAAAATTCTTTACCTGCCTATATGCTTCATTGGGCTCAGGCGGTATATGATTAGCGCCGGTAATTCGGACATTCACATTACGATAAAATCCGCCGGCAAAAATATTTTCCATTAAAATGCTATGAATATCTTTTGTCATTGCTTCGTCTAAAGAGAAACCATCAGCGATTTTCTGCTTGATAAATTCATATGCTTTTTTATGATTAACAACCTCAAAAATTTCGCGCAAATGCTTGCCGCCAATAGAAATTCCATCTTCTAAGACCACTTTCGTTTCTAAAAGTGATAAGGTATTGCCTTCAATCGCTGTAGATTCATGAGTATACTCTAATTCGAAATTAGCTTCCCATTTAGCAAAAGCTAAAGAATCTACCTGCTTCGCACATTGATGATATTTTTCTGCTTTTTTTATAATTTTTTCATACTTCATAAGTTTTCCTCTCATTCTATATTTTATGAAAAGATATCGGCTAATTTATCTGCCAGATTAGAATTTAAGCCATCCGCTTTTTCCTCCGATGCTTTTTCTTCATCATGCTGACTCTCATCATCAGATTGCAGCAATTCAAGCATTTTAATTTCAGCTTCCACATCTCCGCTTATTCAATCCATATTATTTATATTTCATTCAAGGTCCCGATACTACAAAAAATTCCGCATTCTGATTTTCATCTATCATTTTTCTTACATAGTAAATAAAACGACTATAAAAATCTATAAGCACGGCTTTTTTAGGAAGCATATATATTAATTTTTCTTCAAGAGGCATTGTATCATCAAAGCATATTCGTAAGCTGATATTACGATAAGCCTTAATAGCACGATTCAAATCAATAATCTCATGTATTCGTGAACTATGAGGATTACCTTCCAACAACATCACAAGCTCTTCCAGCTCTTGTAATATCTGCTTAACAACACTTAACGGATAAAAATTATCACCCCAATGCTCAAACTCATCAGCAGACATATAAGTGTCTTGATTATATTTTGCATCAAAGTAACGTACAAAAATATCCTCCAGCAAAAAGTCTGAATCATCTTCATCTATAGAAATATGAACCTTAAAATTGACTTCACCACTATTACCGTCAGATATTCCGTACCACATATAAGAATGATCATCGTGTTCTCCGGTATATATCGGTATACGATCCTCATCTATTAAGATATACTCTTCAGATTCAGGCATGTTTATCTTGTTAGCCATAAAACGCTCCCTCAATACGTTACATATCTAACTGCAACAGCTTCATTTCATCTTCAAAATTAAATTCGTAAATAAAATCATCTATAGACATCTGTTTTAAAGCAAACGCTTTGACAATAAGCAGCTTACGTATATTTATATCATCAGTCCAAGTATAAAAATGATAAGTATTTAATCCATATTTCTTCAAACACTCCGTAAAACATTTTGCTACAGCATATGCAAAATCACTTAACCAAACATTGAATTTATATGTCTTATTTTCACTATCGCTAGATCTTTTAACAGTAATATTAAGCATAGCATCAGGCTTATGAAAATACTGCAAATCAAAACTTATATTCCATTCATAGGTACTAGGCTCTTCGTCCCACACAAAGCGAACTTTTCCAGGAACATCAGCCCATTCATTACCATCATTATCGACAAATACACCTTCATATTCTTCTGTTTCAACTAAAAAATTTTCATGACGATTATCATAATCAAGGAAAAAATAAGCTGTTTCTAATAAACCTGTTGGAATACTAGTATGCCAAATTGTAGCAACATATGACGTAAACTCTATAGCATTTATGCAACAATTAACATCAGCCCAGCCTGCTTCTCGCGGGCAAACTTCAAATTTTACAGGACAATCTTTTCGTATAATTACATTATTCCAATCTATACTATTCACAACCTATCCCTCCTATCTTCTCATTATATCATATACAAAAAATCGGCGCACCATATCATGATACGCCGCCCACCCCAAAAGTTCACAAGTAATTCCTTGAAAAAAACTATGCTTTATGTTATATTATAGATAAAGAAGACAACCGCCCACAAGGTTGGTTGCCGCTTAAATTAGGTTTGAAAAACCGCCTTGTAGCTGCAAATTACAGAGGCGGTTTTTCTATGTCTAGACTATCTGCTGTACTGAAAGATAAAAGTCAGCAATGCCAGAATGAACATGCCAAAAGCCATCAGGTCTTTGAAATCATAGTTCCTCATAGACATCACCTCGATTCTCTTAGAGAATTTCGGCAATGCCACCCCGTAAACGGTTGTCTTAAAACATATTTTAGCATATAAAACAAAAACATACAACGAACAAACTGTGAGGTTTGCCGTTGTATGTTTTTTATTTATATCTTGTTTTTACCTTACATCTCTGCCATGAGTATAAACTGGCAGCAGCTTCGGCGACAGCTCGCCCTGCACGCCGGCAGCCTTTTCTTCCTCAGCGTAGCGACGTACATGCTCCAGGCTCAGCTTGCCCAGCTGGACGCTCTTCGCTGCTTCGGCAGCCTTCGTACCCGCAATACGGCCAAAGACAATGATATCCAGCAGGCTGTTGCCCATCAGACGATTGGTACCGTGAATACCGCCAACAGCTTCACCGGCAACAAACAGTCCCGGCAGCTTTGTTTCCGCATCCTTGTCAATCAGGATACCGCCATTTTGGTAATGCAGCGTCGGATAAATCAAAATCGGTTCCTTACGCAGGTCAATGCCGAACTTAGCATACATACGCAGCATACCCGGAATGCGTTTGGCAATAGTACCTTCACCGTGCAGCATTTCAATCAGCGGCGTATCGAGCCACAGCGCCACGCCATCGAGCGCCTTCACACCCTTGCCGCGGGCAGTACACTCACGAATGATAGACGCAGCCGCCACATCACGGGTTTCCAGCGGATGCATAAAGATTTCGCCCTCGCTGTTTACCAGCTGCGCACCAATCGAGCGCACCTTTTCGGTAACCAGCGCGCCATAAATCTGCGCCGGATAAGCAACACCAGTCGGATGATACTGAATTGCGTCAGCATAAATCAGCGGCGCACCGGCACGGTAAGCCATAACAAGGCCGTCGGCAGTAGCACCGTAATGGTTAGAGGTCGGGAAGCCCTGATAATGCAATCGTCCTGCACCACCGGTTGCCATGATTACGCATTTTGCGCGTACAACCTTGTACTCCTGCGCATCAAAATCCCACAGCACCGCACCGGCAGTTTTGCCCTCCTCGTCGAGCAGCAGCTCGACTGCTGGTGAAAACTCCAGCACCGAAATACCGCGGTTCTGCACCTCGTCACGCAGCACGCGCATGATTTCAGCACCGGTGTAGTCGGCGCAGGCATGCATACGCTTACGGCTCGTGCCGCCGCCATGCGTCGTCACCATAGTGCCGTCCTGCTCCTTGTCAAACATAACGCCCAGCTTGCTCAGCCAGTCAATCGCCAACGGTCCGTTGGTTACCAGCTCTTCCAGCAGCTCGGGAATATTTTTGTAGTGACCGCCGCCAAAGGCATCCAGATAATGCTGCGCCGGGGAATCGTTGCCCTTATCCGCAGCCTGAATACCGCCCTCGGCCATCATCGTGTTGGCATCGCCCATACGCAGCTTGGTAACTACGAGGACGTTTGCACCGCCGTTATGCGCTTCCAACGCAGCGGAAGCACCGGCGCCGCCGCCACCGATAACCAATACATCAACGTCATAGTCCACTTTTTCCAGATCAAGCTCTACATCCTGCAGGCGGCTTTTGCCCTCCAGCAGCTGTGCCAATTCTACCGGCACCTTCTGGCCCTTGTTGGGACCAACCTCCAGCACCTTAAAGCCCTTGGAACTGTAGTCCGGATGGAACTCCTTCAGCAGCTCGTCCTTCTCCTCTGCCGTAAAGCGTTCGATAGAAGCATGCAGACGTTGGGCACGGGTAGCTTCAACCTTAGCCATAGATTTTAACATATCTTCAGTAAATGCACTCACCTTGCCGCACCTCCTTATTTTTCAATCTCGCGCTTATTATACAGGTCTTTGATTTCGTCCAAAGGCATATTTTTCAGCTTTTCGAGCAGCGTTACATAATCGCCGTTTTTAATTTCGGCAACACGTTTAGCCAGATGCTCGCACTTCGGCGCAATATATTTGCCGGTAAGGCGACGGCACAGCAGGCCGACAGCGCTGTGGCTAATTTGTGCCGGGCAACGGGATGCACAGATATTGCAGCCAACGCAGTCAAAGGAAGCATGTGCTGCCTTCTCATATTCGCCGCGCTGAGCGTAAGCAATATACTGCATAACATTCAGGCCCTGCGGACAGCCTTTGGTGCAGGCATTGCAGCCGATGCAGCTGAAGATTTCCGGATACAGCTGACCGACAATATTATCGCTTGCCTTAATCTCTTCGATATTAAAAGTGCGCTTGTTAATCGGGAAGGAATCAATCTTGCCAACGCACATGCCTTCCTCAACCTTCGTCTGGCAGGAAAGCACAACCTTCAACTCCGTGCTGCCCTTCAAACGATAAATTACTGCACAGGCTCCGCAAAAGCCGCTGCGGCAGCCGCAGCCGGGGACCCGCTTTAAGCCTGCATATTTCAGCCGCGCACCAGCTTAAAGCCTGCATATTCCATGGCATCCATAATGGTCAGGGTTGCCGGGACACTGTACTTTTTGCCCAGCAGGTAAACAGTTACCATTTCTTCCATATTTTTGCTCCTTATATTTTCTTCTCCAAAAAATGTATTTCAGAATTACAACGCTAAAATCCGCTATAAACGAAACAGTTTCATTACGAGCCATTAATATATCGTGGATTGCTTCTGATAGAAACGATATATTTATGGTGACGCCCCCTTCCGCCTCGCTACGCTCGGCACCTTCCCCAAGGGGCAGGCAAGACTAATAGCTTTTCGCTAAACTTCATTAGCACATTCTTGGTTCCCCCTCGGGGGAACTGTCGCGCTAGCGACTAAAGGGGGCATGCATAGCAATTTTAGTAAATAAGTGTCCGGATTCACAGAAGTGTCGCAACTGTTTGAGCGATAAGCAAACTAATATAGAAAGATATGTAAGCATAGCGCGAGTTTTGCGGCACTTCGTCTTGAATCCACACGAAATTTGCGTTAAGAAATTTTTCCTGAGCTAAGCGATATTTAATTGCGAAGAATCAATATTCGTCCGGCATCTCGTCCAGCTCATCGCAGGTAAACACCGGCCCATCCTTGCACACATACTTCTTGCCGATATTACAGCGACCGCACTTGCCCACGCCGCACTTCATGCGCAGCTCCAGCGTCGTATAAACCTGCTTCTTCTCAAAGCCCATCTCAATCAACGCCGCCAGACACAGCTTAATCATAATCGGCGGACCGCACAGCAGCACCGTCTTATCCGGCGTAAACTTCAGGTCCTTCAGGAAATTAGGCACAAAACCGACATTGCCCGTCCAGCCCTCCTGCGCACGGTCAATCGTCAGATGCACGCGCGTATCCTTTTGCGCCGGCCACACATTCGTCAGCTCATCGTAACGCACAAAATCTTCCTTACTGCGTGCGCCGTAAACAACATCAATGCTGCCGTAATCGTCACGCTTATCCAGCATATAATTGATGACACTGCGCAGCGGCGCCAAACCGATGCCACCGGCGATAAAGAGCAGATCCTTGCCTTTCAATTTATCCTCAACAGGGAAATGATTGCCGTAAGGTCCGCGCACCGCAATCTGCTGACCGGGTTCAATATCGAAATGCAAAAAGTTCGTAATCGAACCGCAGCGTTTAATGCTGACCTCCATATATTTTTCGTTCGTCGGAGAGGAGGTAATGGAAAAAATCGCCTCACCCTTACCCGGAACAGAAAGAATAGCGCATTGTCCCGGCATATGCTCAAACAGCTTACCGCCGCCGATTTTCTCCACGCGGAAGGTTTTTACATCAGCCGTTTCCGTGCAGATGTCCGTCACCACGCCAATCTGCGGAATCAAGGTATCCTGACAATTACACATCCTGCTTCACCTCCGCTTTTTCCAAGGCCTTGGCAACCTTGACAATATTCAGCTGCACCGGACACTTTTGCAGGCAGCGTCCGCAACCGACGCAAGCATATTCACCCTCATTGTTTTCAGGGAAATATACCAGCTTATGCATATAACGCTGGCGGAAGCGCTCCACCTTCGTCTTACGCGGGCTGCCATGAGCCATCAGCGTAAAATCCTTCGCCATGCAGCTGTCCCAGCAGCGATAGCGTTGCGTGCGCTCTTCCGTCTCCTGATAATCGCGGATATCATAGCAATGACATGTCGGGCACACATAGGTACAGGTGCAGCAGGACAGGCAGCCTGCTGCCAGCTGTTCCCAAATTTTACTGTGGAAGACCTTCAACTCATCCTTCGCCAGCTCGTTATTCACCTTGAAATCATGCAAGGGCAGTACACTCAAAATTTTTTTCGTCTGCTTCTGCTGCTCACTAACCGTTGCCGCAGCATCTGCATCTGCCTCTGCCAGTACACCAGCGCTGACAAGCTTCGCTGTCAGCTCCTCGCCCTTGGCAGTCACAGCCTGCCAGCAAAGCTCCTCGCCCACTAGCCAAGTCTGCACATCCGTCTCCGGAGCGCCTGCGTCAATGCCAAAGGCATGGCAGAAGCAGGTTTCTTCTGGAGCGCTGCAGCCTAAGCCGATAAGCACGCATTGCTCGCGTCTTGTTTTATAATATGTATCAACAGGCGCTTTTAAAAACACCTTATCCAAAATCTTAAAGCTGCGCGCATCGCAGGCACGCACGCCCATGACGATCGTCACGCCGGCAGGCGGAATATTTTGCTCTAGCGCCAGCTCCTTGCCGCTCGTCTTAAAGGTCAGCAGATTTTCTACCTGTGGGAAGAAAACGTCCTTGGCGCTGCGGTTTGTCAGCGGTGCATCCAGTGCAACCTCCGCATCTTCGTGATATGGAGCAAAGTCGGCATGCCCGCTCTTGTTTTTGCAGGGCAGCAGCAGCGTACCGATATTTTGTAAGGCTGCATATAATTTTGGCAGCTTTTCCTTTGCTATCTTATACATGCTGCGCCCTCCCTTCTACCGCACTGTTGGCTTCCGGATCATTCTGCTTAAAGCTCACTTGAGGTGCAGGTGTTTCGCTGTCCGCACCGGCCTGATATTGGCCGAAGAAGCTGTTGATATCCTTCATAAACTTCATGTTCAGCAGCTCTAGATGAATTCCCTGCGGACAAACACGCGCACATTCACCGCAACCGGTGCAGCGGCCGGCAACGTGGAAGGCACGGATGATATGATACATCTGCTCTTCAACCTCGTCGGCATACGCCTTGCCTGCTACCGGAGTATCGGGCTTATCAAAAATGCATTGCTCACAGCTGCACGCCGGGCAGATATCACGGCAGGCATTGCAGCGGATGCACTTGGACAGCTCGCTTTGCCAGAAGGAGAAGCGCTCTTCGGGGCTCATCGCTTCAATCTCCTTGACCTTGGCGAATTTATCGCCGGTGAACTGCGGTACAGGCAACGGCTCGGCCAGCTCCTCGTCCGCAATTTTATAAGCAGCGCCCTTGCACATCAAGCATTTGTTCAGCAGCACGTCAGCCTTTACCAGACGCTTTTCGCCATAGGCAGTGTTGACAACAACCTCGTCGCCGTCAACGCTCACGCTGATAATACCCTTAGCGCCGGCAGCCTTAATCTTTTTGATATCCAGCATCCCGCTGCAAGGAGTTCCGATGGCGTAAACAAGCTCACGCTTAATGCGGTTATCCTTCAGCAGCTGATTCACGCCATATGTATCACAGGGCTTTAAGAAAACAGCAGTCTTCTTGCCTGCATGGCTTGTTTCAATTAAATATTTGCAGAGATTGGCAGGGCAGAACTCGTTATAGACAAGCTTGTCGCATTCGTCCGCACTGCTTACGGCTGCAGGTGTGTTATCGTAAAAGAATTCGCCTGCCTGCCATGCCAGCACACGCTCTACTGTGCCCTCTGCCAACAGCTCAGCTGCACGCTTCTGCAACAGCTTTTCTATTTTTTGCATCGCAAATCCCTCAACTTTACATTCTCACCCAATGCCGCAATGTGCTCGGCAAAATCGTTCATCACCTGTGCAAAACGTGCGCCCTCAGCCGCACTAACCCATTCCACACGGAAGCGTTCACCGGCCACACCCAGATAATCAAGCATACTCAGCAGCAGCGTCATACGACGACGCGCATAATAGTTGCCGGTAGAATAATGGCAGTCACCGGGGTGACAGCCGCACATGATTACACCGTCCGCGCCACGCTGAAACGCACGCAGGATAAAGAGCGGATTCACTCTGCAGGAGCAGGGAACCTTAATGATTTTGATATTAGCGGGATAATGCTTGCGGGCTGTTCCGGCGCCGTCAGCACCGGCATAGCTGCACCAGTTGCAGCAGAAGGCCACAATTTTCGGTTCAAAATTTTTCTTCTCTAGCATAATGCATCCACCTCTGCCAGAATTTGTTGATTAGTAAAGCCCTGCAAATCCATAGCACCGCAGGGGCAGGCTACCGTGCAGGCACCGCAGCCCTGACACAGCGCATTGTTTACCACAGCAACGGTGCGTGTTTCGCGCACGCCAAGCTTAGTGATAACCTGCTTGCTCTCGCCGGTAATCGCACCATAGGGGCAGACATGCGTGCAAGCCAGGCAGCCGCTGCAAATGCTTGTATCGCACTGCGCAGTGCAGGGATTCGTCAGCAGCTTATCCTTCGCCAGCAGGCCGACCACCTTAACAGCCGCTGCACCGGCCTGTGAAACAGTTTCCGGAATATCCTTCGGTCCCTGGCACATGCCGCTGAGGAAAATGCCTGCCGTCGGACTTTCAACTGGACGCAGCTTCGGATGCGCCTCTACGTAAAAGTCATCGTTGTCAATGCTGGCAGTCAGCATCGTCGCCAGCTTGCGCGCATCGGGAGAAGGCTGTACAGCCGTTGCCAACACTACTAAATCAGGATTCAGCATCAGCTTGCGGCCGCTGTTCAGATCGCTGGCAAAAACAGTCAGCTTGCCGTCGCCGTCAACTATAACCTTGCCAACCTGACCGCGTACATAATGCACGCCGTATTCCTCCACTGTACGGCGTTGGAACTCGTCAAAGCCCTTGCCCGGAGTACGGACATCTATATAAAATACAGTTACATCCACATCAGGGTATTTTTCGCGGATATACATCGCATGCTTGGCATTATACATGCAGCAGATTTTACTGCAGTAGCTCTTGCCACGACCGCTCACATCACGCGAGCCTACGCAGGAAACGATAATAACCTTCTTCGGCTCCTTACCGGTAGACGGACAAACGAGATGTCCTTCGGTAGGTCCTGCCGCATTCGTCAGACGCTCCAGCTCCAGTGAGGTGATAACATCCTTGCTGGCCCCGTAGCCGTATTCGCCGAATTTATCGAGAGGCATCGTTTCGAAGCCGGTTGCCAATACAATTGCACCGTATTTTTCCGTGATCAGCTCATCGGTCTGCGTATAATCAATTGCTCCTGCAGGACAAACCTTGGAGCAGATACCGCATTTACCTGTCTTGAACTTGATGCAGGCCTCACGGTCGATAACAGGCACCTTAGGAATGGCCTGCGCAAAGGGAATATAGATTGCGCCGCGATTCTTCAGTCCCATATCGAATTCGCTCGGAGTTTTGCGGGACGGACATTTTTCGGTACAGATGCCGCAGCCGCTGCACATATCAGCCTTCACGCTGCGTGCTTTTTTGCGGATTGTCACATCGAAATTACCCACGAAACCGCTTACGCTTTCTACCTCGCTATAGGTATAAAGCGTAATATTTTCATGATTTGCCGCATCCACCATCTTCGGTGTCAGGATGCAGGCAGAGCAGTCGAGTGTCGGGAAGGTTTTGTCGAGCTGCGCCATACGGCCGCCGATTGTCGGCTCCTTCTCCACAATATCTACCTTGTAGCCTGCTTCCGCAATATCCAGCGCCGTCTGAATACCGGCAATACCGCCGCCGATAACCAGTGCGCGCTTCACTACCTGGCTTTCGCCGGGCTTCAGCGCTCCATTAAAGCGCACCTTGGCAATTGCTGCCTTGGCTAATTTAATCGCCTTCGCTGTCGCTTCAGCCTTATCCTTCAGCACCCAGGAGCATTGCTCGCGGATATTGGCAATCTCTACCATGTAGGGATTGATGCCAACACCCTCCGCACATTTGCGGAAGGTTGCCTCATGCATACGCGGCGAGCAGCTGCAGACAACAAGTCTGTCCAGCTTATAATCTGCCACAGCCTTGCGAATCAGCTCCTGGCCCTGCTCGGAGCACATATATTTATAATCGATGGCATAGGCAACGTCAGGAATTTGGCGCACTGCCTCTACCACCTGGGCAACATCTACCGTGCCGGCGATGTTGCTGCCACACCAACAAACAAAAACACCAATCTTTTGCACGTAGCTTCCCCCTATTTATTATATTTTCTAAAGGCTGCAACCAAAAGCTGCTGCGGCATATCGCTCGGATAATGCTCCACACTTTCGGCAGGCAGCTTGTTGTTTCCTTGCTGACGAATCTGCAGCAGGCGCAACGCCTCCATAACGCGCGCCGGACTCACGCCGCGTGGGCAGCGCTCCTCGCACGCCATGCAGGACAGACATTGCCACGGTGCGTCTGCCTCCAGCAGCTCGGACGCATAACCGCTGTTTAAGTCCCACACTACGCGGTGGGGCAGCAAATCCATTTTAGACGCAGCTTCACAGTTCGCACTGCAGCGGCCGCATTGCATGCAGCGACGCACGTCGGTAGCAGCAAGGCGCAAAATATCTTCTGTCAATTGCTTTTCATCAACAGCCATTATTCCGCACCTCCTTCGCTCTCCGCAACACCAAGCGCTTCAGCAAGAAGCTCCGTAAAGTAGCGTGTCGGCAGGCTGCCTGCGGCACCATTGGCCGTCAGGTTATACGCACACAGCGGGCAGGCAGTGACCAGCTCCTGCGCACCACAGCTGGCAGCATTATTTTTAATTTCGCTAACAAGCTGCTCGCACTGCGCCTTATCCTTCAGCGCTAGATAACCGCCGCAGCATTCATTGCGCATGCTGTAAATAACAGGCTCCGCACCCAGCGCTTTAATAAAGGCTTCCATAACAGTAGGACTCTCTACGTCATCGAGGGCTAAAACTGCTCCCGGTCTAAGCAGCAAACAGCCATAATAAGCGCCAACCCTGCGTTCCTTTAAAGGATGGCTCACCAGCTGTGCCAGCTTTTCCCATCCAATTTCATCACGCAAAACCTCCAGGTAATGCAAAACCCGTGTTTCACCGGCATAAGGCTCTTCAAGTTGCAGATAATTATTCACCTTTTGGCGAATCTCCGCATTCGTCGCCATATCGTGATTCACACGTTTGATGACATGGTAGCACGCACTGCACAGCGTCACTAATACGCCGCCGTTTTCACGCGCCGCCACAAGCGCACGCACCGCACTCAGACGCTCGGCAATAGCATCAGGCGCCATCGGGTAAACCGCACCGCAGCACTGCCATTCCGGCAGCTCCACCAGCGGAAAGCCCAGCACCTCAGCACAGCGTCGTGCTGCCATATCCAGCTGCTTCGCCTTCGTTGACAGCGTACAGCCAGGATAATAATTATGAATCATCGTCTTTCCCTCCTTCGCAAAGGACATAAAACAACCTTGACCAAAAAATTGCTTTATTATGTATCTATTCTACATTAATTCTGAAAATACTGCCAGTAGCAAAGAAAAATTTTCTTAGTTGTCGTCGGCAGTTCGTATCGTCAATGCATTTACTTGGTATAAGCTTGTAAAAGCGCAAATTATTCACAGCAAAAAAACACCGCCTGCGCTGTAAAATGCAGTACAAACGATGCTTTATTGATAAAATTATTTAGCTTCGCTGTTATACAGCTCAAGCTGCTTTTGCAAATATTCCCTATACGCCGCACGTACACTGTCTGGGCCAGCGATAATTACATCACCGCCAAAACCTGCCACCCAGCCCAAAAAGCCCGCGTCAGACTGCACTTCAACGCTCGTAGAAAAATATTCCTTATCATCCGGGCAGTCGTAATAATATACGCAACTGCTAAGAAAATCAATACTGTCTATACCTGATTTCCGCCTGCTCTGAATGAATTATCGCCACATACTCGCGTGAGTTCACCAACCTGATAATCTCCTCCACTACCTCTTTTGACGCGTGCCCGCTCGTATGCAGCTGCACAGTATTGCAGGCAGCACAGGCCTCAGCCAGCTCCGCATTATAATACTCTGCCTTCTTGTCCTTAATATAACCTGACCATTGGGAATAAATTACCAGCGGCTGTAGGTCGCTATATTGCGCCACCAGCCTTTGCAGCTTCTCCGCAGCCTGTGTTCCGCTCAGAAAAATCAGCGCGCCACGTTCACGCAGCTTTTTTTCCTGTAACTTGTAGGCCAATTTATCCTGTAACGCTTCCTTGTCCAGCAGCAGGCTATACATTCCCGACAATCTGAACTCCCTGTCCTGTTTACAATTATTCAGATATGCATACAAATCCAGCTTATAATGATAATAACTCTGCACCTGCTTCAACATATACCCGCTTGCCAGCACAACCTTATGCGCAGCTCGTGCGGCACGATAAAAATTGCGCAGGCGGATAAAATTCGTCGACGAACAGATGCAAAAGACCAGCTTATACTCTCGCATCAACGCACAAGCCTGCGTAAAAAGTTCATCTTCCGTCAGCAGCTCGCCCTCCTCGCGCGTCATATTTGTGCCTTCGGTAATCAGAATATCCACAGGCTTATAACGCAGCTGCAAGCCAAAGACATAGTGCAGCAACAGCTTTTTGAGCTTGTTTCCCATAAAGCCGTGCGTGCGGAAATCGCCCATGTGCAAAATACGCTTATCCGGCGTTTCAATCAGAAACATCATCGCCGCCTCTGCCGAATGGTCAATGGTGTAAGGTGTGACTTTAATATCGCCAACCTGCACAGCCTGCTGAGGCCAGAGCACATGATTACGCGTTTTGTCTTCCAAAATCTCAATCTGCTTTTTGTACCGGGCATCGTGCTTCGCCAAAGCGTGGTAAATATTGAGCAGCGCATAGCGGCACATCTGACTCATGTACAGTGGAATCCCCGGCAGAATTTTGTTGAAGCGACCAATGTGGTCGCCATGATAATGCGTGAAGAATACTGCGTCGTATTGCACCTCGACAGAAGTGAGGCCTTCGACCTCCAGCGCTTCTTTATGCTTGCTGCCCGGCAGATTCTCGCCAAATTCAATGCAAATTTTTGTCGTATCCGTACTAATCAAAGTTACACAGCCACCAATCTGGTCGGCATGAAGAAATTCTATGTTGGTAGACATCTTATCGCTCCCTATTATTTATCTCAAACTATCATTGTATCTTAGTAGCTAAACCAATAATCTCTCATCTTCTGCAAAAATTCTTCTGTCAACGGATAGCCTGCACTCTCGCCTATAACAGCATCTATGCCACAATATGGACACAGTGCAGTTAAGCCAAAATCAACCCATTCTAACTCTTTAGTGTCAAAAACTTTAAGGCAATGAAAACATCCACATCTTTTATCATGTTCAAGCAGTCTTCTGTTAAACATACAATATTCATGCGCTGTGATATAATCAGGCTCACATTTTTGTTCTGTATTATCATTTTTATGAAAATTTATCTTTTGCATTTTATCTCCACCCTTCCTAACAAAAAACATTTTAGTATTTACATCAACTATGCTGCTTCCAAAAAATTTTGTGAGAATAGTATACGATAAGTTGTATGGCAAAAATAGTATAGCTGATGCTTGTTTTGGGTAAAGAAAACGCCCCGACGCGCGGGGCGAGTGGATATTCTTATTTATGAACGTTTATATCAATCTTTAAATCATATTGCTTTTTATTATACTGTAATTCACTTTCTATTCCATTATCGTTCATAATATTTATCACAGCATCTGTAGCATCTGTAATAAGAGGATGAAACTCATCAGCTAAAATCCAGCCTGTTATCTTTGTAATATTTTTAATTCCATCACATAGCTTATTGTAGCTTCTATCTGTCTTTTTAGGATTACGAATCTTTACATTTTGTTTTGTTTCCAAGCTATTATGCCAATACACGTCGCGCATATAATTGCTGTAGAAAAATATTTCTGTCAAAATCCCCACCATTTTGTTTTTAGCCTTCAACTCATAGATATTAAATTCATTTCCATCTAATACCCAAAAATCTATTGCAGACTTTTTACCTGTAAAAACAGCAGTTGCATCAGACTTTTTATCTTTAAACAACCCTACAGGCAGTTGTCTGTTCATAACAACATTTTTATCTGAAAAATCTAATATCAACTTTCCAAGACTATCATCATCACAAAAACGTTTTTCAACATAGCCCTCTGTACCCAACACATCTTCATCATCTTCTGCTTCTTTTGAAGGTTCATTATTGACAAACTTACCACTACTTAAAAAATCAGCAAAATTTTTTCTCATAGCTTCTAATTCATCAGATAAGAAAAACCATGTGCCATATTGCTCTTTAAATTTTAAAATACGATACAAAAATCTGCCTAAATGCCCATTCGATGGTATTCCACCAACATATCTATCATTAACTACGCCATCTATATCTAGCATAATTTTTAAGTTCTTAATATTGGTATAAGCTTTTATAATAAAGCACCATGCTTCAAATGCTGCTGCATTATCTTGCATATTTACAGCATCACCTTTACCTAATCCAACAGCTTTAGGCAAAAGAGTCATAGTCAAAATATGCTTTGAATCATCATAATCTATCGCAATATCTCTAGGGAAAGATCTCAAGCTTTTAACACCTAAGTCTTCTTTTAAAATCTTTTCTGCTTCTTTGTTTGCCATCTTCAAAACCTCCAATCACAACTAAGATACTTACATATTCTCCGGCATCAACTGAAACTCCTGCACACCCTCTTCAGCACGCCTGCATGTGAATAGTTTATTTATGCTTCTTGCATCCATTATAACAAACAGGCTAGGGCAAAAATAGTAGTTCACTAAATATGTTTTGTGCTATTTAGTTTTCAAAGAACCTTGTGAAAATAGTATACGATAAGTGATATGGTAAAAACAGTATAGCTAAAGTTTACTTTTGCAAGAAAAAAGCTGCGGCATAAGCCGCAGCGAAAATCATTTTTTCATCTCTTCAATCAAACATTGATGTTTTTTGTTCTTCTTATCGTAATTAATGCCTACCAACAAAATATTTCCTGTGTACTGCACAAGTGACTCAGGATATTTCTTCTCTTTTATCTGTGCAAGCGCAGCTTCAGCAGATTGATTCCATTTAAGCTCTACCAATAGCGCAGGATAGCCTTCAGCATACTCTGCTTTCGGTAAAAACACAAAGTCAGCAAACCCTCTACCAGTTGGCAGCTCTCTAATTGGCTTAAAATAATACTCCATAGCACTCAGATAAGCTATCGCCAACACACTGCTAAGAGAGTTTTCATCGTTATATTGAATAACAGACGCATATTCCTGGTGAATTTTCTCAACATATTTTGCAACTGCTTCTGCATCCATATCCAACGTAGCATTTAAAAGAGCTTTTGAAGCACGTTGAAAATCAACTAACTCATTCCACTTTTTTCGCTTTACTGCTGCCAAAAACTCCTCGCGAATTTCTTCGTTAGGAATAAACGCCACTTTGAGCTTCTGGTTATAAGCAAGATAGCCAAGATGAATCAAAACCGTCAGCACATCATCACGATCTGTAAAGTTAACCATATCGTTTTGGAAAGTTTTAGCATTGACGCTAACAATATCTCCTGACAGCATCTCTATTATAGCAGCCTTTAAGCCATCAAAGTCCATATTAATCAGCGGAACTATCATTGCATAAGTTCCTGTCTGTGACCAATAACTTTGAAATTCCTTGCGCAGCATCACGCTGACAACCGCTTTAGGATTATAGATATGCTCATTGCCTAAAAAATAACCATCATACCAACGCTTTACTTCTGTAAAATCAACATTGTATTTAGCGCACAATCCCTGTACTTCTGCTTCCGTAAAGCCAAAATAGGAAGCTAAACCGCCAGGTGCAAGCATAGTAAATTCTTCAAAGTTATTTAATGCGGACTGTGTTTTAATTTTCTTAATCGGCAAAATACCTGTAAGATAAGCTAATGCAAGATATTTTTCCGGTTCTGCTCCTTTGAACAAGCCTCGCAAAAAATTAATATATTCTTCCTGAACAGCAGTATTTGTGGCTTCATCACGCACCAAAACATCCCATTCATCAATAATAATAATAAATTTCTGCTTTAAGGCAGCATTTATTTTGGAAAGTGCACCATAAAGATGCTGAACATCCGCAAACTCTATCTCCGGATATAATTTTTTCAATTCACCAATGACATTTTTGTTTATATAACTAACTGTATTCTCTGCTGACCCAGCGTCCATCATACACCACTGAATATCAAGATGAATCACATCATATTTATTCAAGTATTTAGAAAAATTTTTGTCATTGCTAATCTCATAACCAGCAAACAAGTTCTTAGAATCAGCCCCTCTGCTATAATATGCTGTCAGCATATCTGCAGTGGTTGATTTACCAAAACGCCGCGGACGACTGTTGCAGATAAGAGCCTGCTTCGTACCCAGCACTTTATTAGTATAAGCCAGCATACCAGTTTTATCTATATATATTTCTGAAGCAACTGCTACCTGAAACGCACTATTATCAGGATTTACAAATCTGCCCATCATGCCCTCCTAAAAATTCTTCTTACTTATGATTTTATCATTCACTATGATAATTAGCAAGCAAAGCTTTTATCACTATTTTTACGGTGAAAATAGCATCGCAATGTTGTTTTCACCGAAGTTTTGTTATATAATGAGCTTACAACAATGTTCAACTACTATCGTTCTATATATTTCTAAAGGAGGATCTGTCATGTATATCAAACGCTATGTTGAGCAAACCATCCTCGATGCAGCAGCATCTTTCCCCTGCATAGTAATCTATGGCCCACGACAGGTCGGCAAATCAACAACGATTAATATGCTATTCGGTGATAAAATTCCTATGGTCACTCTTGATGACGCAGAAGATCGCGCCCTAGCTATTAATAATCCACTCTTGTTTCTTGAGCAATATGGCTGGCCCGTAATTATTGATGAAATTCAAAAAGCACCTAACCTGCTTGATGAAATAAAAATAAAAATAGATGAACAGCGTTTGATCTGGCTGCGTAACAACGAAAAAAGACAAATTATGTATATTTTGACCGGCTCTAACCGTTTTGAGCTGCAGGAAAGTATCAGCGATTCCCTTGCAGGCAGATGTGGAGTAATCGAAATGCTTTCTCTTTCCCAAGCAGAAAAATATGCTTATCCTAATAATTTGTTTTCTGCTGATATCCAAAAATTAATAGCATTAGAACGCAGCAAAAAAATTTCTTATAGAACCAGGCGAGAAATTTATCAGGATATCTTCAATGGCGGCATGCCAGATATTTTCACAGGCATCTCTAAACGAGACATTTATTTCAAAGCATATGTCGATACATATATTGAAAAAGATGTCCGTAAGCTTATTGCTGCTTCCAGTGAAATGCAGTTCAGAAACTTTATTTCTATTGTTGCTTTAAGAACTGCTCAAGAGCTGCATTATGACGAAATCGCCCGCAATGTCGGCATAGACGTAAGAACCTGCAAAAAATGGATTTCCATTTTAGAAACCTCTGGTATTATTTACCTGCTACAACCATATATGGCTAACATTTCTAACCGCATTATTAAAGCACCTAAAATGTATTTTTTAGATACGGGTCTCTGCTCTTATCTCTGCAAATGGCCTAATGCGGAAATGTTGGAGAAATGCGCTATGAGCGACGCTTTTTACGAAACATATATAGTCAGCGAACTCGTCAAAAATTTTTACGCACATGGTAAAACTCCTAAGGATTTCCTGTTCTATTATCGGGATACTGACCAAAAGGAAATTGATCTATTATATGTTGACGGTTCTACCATCTGTCCAATTGAAATAAAGCAAGGTATAGCGCCTAAAAAAGCAACAAAAAACTTTAGCGTTCTTGATAAGTATCATCTTAATATTGCTACCGGTTTAGTTATTGATTCTTGCGATAAGATAAGACCTATCAATGAGCAAACCTACTATATACCTGTATATCTGATTTAACCTTTAAAACTTCGGTAAAAACAGCATCGCGATGTTGTTTTCACCGAGGTTTTTTTTATATAGATGTCTACCTCTCCCTAAGTAAAAGTTAATCCTATAACCAAATTAAACTTACGCATACAAAAAGAGCTGCTACGAAATCTCGTAACAGCTCAAACGAACAAATATTAATCCTGCCAGTAGTCCAGCTTTTGAGTCAGACCGATCTTGCTGGCCTTAAACTCAGGATTCTTACCGGCATCGCGCTGCTCGGTGTAATCATCAAGCGCACGCAGAGCAGGACCGCCCAGAATGCAGATAACAGGCAAGTTGATGATTGCCATGAAGCCCATGGTAACATCTGCCAAATCCCACATTGTACCCATGCTGGAGCCGGCACCGATGAAAATCAGTACGCAAGCCAGAATTCGGTAGCACAGAGTAAAGGTTTTGCCCGGAACATGCTTCAGAACATAAGCAAAAGCATTATCTACATAATACAAGTTGCCAAGCAGAGTAGTGAAGGCAAACAGTACCATAGATACAGTAATAAACAGCTTAGCATAATCGCCCATGCTTGCTGCCAGAGCTGCCTGTACATAAGGCGCACCAGCAAGCTCCTTAGTCGGCTCTATGCCGGAGCTCAGGCACATGAAAGCGGTAGCGGTGCAAATCAGCAGAGTATCAATAAATACGGACAGCATCTGAACCAGGCCTTGCTTAACCGGGTGAGAAACGTCAGCAGCAGCTGCAGCGTTCGGCGCAGAACCAACACCTGCTTCGTTGCTGTACAGACCGCGTTTGATACCGAACATCATGCAGCTGCCGGCAAAGCCACCAAAAATTGCAGTGAAGTCAAATGCTTCAGCAAAAATTCTGCCTACAACGCCGGGAACCAGATTGATATGCATAATAGTAAGGATAAATGCTACAGAAATGTAGATAACGCCCATCAAAGGAACCAGAGTAGAGGTTGCTTTGATAACACGCTTGCCACCGCCCAGCAGGCAATAGCCTACGAGCACAGCCTCTACAGCACCGATAATCCAGGGAGTTGTATCCGGATTATAGAAGCTCAGAGCAGCAAAGGTGGACTGCAGATTGTAGGAGCACAGCATGTTAAAGCCGCAGCCATATGTTACAATCAAAGCCACAGCAAAGAGCACTGCCAGACCGCGGCTGCCCAAAGCAGCTTCGATGTAATATGCAGGGCCGCCGTAGCTGCCGTGCGGACCACGTTTCTTGTAAATCTGTGCCAGAGTGCTTTCAATAAAAGCAGAAGCGCCGCCAACAACAGCAATAACCCACATCCAGAACACAGCACCATAACCGCCGAGGCAGATAGCTGTGGAAATGCCGATAATATTACCGGTACCCACACGGGATGCAGTAGATACCATCAAAGCCTGGAAGGATGATACCGCCCCGGATTCAACAGGCTTCTCCAAAATAACACGAATAGTTTCCTTAAACAAACGTACCTGCACCAGACGAGTACGCAGAGTGTAGTACAGGCCTACACCGATGAGCATGATAATCAGCAAATAACTATACATAAAATTGCTGATTGCTCCAATGATTTCTCCGAACATAAATGTTGCTCCCCCTTTTTTAGTTTGTTTGTTAATTATAACATATTTATTTGCTTTTCCAAAATTCAGAAAGGACGACAGCTAACAAAGCTAACACTTTTGCACAATATAATAAATCAATTAAGTTATTTTGATAACCTCGCATTCTGCTGCTCTAGTTTAAGCCTTGCAAGCATTCCTTAAGACTCGCATAGCACGGATGCTCCAAATCAAAGGCTCCTGCCAGAGCCGCCTCGCCCAAGCGCATGCCCACATACCTTTCTGTTCCTGCCAGATATGTGTACAGTAAATGCCTGCTATAATTCACTAATCTGTTTTCTCGCCCACGGCAGCAATTTACTGACTGCAAATACTCCGCACTCATATTATACAGATTATAATAATCACTGCACTCCGAGCTTTCCAGCCGCAGCGACTGCAGCAGCATATCCTCAAGATAACCCTTTTGCCAACGTTTAGTAGCTTTTTTGCCGGGAAAGAAAAAGTGCGTGCAATACTCCACTCCTCTAAAGAAAGTATTGTCACGCACTGCAAAAAATTTCTGCATTCGGCGTTCGCGCTCATCAGCCGCGTCAGCAAAGAATACTGCCTTCTGCACTATTTCTCTGCCTTCCAGCTGTATAAGGCGTTTAGTCAGCAAGTCTAACTTATCGATACTCTGATAATTTACAATCTGCATGTTAGGCAAGCTGATACCCTGCTTAAATAAATGCCGGAGATAAGCGTGCATAAACTGCGCCATCTCCACTCTTTCACACAGCAATAAAACCTCTCCGGTAATAATGCTTTGCTTACTCAATATTATTTCTCCTTTTGCTGCAGCATCTGCTCAGCAGCCTGTACAACCTGCTCTACCGTCAGACGTGTCATACATTGCATATCATCACACTTATGCTTCATTCCACCTGCACAACCAGGGCAGGGCGGCAACGCTGTCACAATAGTTGCATCCTTGGTATAAGGTCCGTAAAGCTTCGGGCTGGACGGACCGTACATCGCTACGATAGGCACCTTCTGGCTGATTGCTACGTGCATCGGGCCGCTGTCGTTGGTGATAATCAGGCTGCAGCGACGCATTGCCGCCGCCAGCTCGCCAATACGGAAGCTGCCGGTTGCTACCACAGGAGTCGTCTTCATGAAGCTGACTGCCTCCTGCACCATTTCTTCGTCCATCGTACCGCCGAAGAATACAGGCTTATAGCCCTTTTCCGCAAGAATATCTGCTACCTTGGCAAAGCGCTCCGGCGCCCAGCGCTTGGTAACAACAGCACTGCCGATGTTAAAGCCTACCAGCTTATCGGTAGCGAACACGCCGTGCTCACGCCAGAATTCCTCCGCATGCTGCTGATATTCCTCGCTCGGGAAAATCTCCAGACCGTTATGCTCCAGCTTTTGTACGCCAAGCTGCGTCAGTACATCAAGATACATATCCGCCGCATGAATTTTGCGGTTAAGCGGTGTAAACACATCCCAAAGCGGTTTGAACAAAGTGTGTGTTGTACCGCAACGCAATTTCACTTTGGTAAAAGCATCAATAAAGCTGCAACGCTCATTCGGATGCAGGTTAATCAGCACATCAAAATCCATCTTGCTCAGACGACGGGCGCAGGCCATCAGCGCCAGCAGGCTGTTGTCCTTGCCCTTCTTGTCAATCGTGATAACCTCATCTAAATACGGATTATGCAGTACTACATCCTTCAGCTTCTCATCTGCCAGAAAAGTAATATGCGCATCTGGTGCTGCCTTACGCAGTGCATGGATAAAAGGCGTGGTCAGCGTCAGGTCTCCCAGATGCATCAAAAATGTTACCAATATTTTTTTGCCATTTAATTCTACAGCTTGTGCCATCAGCCTTTTGCCACCTTTTCCTGATAAATTTTATAGACCATATCCGGCGTTATATCATGCATACAATGCCAGTTATCGCACTTTTTCTTCAAGCAGCCTGCACACTTTGCCGGTGAAAGCAATACCGTGGAATTTTTGCTGCCATATGGACCGGTGCGGTCAGCCTTCGTCGGTCCGTACATTGCCACAAGAGGCTTTTTCAAAGCCGCTGCAAAATGCAGCGGGCCGGTATCCGCACTGATATAGAAGCTGCAGCCCTTAATCAGCGCTGCCAGCTCACGCAGGCTTGTCTGTCCCGTCAAATCGATAACCAGTGAGCTTGCTGTGCCTTCGGCAATCTTCTGCCCCTTGACTGCATCATCAGGTCCGCCTGCCAGCACCACGGCAGTACCGTCAGCCGTAAGCTTTTTCGCCAGCTCAATATAATGCTCAACCGGCCATTCCTTCGTCCACCAGCGCGCACCGGGGACAATAACAACGTAATCGCCGCCCTGCCAGCCTGCTTCCTGCAGTTTATGCTGCACAGAAGCGGTTTCCTTACTAAAATCCGGCATTGGAAATTCTACATCATCCAACGAATCAACCTTGGCACCAAGATAACGTGCCACGTCAAGATAGCGCTCAATAACATGGTCCTTACTATGACTTCCGCCAATCGCCTTGCTCACAAGGCCGCTGCCCTCGCGCATTTCGCAATAGCCGATGCGGTTATCACAGCCGCTGATAGCAGCCAACACCGCACTTTTGAAAAGGCCCTGCATATCTATTACCAGGTCAAAATGCTTGCTGTGCAGCAGTGCGCGCATTTCGCAAAAATATTTCAGCTTATCACTAAAGCCCAGCTTATTAAATTTTACCTTATCAAAATAAAGCACCTCGTCAATCACCGGAGGATCCGGTACAAAGCCGGCAAACTGCGGATGTACCAGCCAGGTGATTTTGGCCTTGGGATAACGCTTGCGCAGCGCTGCCGCAAAGGGCAGCGTATGCAGGATATCACCCAACGAACTCATTTTGATTAACAGGATATTCCGATACTCCATTATCATCTCTCGCTTACAATATTTTTTACGAAATCCAGCAGATTGCCGCCTGTGTAAAGATAGCCTTTGACACCAGCAGCCTCCGCTGCTTCCACATCGCGCTTACCGTCACCGACCAAGAAGCTCTGCTCCTTGTCGATATCATATTCTGCCAGCGCCTGCAACAGCATGCCCGGTTTAGGTTTGCGACAATCGCACACACCGGTATATTCCGGCACGCTGCCCTCGGGATGATGCGGGCAGTAATAGATTTTTTCTATTTTGCCACCAGCTGCAGTAATTTCACGCTGCATATAAGCATGCAGCTCATTCATCTGCTCTACTGTATAATAACCACGCGCAATACCGCTCTGGTTCGTTACAATAAAAATTTTATAGCCAAGCTGCGACAGATACGCCACAGCCTCGCGTGCACCTTCAATCCAGCGCAGGTCCTCAATTTTGTAGAGATAGGCTACATCAACATTGAGCACGCCATCTCTGTCAAAAAATACCGCCTTAGCCTTCATAAACGTAATAACCGCCGGTCTTGTCGAGAAGCTGGCAATATTCCTCTGCAGCTTCTTCAATCGGAGTAAAGCCTCCGTCATAGCCTGCTGCCAAAAGGTTAGTGTCATCTGCTTCGGTAAAGCTCTGGTATTTGCCCTTCAGTACTTCAGGGAACGGTACATATTCCAGCTCGCCGCTGCCAAAATGGTTCAGCACAGCCTTAGCCAGAATATTGAACTGATGCGCATGGCCTGTACCGCAGTTGAAAATACCGCTGATTTCCGGATGATCCCAGAAGTAGAAGTTTACCTTAACAACGTCTTTTACATACACAAAGTCACGGGTATGCTCGCCCGGTCCATAGCCGGCATATTCACCGAACAGGCGAACTTTGTGCTCTGCCTTACATTGATTGTACATTTGGTAAATCATGGAAGCCATTTTTCCCTTATGGTTTTCCTGCGGACCATATACGTTAAAATAACGCAGGCCTACTACCTGGCTTTGTGCCTGCGGAAGCAGACGGCGCAGATAGTTGTCAAAGAACAGCTTGGAGAAAGCATAAACGTTCAGCGCTTCCTCGCAGGCAGGCTCTTCACGGAAGCCATGCGCACCGCTGCCATAGGTGGAAGCAGAGGAAGCATACATCATCTGAATCTTTCTGTCGAGGCAGAAATGCAGCACGTTTTTAGTATACTCAAAGTTGTTTTCCATCATGTATTTGCCGTTATATTCCATAGTATCGGAGCAAGCGCCCTCATGGAAAATAACGTCGATTTTTTCATGATTGAATTTGCCTGCCTTCAGTGCATCCATGAAAGCATACTTATCCATATAATCCTTAACCTTCAGGCCTTGGATATTTTTGAATTTAACCATGTTGGTCAGGTTATCAACAACAAGAATGTCATCAATACCACGGTCATTTAAGCCTTTAACAATATTACTGCCGATAAAGCCGGCACCACCAGTTACGATAATCATAATTTGCCCTCCTTAACCATTTTGGCAATTTTTTCCACCACACCGGTTGTGGAATAACCATCTTCAAATTCTATAATGCGCACTTCACCGGCATATTCACGTCCTGCTACTTCCTCAGGCTTGTAATCACCGCCCTTGACGAGAATGTCGGGACGAATTTTTTCAATAAGCTCAGTCGGAGTATCCTGGTCAAACAGCACTACCGCATCTACGCAGGCCAGCGCTGCAAGTACACGCGCACGGTCCAGTTCATGCACCAAAGGTCTTGTTTCACCCTTCAGACGGCGTACGGAGGCGTCCGTATTCAGGCCGACAATCAGGTGCTTGCCAAGGTTGCGCGCCTTCTCCAGATATGTTACATGGCCTACATGCAGAATATCGAAACAGCCGTTGGTGAACACAATCTTTTCGCCGCAGGCTCTCCAGGTTGCTGCCAGAGAAGCAATCTCCTGCCAGCTCAGCGTGCGATAGCCACGGCCCTGCTTGCGTTCCTCCGTCAGCAAATCTTTCAGCAGCTCGTCACGGTGCACCGGATAAGTGCCAACCTTGGCCACAACAATGCCTGCAGCACGGTTCGCCATATAAACAGCATCAGCCAACGCCAGCTTGCCTGCAACACCGGCAAGAAGCGTAGCCGCTACCGTATCACCGGCACCGGAAACATCAAACACCTCAATGGCGGTGGCAGGGCTGTGCAGCACCTGCTCAGCATTAACCAGGCTCATACCGCGCTCACTGCGGGTAACAACTACATTCTTGATATGGAATTTTTCACGCGCAGCCTGCGCCATGCTGACAACAGCTTCATCAGAGTTTTCACGCTGACAGCCTGCAGCCTCACACATTTCCTTTAGATTAGGCGTAATAAAATCGCAGCCGTCATACTTAGACCAGTCTGCTCCCTTAGGATCAATCAAAACCGGTATATCATAGGCCTTGCCCTGAGCAATTACCCATTGGCAAAAATCATCCGAGCAGACACCCTTGGCATAGTCGGAAACAATAATGCCATCCAAGCCTTCATCAAGCAGTCCTGCCAGCCAATGACGCAGCTCAATAATTTCTTCGGGGAACAAATCGCCGGTTTCTTCAAAATCAAGTCGCAGCATCTGCTGATTGCCGCCCAAAACACGCAGCTTGGTAATGGTCTTGCGGAGTTTGCTTTTCACCAGTCCCTGATGATTGATGCCTGCATCATCCATCAGCTTTTCCAGCAGCAGACGGTTTTCATCATCACCTGTCACACCGCCCATAAAAACCTGACATTCCAGATGTGCCAGATTGGCAGCAACGTTTGCCGCACCGCCCAGCACGGAATTTATCTTTGTAATACGTGTTACCGGCACAGGTGCTTCCGGCGAAATGCGTTTTACCTCGCCCTGGAAGTATCTGTCCAGCATCACATCACCAATAACAGCAATGCGTACATTCTTAATTTGTTCTGCTAAAAAAGTTGTTACAGCTAAATCAGCCAAATTATTCACCATCCACCAGCTCACATAAAATGTGGCCTATCAAAATATGCATTTCCTGCGCACGGGCAGTAACCTTCGCCGGTACAGCAATGCACTCGTCGCACAGCAGCTTCATTTTACCGCCGCCCTCAGCCGTCAAGCCTACGCAGAAAACACCCATGCTCTTGGCCAGCTCAACAGCTTCCACAACATTAGCGCTATTGCCGCTTGTGGAAATGCCTACCAGCACATCACCGGGACGGGCAAGCGCCTGTACCTGACGCACGAAAACCTTATCATAGCCATAATCGTTGCCGACAGCAGTCAGAATGGAGGTATCTACCGTCAGTGCGATAGCAGGCAGACCGGCGCGTTCCTTTTGGAAGCGGCCTACAAACTCGGCAGCCAGATGCTGGCTGTCAGCGGCACTGCCGCCGTTGCCGCAGAACAAAACCTTGTTGCCATTGGCCAGCGCCTTTTTTACTTCTACAGCAATACGCTCAATCTGTGCCAGAATATCGCTGTTCATCACAGCATTTGCCACCTGCAGATGGTCCAAAAAGCGTTGTTTAATAATCTCTCTCATATTCTACCTCATTACCAGTTCATAAAATCAAACTTGGCTTCAAATGCACTGTCTTTATCATTTGTATCTCTATGCTTGTAAATCAAGGAAAGCTGCCAGCAGCAGAACTTATGCGTCCAGCTGTATCTTGTTTCATAGTTTTCCTTTTGGTCTAAATCATAGCGGTTGACAATGGTAAAGCTGTTCTTGTCATCCATAATGTATTGCAGACCATTGCGCAGCTCTTTGGCCATATCAGGCTGATCGTAGGTGAATACATCTGTCGTAAAATCTTCACGATAATATCCAACCCAGGTATTCCACTTCGGGCTGATTTTCTGGCCCAATGTTGCATAATAAACATTAGTAGACTGCAAAGAATCCTCTGCACTCTCACGTGTCCATTTCTTGCCAATCGTCAAATCCAAAGAGGTATTTTTGCTGTTGAACAGATAAATGCGGTCATGGTTAAGGAAGGCACCATATTCTGTATGCCAGCTCTTGCGTCCGCTATTATCATTTTTCCACAGACCACGTTCAAAATAAGCACTGTAAGTCAAAGGTAAACCAGGAGCGATATGATGATTTTTATAATTAAAGCGTATATTGTTCTGCTTCTCTACCCATTCGTCATCGTCCTCATACCAGCCGTTTTCGTAGGTAACCTTAAAGTTACGCTCGTTATGCTCCAGGCCGTAAACAGGCTTATAGCCAGCCTTGCTGTAATAATTTATATCAGCATAAATTGTGTCCTTGTCTCCTAACGGACGCTCATAGGAAAGATTGACATAAGTTCCCTTATCGCTGTCCTTGAAGCCGATATGCGGCAGGATACGTTCCTTGGATTTTTCCGTCAGGCTGTTTTCCCAATAATCACGGGAATAGATATGCTTACCGCGCACAAAGACCTTGACGTCGCGTGCTACCATTTTATCATGCGGATAAATTTCAAAGGTCTTAGCCTTGATTTCCAAACATTTAGGATGCTTTTCTGCCGGGCAGCGACTGGTAGAGCCACCCTCATCAAGAATCATTTTGTCCGGATAGATAGTAGCATGAGGCGCAGCAAAGAAATCCTTGCCGTTTTTACCGGTCAATTTTTGCATTTCACCGGTCTTATTGTTAAAGTTATAATGACCCCAGGCAGCCTGAGTTTCACTTTCTCCCTCTACCAGTTTGCCACCTTCTAATAACCAGATATCGCCAGTTTTCATATTGCCTTTTACCTGCGTTGTATAAATATCCTGGCCATTTTGTGATACCCTGATATTACCCTCGGCATGAAAATCGCCGCTGACAGTATCATATACTGCATGCTCACCTGTCAGGTGAATCGGCAGTCCCTGCTGCTTTTCTGCATCCAGTTTTTCGCGATGAGGCAATGCAACATTCGGCTCACTGACAGAAACCGGACTCAGCATGCTATCGCTGTTGCTGTTGCTAAACTGTTCTGCATAAACAGGCATGCACATGCCCAAAGCTAATGTGGCAGCTATAAAAGTCTTATTCATACGAAAAAACTCCTTCTCTATAATTGCAAATGAAAAAATTCATAATAATCCACTTAACATTATACCATAAAAAAAGCAAAAGCTCACTCGAAAGAGTGAGCTTTTCACGTATAAATTTCGATTTTATTCCTGATATACTGCACCCTGCAGGGTAGTATCTGCAGCAGTTTGCACATAGGTTTCACAGCCAACCGGGATAGTTACGCTATTGCCCTTGACGAAGGCACCGCCAACCAGGCCTACAGGACCAAGAATAATCATACCGCCAATAGCGGCTCCGGCTGCACCGGCAATGCTTTCAGCCTTTTGTTTGGCCAGCTCGCCTACGGTAACAGGAATCTTAGTACCATCTATACCATAGATATAGGTAAAGTTGATATCAATACGGCCATCCTTACCAAAGATGCCAGGCTGAACAACCTTTTTAACTTCACCGACACCGGTTGCACCCTTCGGCAGCACCAGTACATCATTTACATACAGGTTATCAGCAGCTTTGAAGTGCACTGTGTCGCCCTGGCGACTCATTTTAGTGCTCAGCTCGGAAGTAAAGGTGATTTTCAAAACAGAATCCTTCGGCAAAGTTACTTCCTGTACAGGCACATTGCCATCTTCATAGGAAGCAAGCTTCAGCAGATTTTCCAGGCGTCCGCTCAAAGAACCGGTCTGGTTCTGACCATAGAGAAGCTTTTCAGTTGCTTCAATACGGTTTTTAGCTGCGCCACCGGACATGCTTTCGTTCATCTTCCATTCTACTACATTAAGCTTAGTAGCAAAGGAAGCCTCTCCGTTATCAGGAGTACCCTCAAGGTAATCGTACATATTATCAACGCGGTTGATTATTGCATCACTTGTAATAGTTCCGTAAACGTCATCCTCAAGGCTGTCCATACGCTGCAGCAGGGAACCGCTTTGCTCTGTACCGTAAAGCATTTTTTCCATAGCACCAATTTTTTCAGCCATGGGAACAGCAGCATCAGCTGCAAAGCCCGGGATTACCATTGTAAAGCAAAAGATAAAGGTCAACAATAAAGTTGCAAGCTGTTTTTTCAATTTTCTTACCTCCAATCAGAGCTATATATTTTCATTATAGCATGTTTTACCTAAAAAAAACAGAGGTTCTATTCTGAACCTCTGCTTTATCCAATGTAAAATTTGTACAGTTTGTTACTATAAATAATATTGCAGACAGCTTTTGTGCCTATATTACAAACCAAACAAGTAATATTTTATTTTTTATAGCGTTTAACAGCAGACTTAACCGCTGCCTTCATCTCATCCATTTTAGCAAAACGACGACGATGCTGTGCTCTCTTCGACGGCTTCAGCTCCTCCATAGATTTGCGGTGTTCCGCAGTCGGCATAATGTAGAAGCGGCGGTCAGAGCAGATAACACCCTCGCACTCCTGCCAGAAGGCGCCGAAATCTGTTTTCAGCTTGCGGTCTACACGGATATGGTTCATCGCATAGTAACCATCGTTAGTAACAGCAAAAATATTTTCAATGCCTATTACATCAGCAAAGCAGCGCAGGCCATAGAACATCAGATTTTTGGTGCGATAGCCAAAGAAAGCCTTCGTCATACCTTTAATCAGCTCGCTGCCGTTCTGCGGTCCCTGCAGGGCGCCGATATAAATAACATTCTTGCCGTCTGTTTTATTTTTTGCCAGCCAGAACATGATCTGGTATAAAGGCTCGCCTTCATAGAATAAAGCCAAGGACAGGCAGCCTTCTTTGCGTTGGCCGGAATGAAACCACAGCTGCAGCGTCAGCGGTCTGTCATCGTAGGAATCCTCCCACAGCTGCACCATTTCACCCTTACTATACAATTTATCCATCAGCTCCGGCTTGAACAGCTCTTCCATAATCAGCAGATGATTCTGCACCAGCTCTACACGTTCGTCCCAAGTTGAGCCTTTGTAAAAAAATGCTCTGGTAGTCTGTTCCAAAAGCGCAGGTGCTCCCTGCAGCCAAGCCTGACGCTTGCTATTTGCAGCAAAAAACTGCAGCAGTTCGTCAACCTTGCTGCTATGCATAGCACAACGCGTGCGGAATACAACGTAACGCTTCATTTCCTTCAAAATATGTGTCTGATATAAGCTTTTGCCGACATATTCTAAAATATTCTTGTCCATCAGTTACCTCTAGAAATATTATAATTATCTATATTATAGCATAGTTAGTGCAATTTTGCTAATCATGAGAAGTAAAGAGAACACCGCAACCTGCGCCAAACAAATATAACGCAATAGGTGTTCTCTTATATTTTGCTTCTCAAATCCTTATAAAAACATTAATTATAATATTATCAGCAATTTTATTTAATGCTTTCTCATATGCTCTTCGAGATACTGACCGACAATTTTAACTGCACAGTAATCACCGCACATGGAGCAAGCCTCATCATCGGATTTGTTCTTGCGGCAGCGATATTCCTTAGCCTTTACCGGGTCGATAGCCAGATCAAGCTGAGCCGGCCAATCAAGAGCCTTGCGTGCTTTGGCCATCTTCAAATCCCACTCCCATGCCTGCTTGTTGCCATTAGCCAAATCAGCGGCATGAGCAGCAATACGGGTAGCGATTACACCCTCACGCACGTCATTTAAGTCAGGCAGGCCCAAATGCTCTGCCGGAGTTACGTAGCACAGGAAGTTGGCGCCGCTTACTGCAGCAAGAGTGCCGCCGATAGCGCTGGTAATATGATCATAGCCGGGAGCAACGTCTGTTACAAGAGGTCCGAGCACATAGAACGGTGCACCGTGGCACAGGCGTTTTTGCAGTTGCATGTTCGCAGCAATCTGGTTGTAGGGCACGTGGCCGGGGCCTTCTACCATAACCTGTACGCCCTTATCCCAAGCGCGCTGCGTCAATTCACCCAGGTTGAGCAGCTCCTGAATCTGCGCTCTGTCGGTAGCATCAGCAATGCAGCCGGGACGCAGGCCATCGCCAAGGCTGATGGTTACATCATATTCAGCACAGATATCAAGAATTTCATCATAGTATTCATACAGTGGGTTTTCAGCGTCATTGTGCAGCATCCAGCCGGTAATAAAGCTACCGCCACGGCTGACAACGTCCATAACGCGGCCTTCGTCGATGAGTGCCTTCAGCACATTTTTGTTAATACCGCAATGAATGGTCATGAAGTCAGCGCCATCTGCAGCCTGTTGGCGGATAACATCGAAAATATCTTCCTTAGTCATCTCAACCACTGCGCCGCGCTTCTTAATGGTTTCTACAGTTACCTGATACATCGGCACAGTGCCAACCATTACGGTAGATGCAGCAATAATTGCCTGACGGGAAGCACTGATATTGTTGCCGGTGGAAAGGTCCATAACAGAATCCGTACCTGCATCAATAGCAGCCTGCAGCTTTGCCAATTCCGGTTCCGGATCAGGATAGCTGCTGGAGGTGCCGATGTTAGCGTTAACCTTTACAGTAAGACCGGTGCCTACGCCGCGCGGAATAATATTTTTATGATTGATGTTGCAGGGGATTGCAATAGTTCCGTTTGCTACGCCTTCGCGAATAAATTCTGCAGTTACATGCTCCTGCTCTGCGACAATTTTCATTGCCTCGGTAATCACGCCCTGGCGTGCCAATTGCATTTGTGTTGCCATATTTTTTCCTCCTTATAATTAAAAGACCGCCTTCCAGTCGGAAAGCGGTTTGATTGTCTTTTTGCAGAAATCTGCTCGCTTTCCTACGCTGGTTTTAACCAGATTCAGGTTCAAAGGGTCGGACATCAGTCCTCTCAGCAAAATGCGCCCCTAGCGGTTACGTTATTTTGTTTACATGCTTACTTTAACATGAACAGCGAAAATACGCAAGTTAAATATGCACAACTTGCAAAAAAACTGGCAGTATGCTATATTATAGATGAAAAGTGACAACTGCCCACAAGGTGGGTTGCCCGCTAAGAAACAGAAGAGCTGCCCTTACCGGTCAAAGTATTGGGGCAGCTTTTCTATGTGCATTTTACTTACGGTTCTGAAACACGAACGTCAGCAATGCCAGTATAAACATACCGAAAATCATAAGATCCTGGAATGTAAAATATACCATAGACATCACCTCCATTCTTTAAGAATGAAGGCAACGCCACCCTGTACCACAGTTGTCAAAATCATTTTATCACGTAAACATATTTTTAGCAACACTCTGTAACCTACGTTACAAAACAGCTTAAAAATTTGTATACATAAAAAATATTTACAAAAATACTTGACTCTAAAAACAGGCGTGCTATAATCATCTACAAATCACATTACGCAACGCAATGATGGAGAAGCAATGTGCAGGTCTTTTCAGAAAGCTGGCGGTTGATGCAAGGCAGCAGCGAAGCACACTAGTTCCGCTCCGAAGCGGCAAATGACGAATTTGACGGGTGCGCCCGATACAGCGTTCAGAGTTGGCCATAGGCAAATTGGGTGGCACCGCGAGCAGTCCTCGTCCCAAGATAGGGATGAAGGGCTTATTTTTTTAGGTGAAGCAATTATGCAATGGCAATTTGGGTGGTACCGCGAGATAAAGGCAAGCTCGTCCCAAAGGGATGCGCTTGCCATATTTATTTTCAGGAAGAAGGAAAGAACAAATGAAAAGAGCATATAACTTTAACGCCGGTCCCTCCGCTATGCCGCTCGAGGTATTACTGGAAGCGCAGGAAGAATTCTTAAACTACAAAAACACCGGCATGAGCATCATTGAAATGAGCCATCGCAGTAGTGAATACGCTGCCCTGCACGCAGAAACAAAACAGCTGCTGCGCGAGCTGATGGAAATCCCCGAGGATTACGAGATTATGTTTATCCAGGGCGGCGGCAGCACCCAGTTTTTGATGACAGCTGCTAACTTCCACACTAAAAAATACGCCGCTTATGTCAACACCGGCGTCTGGGCCAAGAAGGCCATGGCAGAAGGAAAATTCTACGGCGAGGTTTATGAGGCCGCTAGCAGCGCTGATAAGAACCACAGCTACATTCCGCAGGAATTCACGCTCCGCTCCGATACTTCTTATGTACACCTCACTGCCAACAACACGATTTACGGCACCGAGTACAAGGATTTCCCCAAGTTTGATGTTCCCGTTATCTGCGATATGTCCAGCGACATTCTTTCGCGCAAGGTGAACGTCAAGGATTTTGACCTTATCTACGCAGGAGCGCAAAAGAATCTTGGTCCTGCAGGCGTAGTCATCGTCATTGCCAAGAAAAGCTTTTTGGCGACAGCACGCGAGGAGCTGCCCACTATGCTGAAGTACAGCACCTTTGCCAATAACGATTCTTTGTACAATACACCGCCTGTCTTTGCCATTTATATGGTTAACAAAACCCTGCACTGGATTAAAAAGCAGGGTGGCGTAAACGCTATTGCCAAGAATAATGCAGCCAAGGCTAAGCTAATTTATGACGTTATCGACAACAGCAACGGCTTTTACAAGGGCCACGCCGCTCCCGAGGCCCGCAGCAATATGAATATCACTTTTAATCTGGCTACACCGGAAATGGAGAAGGATTTCGTCGCCAAGGGCAAAGCCGCAGGCTTCGTCGGCATCGGCGGTCATCGTCTTGTCGGCGGCTGTCGCGCCAGTGCCTATAATGCAGTGCCGCTGGAGGCCTGCAAGGCGTTGGCAGAGTTTATGGAAGAGTACATGAAAGCAAACAAATAATACTTTTGAATATATGCGGCACAATTAATATATCGTTCCGCTCAGGAAAAATTTTCCCGTGTCTTAAGGACACAACGCAAATTTTCGTGCGGAACCAGAACGAAGCTTCGGTAAAATTTGCCAGACATTAAAAGTTAGTTACGTACCCTTGCTTCTATGGTTCCAAGCACTCATTTGCTAATATTTTTATTCACTACACGATATATTAATTGCTTACTTCATTCTAAAAACCTACAAATTATACATAAAGGAGATAAATCACCATGAAAATTTTTGTCAGCAACGATATCAGCGAAAAAGGCGTAGCTCTGCTGCGCGAACATTTTGATGTAGATGTAATGCCCAACATGAAGCCGGAGGAGCTTATCAAGGTTATCAACAATTACGACGGCCTGGTAACCCGCAGCATGACCAAGGTAACTAAAGAGGTTATCGAAGCCTCCACCCGTCTGAAGGTTATCGGCCGCGCCGGCGTTGGCGTTGATAACATTGATATCCCCGCCGCTACTGCTAAAGGCATCGTGGTACTCAACACCCCGGAAGGCAACACCATGGCAGCTACCGAGCACACTGTTGCTATGATGATGGCTATGACACGCCACATTCCGCAGGCTCATCAATCCATTCAGGAAGGCAAATGGGACCGCAAATCCTTTGACGGCATTCAGGTACAGGGCAAAACCTTAGGTATCATCGGCGTTGGCCGTATCGGCAGCCGCGTTGCCAAACGTATGCAGGCTATGGAAATGACCACCATTGGTTATGACCCGTATATTACCGAAGAACGTGCGCATCAGGTTGGCGTTGAGCTGGTTGATTTTGACACTCTGCTGGCTAAATCCGATTACATCACCATCCACACTCCGCTCACCAAGGAAACCGAAAAGATGCTGAACGCAGAAGCTATTGCTAAAATGAAGGACGGCGTGCGCATTGTCAACTGCGCCCGCGGCGGCTGCATGGATCCCGAAGCTATTGCTGAAGGCGTAAAATCCGGTAAAATTGCCGGCGCCGCTATCGACGTTTATCCGACTGAACCGCCTACCAAAGAAA
>NZ_FR892761.1:40079-41669 GCF_000434895.1 Phascolarctobacterium succinatutens CAG:287
CGACTGAACCGCTTACCAAAGAAAATAACCCCTTCCTGGGCCTGTTCAACGTTGTGCAAACTCCGCACCTCGGTGCTTCCACCATTGAAGCGCAAATCGGCGTAGCTGTTGACGTTGCTTACGGCGTAATTGACGCTCTTGAAGGCCGTCCGGTTATGACCGCCGTTAATATGGCTCCCATTCCGAAAAGCGTAGCAACAGTTATCCAACCTTACTTCAAGCTGGCAGAGCGCATGGGTACCGTGGGCATCTATTTGGCAGACGGCCCCATTAAGAGCGTGGAAGTAGAATACACTGGCGCACTTGCCGAAACCGAAACACAGGCACTCACCACCGCTTTCCTCAAAGGCCTGCTGAACCCGATTCTGCAGGAAAGCGTTAACTTCGTCAATGCTCCCGGCATTGCCAAAAAACGCAATTTAGAAGTTAAAGAGGTTAAGGCCAACAAGCCAGGTTACTTCACTACTGCTATCAATGTAAAAATTGCTACTGCCAAGGGTGCACATAAAATTGAAGGCACCTTGTTCGACGGCAAGCAGCCTAAGATTGTACAAATTGACCAATATCATGTTGACTTCAATCCCGAAGGCTACCTGCTGCTGGCACCGCACGTCAACAAGCCTAATATGATCGGTCAGATGGCAACTATTTTGGGCAGCGCCGGCATCAACATCAATGGCATGCAGGTTGGCAGCACTCCTAAATCCGACACCAACATTATGGCAATTGCTGTCGGCGACGACATTCCAAACGACATCATGCTGCAGCTGCGCGGTGTTGAAGGCATTATCGACGTTAAGCTCATCAACTGCGAAGGCTAAAGCCAAATAAATTACAGCGAGGAAATTTTATGAGAATAATTTTAGTCCGACATGGTGAAACAACCTGGAATATCGAAGGCCGTTACCAAGGTCAGGAGGATACGCCGCTGAGCGAGCGTGGTCTGCGCCAAGGCCACCTGCTGGCCGAGGGCTTGCACCACATTCCCATTGATGTGTGCATCTCCAGCCCGCTGCAACGCTCCTACCAGACCTGCAAGCTTTGCGCTGACCTGCACAAGCTGCCGGTGGCCACAGACAAACGTTTGCTGGAAATCAATCACGGCAGCTGGGAGGGCGTGCTGGCGCCGGAAATTGCCAAGCAATATCCGCAGGAGTTTGCCCAGTGGCACACTCAGCCGCAGCTGGTGCAAATGCCTGACGGCGGCGAAAGCCTGGAGGATGTGCGCAAGCGTGCTCGCGCTGCCTTTGACGACTATGCAGCAAAATACGCCGGCAAAACAGTGCTGGTTGCTGCGCATGACGCTGTGAACAAGGCGATTATCTGCGATTTGCTTGGCCTTGATATGTCGCATTTCTGGCAGATTAAGCAGGATAACACCTGCATTAATGTGTTGGAATATAACGAGGGCGTTTGGCGCGTAGTGCTGCTGAACTCCACCAATCATTTAGGCTTCCTGTTCAGCGGTATTGAGCAGGCCGGCCTGTAATTAAATAAAGCAAAACTACCGTCCTACGCAGCAATGCTGCGAGGGCGGTAGTTTTTTCTTCCTTGCTAAAAATTTGTTTACATGATACAATAATAAGGACA
>NZ_FR892762.1 GCF_000434895.1 Phascolarctobacterium succinatutens CAG:287
AATACTGGGTATCCAGTATTGGGGGTACATATCAATCTTTAACGTTGGTGTATTTGCGGTAATTATTCCTTCTCTGGCAAAAATTAAAGTCAGTGATTTGCTTGTATTGAGCTTTAATACCATTATGGTATTTATCGTGGTATTTGCTGTACTCTTCCTGTTCTTCTATATTCTGCCGCTGTGGAAAATCCTGGGCAACAGAAACCTGGCTATGGGCGTAGCCGTAATGCAACTTTTGGGCTTCCCGGCAACCTATCTGGTAGCAAACGAAATTGCGATTGCTACAGGTGAAACGGAAGAGGAAAGGCAGGTTGTCAACGACGCCATTATGCCGAAATATCTTGTAGGCGGTTTTGCTACTGTTACTACCTTCTCGGTAATTACTGCCGGTATTTTAGAGAAATTCTTGTAAATTGGTAAAGGAGAATAGTAATGAAATTTGATGCACAAAATTATCCGTATGCTTCTAAACGTAGTGTTGTTTATGCTAAAAACGGTATGGTATGCGTAGGTAATCCTACCGCTGCTTCCGCAGGCCTGCAAACCTTGCTTAAGGGCGGTAACGCAATTGATGCTGCTATTACTGTTGCAACCTGCCAGCCTGTAGTTGAGCCTACCGGCAATGGCTTGGGCAGTGACTGCTTTGCACTTATCTGGTATAAGGGCAAGCTGTATGGTATTAACGGCAGCGGTCCGGCGCCGATGGCTGCTTCTATCGCAGCCCTGAAGGAACGTGGCTTTGATAAAATTCCTCCCTATGGTGTTGAGCCGATTAACGTTCCGGGTGCTGTAGGCGCATGGATGGAAATTCATAAAAAGTTTGGCAAGCTGCCTATCAAAACTGTTATGGAACCCTCCATCAACTATGCGGAAAACGGCTATCCTGTTTCTCCGAACATGAGCCGTCTGTGGGAAGAGGCTGACGGCTTCTATACCAAATATAAAGACAGACCGGAATTCAAAGGCTGGTTTGATACCTTTGAGCCTAACGGACATTGGCTCCAGCCGGGCGAAGTATTCAAGAATCCCGATATGGCTAAAAGCCTGCGCCTGATTGCCGAAACCTATGGTGATGCTTTCTATAAAGGTGAATTGGCAGATAAGATTGACGCTTTTATGCAAGAACATAACGGCTTCCTGCGCAAGAGCGACCTTGAAGCCTACAAGCCGGAATGGGTTGAACCGCTGAGTGTCAACTATCGCGGTTATGATATCTGGGAGCTGCCTCCTAACGGTCATGGTATTACCGTACTTATGGCGCTGAATATTCTTAAGGGCTATAACTTTACCGAACGCGATACTGTAGAAACAATGCACAAGCAAATCGAAGCTATGAAGCTGAGCTTTGTTGATACTAAAGAATATGTTGCCGAGCCTTCCTACATGAAGGTTACTGCCGAGCAGCTTTTGAGCGAGCGTTATGCCGCAGACCGCCGTGCTCTGATTAATGATAAAGCACTGGAGCCGGTTGTAGGCGACCCGCGCTACAGCAGCACTGTTTACTTCTGCACCGCTGATGCCGAGGGTAATATGGTCAGCATGATTCAGAGCAACTATCGTGGCTTCGGCAGCGGTATCGTTGTACCCGGCACTTCTATTTCCTTTAATGACCGTGCCGAGAACTTCTCCTTTGATGAAAATCATCCGAATGCTTTGCAGGGTGGCAAGCGTCCGTATCACACCATTATTCCTGCCTTCATGACCAAGGATGGTCAGGCTGTTAGTGCCTTTGGTATTATGGGTGGCTTTATGCAGCCGCAGGCTCATGTTCAGGTTGCTATGAACATGATTGATTTCGGCCTGAATCCGCAGCAGGCGCTGGATGCGCCGAGATGGCAGTGGATTGGCGGTAAAACTGTAGAAGTGGAACAGGATACTCCTAACCACATTATCCGTCAGCTGCAGCGTATGGGCCATAACGTTGTGGTTCAGCCGGACCCGTATCATATGGGCCGCGGACAGATTATTATCCGCGATGAGGATGGCGTGCTGTGCGGCGCAACCGAAAAGCGTACAGACGGACAGATTGCCTGCTTCTGATTTAACAGCAGCTTAATGAAAAACTATTTCCCCGGTATTGCGTGTTTGCGCAATATCGGGGATTTTTGCAATGCTGAAGAAGTTAAGCCTGCCGATATCTGTGGTAAAAGAAGCATCTCTTTAAATTTTGCAATATCTTTGTGAAAAACAAAAATAAAAAAAGGATTTTGGATATACTTGCAAGAATTAATAATAGTTACGAAGCTGTGTGAAGGAGTGAAAGCAAATGATAGTAGGCATTGGCTGTGATATTATCGAAATAGAACGTATTGCCCGGGCAATAAAGCGCGAGTCTTTCATTCAGCGTGTATTTACAGCAAAGGAGGCTGCTTATTGCCAAAGCCGTGGTCAGCAGGCAGCAGCAAGCTTTGCTGCGCGTTTTGCAGCTAAGGAAGCCGTGCTGAAGGCTTTGGGAACAGGCCTGAGAGAAGGTTCATTGCAGGAAATAGCTGTAGCTAATGATGGGCTGGGCAAGCCTTTAGTGCAGCTTAGCGGGCACTTTGCAATGCTGGCAAAACAGCTTGGCGTAAAAAATATACAAATCAGCCTGAGTCATAGCAGAGATTTTGCTGTGGCCTATGTGATAATGGAGGATGACAAATGAAATTAGTAAATGTACAGGAAATGAAACAGCTTGATCAAATGGCGACAGCGGAATATGCTGTACCGGGAATCTTATTGATGGATAATGCAGCGCAGGCTGTTGCTGATGCTGTAAATGATAGCTTGGACGAGCTGGACGGCGAAAGCGTAGTTGTTTTTTGCGGTGGCGGCAATAATGGCGGTGATGGCTTCGGTGCTGCCCGTTGGCTGCAAAATTACGGTGCGAGAGTGCGCGTTTTTGTTGTGGGCAAGGCATTGGAGGCTGTGACTGGTGATGCTGCAGCAGAGCTTGCGATGCTGCAAAAAACTGATATTAAGGTAGAGGCTATTGCCAGCGATGATGATTGGCTGCTGGCGGAGCTGGCTGTTGCCAAGGCAGATTTGTTGGTTGATGCGTTAGCAGGAACTGGTTTCCACGGCGAGCTGGAGGGAGATATTCTGCGTGCCTGCAAGCTGTTAAATGAAAGCGAAAAATATATTGTTGCTGTTGATGTGCCTACGGGTGTAAATGCAGATAATGGCACTGTTGCTGAAAATGCAGTGCGTGCAGATAAAACAGTAACTATGGCTTTGCTGAAAACCGGTCTTTTACTTTATCCAGGTCGCGAATATTGCGGTGATATTGAGCTGGCAGATATTGGTATGCCTGCAAAAATGGCTGACGAATGTGCGAGCAAAAAATATCGTCTGACAGACGATATTGTACGCGAGCTGCTGCCGCTGCGCAAGGCAGATGCGCATAAGGGTGATGCCGGACGCGCTGTAATTTGCGCTGGCAGCCCCGGTTTTACCGGTGCTGCAGCCTTGAGCAGCTACGCTGCTGTTAAGGCAGGCGCCGGGCTTGTTTCACTTTATACTCCGCTCAGCAGCAGAGATGTGCTTGCAGGCAAGCTGACGGAGGTTATGGTGCATGGCTTGCTGGAGCGCATGCCTGGTATTTTGGGCGGCGGTGCTGCAGGCGATGTTGCGAAAAATGCTAATGCAGCTGACGTGCTGGCGATTGGCCCCGGCTTAGGCACCAGCGAAAGCACCCAGCAGGCAGTGCGCGATATATTGCTGCAGCTGCAGGTGCCTGTTGTTATTGACGCAGATGCACTGACAGCTTTGCAGGGGCATACAGAAATTTTGACGCAGATGCAGGCTGCAAAGGTACTGACACCGCATCCTAGCGAAATGGCACGCCTTATTGGTAAGGAAATCAGTGAAATTAATGCTGACCGTATTAATATTGCTATGCAATATGCGAAGGAATGGAATGCTGTACTGGTGCTCAAGGGAGCGCCGACAGTTATTGCCTGCCCGGACGGCACTGTTTATGTCAACAGCACTGGCTCTAGTGTCTTGGCTACAGGTGGCAGCGGTGATGTGCTGACAGGTATTATTGCCGGTCTGGCAGCGCAGGAGATTACTTTGCAGGAGGCTGCTGTTTGCGGTGTTTATCTGCACGGAAAGGCTGCGGATATCAGTGGTATTGATATTGGTCTGGCAGCAGGTGAGCTGGCGCAGTTTTTGCCGGAGGCGCGACATGAGGTTCTGAAAGGCAATTAATGCTTTAACGGTAATTTTGTTTACAGACTTCTGTAATTAGTGTTAAAATAAATTGTTGAAGTAAAATCTTCGGTAAGAGTGTGTAAGTTTGCGAGGTGGAACTATTGCGCAAGATTTTCCTGCTGACGCTGCTGGCCTGCTGTATGCTTTTAGGCGCGGCTGCTCAGGCGGCGCAGATAACAGATGTAAAATGGGGTGTCAATAAAGCAGACGTTCTGCGTATTGTTGTTGATGTAACGGATACTGCAGGCTATGCTGTTGATATGGATGGTAATACGCTGAATTTGACGGTAAACGCTGATAAGGGAGCGCAGGTGCCGCAGAGTAAGGCTGTAAAAAGCTCTTTGGCTGATTCCTTGAAAATTGTGGATAAAGGCAGCTACACGGTGGTGCGTGTACCGCTGAAACAGCGCCTGCTGGAAAAAAGCTATAAGGCTTTCGTCTTAAAGAAGGATCCTGCAACAGGCCGTCCCTTCCGTGTAGTGCTTGATGTTACGCCGCGCCAGGCTTCCTACAGCGGTTCCGGTGCTGCAACCACCGTTGTAAGCAACAGACCGGTAGTAAGCAACCGTCCAACAAAAAATAACAGCAGTATCAAGAAAAATACCGTTATAAAAACAAGTACCGCAGCGGATAAGAAAGCGGATAAAAAGAAGAGCAGCAGTAAAAAGAAAAACGATAATAAGAAAAATACTGCTGCTGCCAAAACAGAAACAACAGTAAATAAACCGGTCAATAAATCTGATGCTGATAAGCCTGCGGTAATCAAAGGAAACGGCAGGTTCCGCACAAGCGGTGGCCTTGACGGTAAAATTATTACCTTAGATGCAGGCCATGGCGGTAGCGATCCGGGCGCTATCGGCAGTGATGGTACCAAAGAAAAAAATATTACCCTGGCTATTACAAAAATAGTTAAGGAAATTCTGGAAGATAAGGGTGCCAAGGTTTATATGACGCGTACTACCGATGTTGATGTGTTCGGACCTAATGCCAGTGATGCAGAGGAACTGCAGGCACGTGTAAACGTAGGCGAAAAATATAATTCGGATATGTTCGTCAGCCTGCATATTAATTCTTCGGTCAATAAAAATGTTGGTGGTTTTTCTACATACTACTATCCGAAAACCGATAATGATTTGCGCTTAGCCAAAAATATCCAAAATAAGCTGGCAGCTAATTTTGGTGTAGATGATTTGGGTGTACGTCAGGCAAACTTTTATGTTATCAAGCGTATCAGTATGCCAGCAGTTTTGGTTGAAATGTGCTTCATCAGCAATGAAAAGGAGCTGACCTTGATGAAGGGACAATGGTTCCAAAAGAAGACAGCGTGCCTGATTGCTGAAGGAATTGAACAATATTTTGCATAATACGGAGGCGGCAAGAATGAGAAAGCTAATTTTATTGATGCTGCTTTTGTGTGCAGTAATAGCAAGCGGTTGCAGTGAAAATGTTCCGCCGCAAGAGGATGCCAAGAATGCAGCAACTGCTGTAGTGCAGGAAAAAAAGGATATCAGCTTTATTGTTTATCGTGCAGCTTCTGATGGCAGCGAAAAGCTGTTGCCGGAAAAAATTACGATGAAGGATAACGGCAAAAGTTTGCCGGAAAATGCTTTGATTGCTTTGGTGACTACAAAGCCGCAGGATGCGAAGATGGATGATGTTGTACCTATCGGCACTAAGGTTCGAAGTCTGAAAATTGAGCAGGACGGCACTGCCTATGCTGATTTTACGCGCGAGCTGGCCAAGAAGGGACAAGGCTCCTATGGCGAGATGATGCTTTGCTACGCTATTACCAATACCTTGACAGAGTTTCCGGAAATTAAACGGGTACAGATTCTGATAGAAGGTAAAAAGGCTATTACCTTGAGTGGTCATATGGATATTGAGGATCCGCTGACGCGTAATACGACTTTACTGTAAAAACAAAGAAGCGGTACTGGTAATTCTGGTGCCGCTTTTTCAAATTATTGATTACTATGGCAAATACTTTTGCCAAATGTGAGGAGAGTTGGTTATGGAAATTTATTTGCAGGACAGCGCTGCAACGGAAGCCTTGGGAAGGCTTTTGGGCAAGCATGCAGCAAGCGGTGATGTGTACTGCCTGAGCGGAGATCTGGGAGCAGGCAAAACGCTGCTCAGCCGCGGTGTTGCTGTAGCCTTGGGTGCTGAGGCTGAAGATGTCAACAGTCCGACCTTTGCCATCATGAATGTTTATCAGGGGCGTGAGCTGGAAATAAGGCATTTTGATTTATATCGCCTAAACCGTCCGGAAGAGCTGGAAGACATTGGCTTTGAGGAATATGCCGGAGGCGATGGCGTAACCTTGATTGAATGGGCTGAGCTGTTCAAGGAGGAGTTACCGGAGGAATATCTGCAGATTACATTGCTGCATGATGGTGAAGGCCGTCGTGCTGTGCTGCAGGCTCAGGGTGAAAGATACGAAAAACTGCTGCAGGAGGTAGAAGAAGATGCTGACTTTAGCAATTGATACGGCCACCAAGGTGTGCACGATTGCTTTATGCTGTGATAAGGAAATTTTAGCTGAATATACGATAAATATGGGGATGACACACAGCGAAGGCTTGCTGCCGCAATTAGACCAGCTGTTGCAGCGTACCGGTGTACAAAAGCAGGAGATAGAGCTTTTGGCTGTCAGCATGGGCCCCGGTTCCTTTACCGGTCTGCGTATCGGTCTGGCAACGGCAGAGGCTATGGCCTACAGCTGGCAGTGCTGCCTGCACGGTGTTGATACGCTTAAGGCGATGGCTTATAATATCCAGCTTGAGGGCAGGGTGCTGTCACCGGTGCTGGATGCCCAAAAGGGGAATTTTTACCAGGCCTTATATGAATGGCGCAATGGTGAGCTTGTAGAGCTGGCACCTGTTGAGGTTGTCAGTGCGGAAAAAGCATTAGAAAGAATTGCGTTGCAGGGAACCCCTGCGTTGCTTTTGGGCGAGTGCACCAAGCTTGCGAAAAACGGTCTGCCTGATTTTATCAGCGTGGCACCCGAAGCATTGCGTATGCCTAAAGGCAGCTCTGTTGCCTTGGCTGCCTTGGCAGAATTTGATGCAGAAAACGATAAGAAAATTTTTGGCCTGGAGCCATACTATATCAGAAGATCGGAGGCTGAGGAATTGTGGGAGAAGAAGCACAAGCAACAATAAGCTTCAGAGCAATGACGGAAGCAGATATTCCGGCTTTGGTTGCCATAGAGGCACAATCCTTTTATGATGCCTGGAATGAAAATATGCTGCGCAATGAAATAGCAAACGAGCTGACTACTTATCTGGTAATGGAATATGCCGGCAAGCTCGTAGGTTATGCTGGCTTCTGGCTGGTGGCAGGCGAAGCGCAGATAACCCGCGTAGCTGTTGCTGAGGAGGAGCGCGGCCAAGGCTATGGTACACGCCTGACGGCAGGACTGGTGAACAAGGCCTGGGAGCTTGGTGCTACGGCGATGACGCTGGAGGTGCGCGAGGGCAACATTGCCGCGCAGAAGGTTTATCTGACCTGTGGCTTTGCCAGCGAGGGCATTCGTCCGAATTATTATGAAGATAATCATGAAAATGCAGTTATAATGTGGCTGTATAAAGAAGGAGCAGGCCATGAATAAAGAGCAGAAGGATGTATATATTTTAGGTATTGAAAGCAGCTGTGATGAAACTGCTGCTGCCGTAGTAAAGAATGGTCGTGAGGTGCTGAGCAATATTATTTCCTCACAAATTGTTATTCATCGTAAATTTGGCGGCGTTGTGCCGGAAATTGCTTCCCGTAAGCATATCGAGAACATTATGCCGGTTATTGACGAGGCTTTGTCTCAGGCAGGCGTCGGCATGGAGCAGATAGATGCTGTTGCCGTTACCTATGGACCTGGTCTGGTCGGCGCGTTGCTTGTCGGCCTTTCGGCCGCCAAGGCGCTGGCCTGGGCAACGGATAAACCGTTGATAGGTGTCAACCATCTTGAAGGCCACGTATTTGCCAATTTTTTGGCAGACAGCGAGCTGAAGCCGCCGTTTATGGCGTTGGTTGTCAGTGGCGGTCATACGGCGCTGCTGAAGGTTACCGGCTACAACAGCTTTGAGCTTTTGGGACAGACGCGTGATGACGCAGCAGGCGAAGCCTTCGATAAGATTGCCCGCGTTATGGGGCTGCCTTATCCCGGCGGTCCGGAAATTGAGCGTCTGGCATTGGACGGCAATGACCAGGCAATTGATTTTCCGGTAGCACGTCTGGATAAGCCTTACGAGTTCAGCTTCAGCGGTCTGAAATCTGCTGTAATCAATTATCTGCACAACCAGCAGCAGGCAGGTCGTGAGGTGAACCGCAGCGACGTGGCGGCATCCTTCCAGCGTGCAGTTGTGGATGCACTGGTTAAGGAAGCAGTACATGCTATGCAGCATACCGGTTATAACAAAATTGTTTTGGCCGGAGGTGTTTCTGCCAACAAAACACTGCAAAACACGCTGGCCAAGGCTATGGAGGGGATTGGCGCCCAGCTGGTACACCCGACACCAATTTTGTGTACCGATAATGCCGTAATGATTGCCTGTCGTGGGTATTTTATGTATCAGGCGGGTAGCTTCAGTCCATTGGATTTAAACGCTAATCCATCGTTGAAATTAGGCTAGACAAATGTCTTTTATGGTGTATAAGCCTGTGGATATTGTGGATAATTTGGAAATATCCCTATATAAGCGCATTAATGTTGTGGAAAAGCTTGTGGATATAGTGGATAAAATAGTGGATTAATCAGAAAAAGCTGTGGAAAGGACGACAGCAGGAAGAAGAGGGGAAACATGCTGAGTAATTTAACAGCAGAACAAAGAAATAGTTTACAAGCTATGCCACAGGTGCTCGGCTTGGCAGCAGATATAGCGCATGCTGCTGTGACAATTTATCTGCCGGGAGAAAATAAAAAGTTTTTAAATGTTTATAAGCAGGAACAGCCGATGACTCAGGTTGGCAATGTGCGTCCTGATATGACAGGGCGACGTGTGCGGGCGGTTGAAGAACCGCTTGTAGCGCGTGTGCTGCAGAAAAATGTGCCTGTCAACGGCAAGCGGGAGTGGGCCCTGGGTATGTTCAGCAGCCTGAAGGTTTTCCCGCTGCGCGACAGTCGTGGCCATTGCTATGGCGCTGTCAGCTTTGAAAGTGCTGCTCCTGATGATATTATTATTGCCCAGGCGTTGGAGCTTTTGTGCAGCCTGCGCCAGGATGTGAGCAATAACAATAACTATCGCCGTCTGCTGCCTTCTGACGGCATTATGGTGGTAGATACCAACAGAGTGATTATTGCTGCCAATAATCGTGCGCGACACATGTTTGACGTGATGGATATTTCCCACCTTGTTGGCTGCCGTACTAATGATGTTGCTATCAACTGGCCGCTTGTTGGCATGGTTATGGAAACTGGCACGGCAGAAAGCAAGGAGTTTACCATGCATGGGCTGTTGCTTTCTATACGCATTCTTCCGGTAATACCAAGGCCGAAGGCCGGTTGTGCAATTGTCATTTTGCAGGATATCACTGAGCTGCGCAAAAAGGACGAGGAGCTGCTGATAAAATCTGTCGTAATCAAAGAGATTCATCACCGCGTAAAGAATAATCTGCAGACTATTGCCAGTCTTCTGCGCTTGCAGGAGCGCCGCGCGCAGTGTGATGAAACCAAAATAGTTTTGCGTGACTGCGTCAACAGAGTCAACAGCATCGCAATTGTGCATGAATATCTTTCGCAGCAGGATGCCGGGCTGATTGATGTCGGTAAAGTAGCTAAGGGAATTTATCAGGCGATTATCAGCAGCATGCTGAATCCTGAATTTATGCTGCATGCTGATTTTAAAGCAGATCCTGTACAGCTGCCGTCGGACAAGGCGACGAGCATTGCGTTGATTTTAAACGAATTGCTGCAGAATACTATAGAACATGCTTATGAAGGGCGCATGAGCGGCAGTCTGCAGGTGCGTTTTACAGAAGAGAGCAAACAGTACGTTTTGTCAATTGCTGATGACGGAGTTGGTCTTCCGGAAGGTTTTTCCTTAAATAGCAGTCGTCATAGCTTAGGCCTGAAAATAATCAAGACAATGGCGGAAGCAGACCTGCAGGGAAGCTTCCGCTTGACGAATCGTGAGGATGGCGGTACACTTGCTTTAGTAACAATTCCAAAGGAGGGGCTGGAAGATGTTAAATAAACTGAGAATATTATTGGCAGATGACGAAGCTATTTTGCGTCTTGATTTACGCGAAATGCTGGCAGATGCCGGTCATGACATAGTAGGTGAGGCTGCGAACGGACAGGAGGCAGTGAAGCTGGCTGCAGAATTAAAGCCGGATTTTATCATCATGGACGTAAAAATGCCCGTCATGGATGGTATTACGGCCGCAAAAATCATTGCTGCCGATAATATTGCACCGGTATTACTGTTGACAGCATACAGTCAGCAGGATATTGTTGAGCAGGCATCTGAGGCAGGCGTTATTGCTTATCTTGTTAAGCCTGTGCGTGAGGAACAGCTCTTTCCGGCAATGGAGATTGCAGCCAAGCGCTTTCAGGAAATGCAGAAGCTTAATCTGGAGCTTGACAAGCTGAAGGAAAGTCTGGAGACACGTAAGCTGTTAGACCGTGCCAAGGGGATTCTGATGACAGCGCATGGCATGACGGAACAGGAAGCGTATCGTAAGATGCAGCAGTTCAGTATGGCTAAACGTATCAGCCTGAAGGAACTTGCGGAAAGCATTATTGCCGCGGCGGCGAAGAAGCAAGGATAAGCTAAAAGAGCAGTACGAACTGCTCTTTTTTTGTGCTCAAGCAGAATTTTGAACCTGCGAAGCAAAAAAATAGAGCGCTGAAGCATGTTTTTGAGGGTGTGAAGCTGAATTTGCGACAAATTTGTAAAAAACAGCAAAAAAGTACTTGCATTTTTTCCTAATATGGATATAATAAGAATTGTGGTTAGCACTCAGAGTAAAAGAGTGCTAATAACCAAGAAGCAAATTACTCTCACGTTAGTAAGAATACTCGAAAGGGGTTATGAAAAATGTTAAATTTAAAACCTTTGGCTGATCATGTTATTGTTGAGGCTGTAGTAGTAGAAGAAAAAACCGCCAGCGGTATTTTCTTGCCGGACACCGCTGTAAAAGAAAGACCGCAACAAGGTAAAGTGCTGGCAGTTGGCGCTGGTAAATATGACCACGGCGTATTTGTAAAACCTTCTGTTAAGGTTGGCGATGAAGTAATTTTCGCTAAATATAATGGCACTCCTATTAAACATGAAGGTAAGGAATATCTGATTCTCAATGAGCGTGATTTATTCGCTGTAATCGAGAAATAATTTTTGGCGTTGCAGAAAGCACCGTCTGCGTCGTTATCGGTACTGCACAAAGCACGGCGCAAATCAATATGTAGTTTAATAATAAAGTAACTTAAGGAGCGATATAAAATGGCTAAACAAATCCTGTTTAATGAAGAAGCTCGTCGCAGCCTGGAGCGTGGCGTAAATGCTCTGGCTGACGCTGTAAAAGTAACCCTCGGTCCTAAAGGCCGTAACGTTGTACTGGAAAAGAAATTCGGCGCACCGACCATCACCAATGACGGTGTAACCATTGCCCGCGACATCGAACTGGAAGATCCGTTTGAAAACATGGGCGCACAGCTGGTTAAAGAAGTATCCATCAAAACCAACGATGTTGCCGGCGACGGCACCACCACTGCTACCGTTCTGGCACAGGCTATGATTAACGAAGGCATGCGCAACGTTGCTGCCGGCGCTAACCCGATGGTTCTGAAAAAAGGTATCAAAAAAGCAGTTGACGTACTGGTTGACGAACTGAAAAATGTTTCCCAAAAGGTTGAAACCAAGGCTGCAAAAGCACAAGTTGCTTCCATCTCCGCAGCTGACGACGAAATCGGTAACCTGATTGCCGACGCTATGGAAAAAGTTGGCGACGACGGTGTTATCACTGTTGAAGAATCCAAGACCATGGAAACTCATCTGGAAACTGTTGAAGGCATGCAGTTCGACCGTGGCTACATTTCCCCGTACATGGCAACTGACGCAGATAAAATGGAAGCTGTACTGAGCAATCCGTACGTATTCATTACCGACAGAAAAATCACCATGATTGCCGACATTATGCCGGTTCTGGAAAAAGTTGTTCAAAACGGCGGCGAACTCTTAATCATCGCTGAAGATGTTGAAGGCGAAGCACTGGCAACCCTGGTTGTTAACAAACTGCGTGGCACCTTCAAGGCTGTTGCTGTTAAAGCTCCTGGCTTCGGCGACCGTCGTAAAGCAATGCTGCAGGATATCGCTACTCTGACCGGTGCAACCGTTATTAGTGAAGAAGTTGGCCGTAAACTGGACAGCGCAAGCATGGCAGACCTTGGCCGCGCAGGTCAGGTTCGTGTAACCAAAGAATTGACCACTATCGTTGACGGCCTGGGTGATAAAGATGCTATTGCTGCACGCGTTGCTCAAATCCGTGCACAAATTCCGGAAACCACTTCTGATTTCGATAAAGAAAAACTGCAAGAACGTTTGGCTAAACTGGCTGGTGGCGTAGCTGTTATCAAAGTTGGCGCTGCTACCGAAGTTGAGCTGAAAGATAAAAAACTGCGCATTGAAGATGCTCTGAACGCTACCCGCGCTGCTGTTGCTGAAGGCATTGTTGCCGGCGGCGGTACTGCTCTGCTGCAAGTACAGCCTGCTCTGGCAAAAATCAAAGCTACCGGCGATGAGAAGACCGGCGTAGAAATCGTTAAACGCGCTATTGAAGAGCCTGTTCGTCAAATCGCTTACAACGCTGGCCTGGAAGGCGCTGTTATCGTTGATACCATTAAACGCAGCCGCAAAGGCTATGGCTTCAACGCTCTGACCGAAGAGTATGTTGACATGATCGAAGCAGGTATCGTTGACCCGACTAAGGTTACCAGAAGCGCACTGCAAAATGCTGCAAGCATCGCTTCTATGGTTCTGACCACTGAATCCATCGTAGCTGACAAACCTGTTAAGGAAGGCGCTACTATGCCGGCAATGCCTCCGATGGGCGGCGGCATGCCCGGTATGATGTAAGCTGCAGACCGGATGTCAAAATTGTATAATATAGCTTGAGTAGGCTATAGATTGCACACTCTGTTACTGATTTGGTAGCAGGGTGTGCTTTTTTTGTTACAAAAAAGCTGATGTGAAAAATTATCTAGGTATTAGTGTAGTCTAATTATGTTTTTTTGCTGGCAAATATGCTATAATAATTTCATTCTATAGACAGAAGGAGCTGTTGATAATGGGTGAAGCTGCAGCCGAAAAAGATTTTTACTGGAAGCTGTTTAAATCGACCTTTATAATTAGTGCCTTTACTATCGGCGGCGGTTTTGTCATCATTCCGTTGCTGAAGGCCAAATTTGTTGATGAGTATAAATGGATGGATGATAAGGAAGCGTTGAATCTTGTGGCGATTGCACAGTCTGCACCGGGTGTTGTGGCAGCCAATGCGGCAATCAGCATGGGCTACAAGCTTGGCGGTATCCGCGGTACGCTTACTGCTTTGCTGGCAACGATTTTGCCGCCACTGATTACCCTGAGCGTTATTTCCTATGCTTATGATGCCTTTGCGCATAACCAATATATTCAGCTGGTTTTGAAGGGCATGCAGTGCGGCGCGACGGCTATTATCATCAATGTAGCGATTGACCTGCTCAAAAAGGAGCTGAAGAAAAAATTGGCACTGCCGTTTTTGATTATTATCGGTACCTTTATTGCCAATTATTTCTTTAATATAAATCTGATGTATGCAGTAATTGTGGATGCTGTTATCGGCTTCTTCCTGCTGCGTGACAAAAAGTACGCGTAAGGAGGCAGCGAGATGTATATTTATTGGGAGCTTTTCTGGAGCTTTGTTAAGGTTGGTGCCTTTTGCGTCGGCGGCGGTTATGCTTCGATGCCGTTGATTCAGGCGGAGGTTATTGAAAATCATGCATGGATGACTATGCCGCAGTTTATTGATATTTTTACGATTTCGCAGATGACGCCGGGTCCTATCGGTATCAATGCGGCGACGTTCGTCGGTACAAAGGTTGCAGGCTTGCCCGGTGCTGTTGCGGCAACTGTGGGCTTTGTTTTCCCTTCGGTGTTTATTGTACTGGCACTCGCAAAATTATTCTTTAAATATGGCGATATCGGTCCGATTCGCGGTATTCTGAACGGCCTGCGTCCTGCGGTTGTGGCACTCATCTGCTCTGCCGGATTGAGCTTTGTAATGCTGGCGCTGTGGAATACGGAAACACTGCCGAAGGATTTTACCAAGGTGGATTTGCTTGGCTGCATTGTGCTGCCAATTTCCCTGTGGTGTATCCGTCATAAGGTAAGCGTTATCCGTACACTGTGCATGAGCGGTGTTTTGGGCTTGATTTTGGGTATTGCGGGTATTCGCTGATAATTAATGTAATAGCGCGCTGCGCTGTGAGCTTCGGCTTGCGGCATGGCGTGCTTTTTGTTACACTCATGTTAACTTAAGTAAATTAACGGTTGACGCAAGCGGAATTCTGCTATATAATAGATACAGTTAACCAACGAATAGTGTCGGTTAACTACTAAGGTTAGGGATGTGAATTACAATGCAAAAGATTATTGCACTGGCCGAGAAGGTTTTGAACGGTCAGGATATTACTAAAGAAGAAGCTGAATTTTTGATTAACGTGAGCGATGACGACACCATGCTGCTTTTAGCTATGGCTGACAAGATTCGCCAAAAATATGCCGGCGATGCTGTTGACTGCTGTGCAATCATCAACGGCCGCAGCGGTAAGTGCAGTGAGAACTGCAAGTTCTGTGCACAATCCGCACATTATCATACTGGTGTTAAGGAATACGGCCTGCTGAGCGAAGAGGAAATCTTCAATGCAGCTAAAAAAGCTAAGGAAGCAGGTGCTGTACGCTTCTCCATCGTTACCAGTGGTCGTGGACAGAGCAAGGCTGATGACTTTGAAAACATCTGCCGTACCCTGAAACGTATTAAAGAAGAACTGCACATTGAGGTTTGTGCTTCTTTGGGCATTTTGACTGTAGAGCAGGCAAAAGAGTTGCGCGAAGCCGGTGTAACCCGCTATCATTCCAATCTGGAAACCGCAGGCAGCAACTTCCCGAATATCTGCACTACTCATACCTATGCTGATAAATTTGTTACCATCAAAAATGCACAGGCTGCCGGCCTGCGTGTTTGTAGCGGTGGTATTTTAGGACTTGGCGAAACACGTGAGCAGCGTGTAGAATGGGCCTTCACTCTGAAGGAGCTGGGCATTGACAGCGTACCTCTGAATATGCTGACTCCGATTCCGGGCACTCCGTTTGAAAACAACAAACCGTTGCCGCCTTTGGAAATCCTGCGTGCGTTCGCTGTTTTCCGTTTTGTTCTGCCGAAGGCACAAATCCGTACCGCAGGCGGTCGCGAAGTAAACCTGCGTGACCTGCAGGCACTGGCACTCAATGGCGGTGCAAGCGGCATTATGATTGGCGGTTATCTGACTACTGCCGGCCGCGGTACTGACCGCGATATGCAGATGCTCAAGGATCTTGATCGTCCGCGCAGCATGCCTAATCTCGATTAATTAGTTTTCCATGAATTATTAATAAATCTTACACCTTAAAATCTCAAAAAGATAAGCAGACTGGAGTTGCGACCAGTCTGCTTATTTTTTATATGTGCGTGATAACGCACCGTCTTCCGCATCATCAATCCCTCGACGTATGAAAAATACGCCGTCGGGATTGCTTCTTTGAATCCGGCACGTTCTGACGCACGCATTTATTTGATAACGCACCATCTTCTGCATCATCAATCCCTCGACGTATGAGAAATACGCCGTCGGGATTGCTTCTTTGAATCTGGCACGTTCTGACGCACGCATTTATTTGATGACGCACCGTCTTCAGTATCATCAATCCATATCATCAATCCACCATTTATTTGCGGAAGCACTGCCCTCTACGGCAAATTTTATGATATAATATAATTTACTAATGACTTTAAAGAGGTGAAGCAAAATGCAGTCACACTTTCTTATTATTACCGGTATGTCCGGTGCAGGTAAAACGCAGGTTGTGCGTACCCTGGAGGATTTAAATTTCTTTTGCATAGACAATTTGCCAGCGACACTTATTCCCAAGTTTGCGGAATTATGTCGTCAGACATCGGAGGACAAGGTAGCACTTGTTGTCGATATCCGTGGAGGTCGTTTTTTTGACAAGCTGTTGCAGGTTTTAGATGAAATGGAGGCCAGCGGACAAAAATATGAGCTGCTGTTTTTGGATGCTTCCGATGCGACACTGGTGCGCCGTTACAAGGAAACGCGTCGTCGTCATCCATTGGGTGAGCGCAATACCTTGCTGCAGAATATTACCTGTGAGCGTGAATTGTTGGATCCGCTGCGCGAAAAGGCTACGCATATTATTGATACCTCAACGCTGACTACGGCACAGCTGAAGGCTAAGGTAACAGAAATGTTTGGCGAGGGCTCTTCTAAAGAGCGTATGGGCATTGTTGTGCGTTCCTTTGGCTTTAAGCATGGCCTGCCGCTTGACAGTGACTTGGTGCTTGATGTGCGTTTTTTGCCCAATCCGTTTTATGTGGAGGAGCTGCGCAATATGACCGGCAACGACCGTCCGGTAGCAGATTTTATCTGCCGTTATCCGCAGACCTTCCAGTATCTGAAGCTGGAGGAGCAGCTGCTTGATTTTCTTGTGCCACAATATATCAGTGAAGGCAAGGCACAGCTTGTTATCAGCGTCGGCTGCACCGGCGGACAGCACCGCAGCGTTTTTATTGCCAATAAATTGTACGAATATCTGCGCGAAAAGGGTTACAGCGTTGATGTGACACATCGTGATATTCCTCACAGAAAGTAAGGGAGGAGCCTAATGGGTTGGATTAGTTGGCTGTGTCCCGGCATTAATTTGAAGCGCTGGCTGCTGCTTTTTGCGGTAGGTGTACTTTTATGTGCTTTGGGACTGGCTTTGTTTTTTAATTATCAGCTGATGGGCAAGGCAGAAGAACTGCTCTTCCAGATGACCTATCTGACAACAGGACGCTATTCAAATGGCCTGATTATGTCGATGGGCGTGGTTTTTCTTATTGTGGGATTTGCTATTATGGTCTACGGAACACGTCGCTTAATCAGTTCGGTAGTATCTGTTGTAGTGCCCGACAAAAACGGTTCATTGATGGAAACGATTTTTATGCAGCGCAAGCTGACACGTGGCCCTGCCATTACCGTTGTCGGCGGCGGTACCGGTCTGTCGACGCTTTTACGCGGTATGAAGTATATTACCAATAACTGTACTGCTGTAGTAACAACTGCCGATGACGGCGGGTTTTTCCGGAGGCGGTGCGAGGGGGTGGGGATTTCCGGACGTCTGCGCAAGGAGTTGGGTATTATTCCTCCCGGTGATTTGCGTAACTGCCTGACGGCTCTTGCTGACCGTGAGCCGCTGATGGAACGTTTGATGCAGTATCGCTTTCAGGGTGATTCTCCGCTTGCAGGCCATTGCTTCGGCAATTTGTTTATTGCGGCGATGGCGCAGGCTGAAGGTGGCATGGAGGCCGGACTGAATGCTACGAGTCAGATTTTGAAGGTGCGCGGCAGAGTTATTCCGTCTACCTTGGAGAATATTCAGCTGCAGGCACGTATGACAGACGGCACTATTGTGACAGGTGAATCGGAGATTCCCAAAGTGCGCAAGCAAATCAAAAAGATGATGATGCTGCCGGCGGATGCGCAGGCAGCAAATGGTGCGATAGAGGCTATTTTAAACGCGGATGTACTTATTTTTGGCCCTGGCAGCCTGTATACCAGTGTTATTCCTAATCTTTTGGTAGAAGGAATCCGTGATGCTGTTGTCAGGTCCAACGCTATCAAAATCTATATCTGCAATGTTATGACACAGCCTGGCGAAACTGACGGCTATGGTGCTTATGACCATGTGCAGGCGTTGGTTGACCATGTCGGTACGCAGTTTTTGGATTACGCTATTGTAAATTCCCAGGATGTTACTTCGGAGCAGCTGCGTCAGTATGATGCTGAAGGCTCGCGTCCTATTACGCCGGATATTGATAAAATCCGCAGTCTGGGAATTACGGTTGTACCGGCGCGTTTGATAAGCAAGGATGATTTGGTGCGCCATGATCCGCGTAAATTAGCGCGTGTACTTATTGCTTTGATTTATCGTCTGCGTCTTTTTGGGCGCGGTATGCAGTTTTTTGATTACTTCTTTATGCGTGCAGGCATGAAGAAGCTGTGCAAACAAAAATAAAACCAGATACAGGCTGAGAAAGGAGGAGTCTGCTTGTCTTTTTCCAATGATGTAAAAAATGAATTATCTCGTATAGAAACTAACGATGCTACCGGTGACAAAGCAGAGCTGCTCGGTCTTTTGCGTATGAGCGGTGCAATTGTTATCCGCGGTATGAATATAGGTATCCACTTTTCAACAGAAAATGCTGCTTTGGCCAGACGTGTACTGCAGCTGTTGAAAAGCAATTATCAAGTGCAGACGGAGGTAGTTATTACCCGTTCACGCCGCTTGAAGAAGAATAACCGTTATCAGGTACATGTAGTGCCGGCGCCGCAGGTAAGCAAGGCGCTGAACGAGCTGCAGCTCTTAAGTGTAGAGGGCGATTTGAAAAATCCGCTGCTTTCGCATCACGAAGGCAAGCGCACCTTTTTGCGCGGAGCTTTTTTGGGTGGCGGCAGTATCAGTCGTCCGGCCAGTGATTACCATCTGGAGATGGTTACCGGCAACGAGGATTTTGCTCATACGATTATTAAGGTTATGCAGAGCTTTTCCTTGAAGGCCAAGCTGACCGACAGAAAAAACGAGTATATTGTTTATCTGAAGGATGGCGAAAGCATTATCAATTTCCTGAGTGTTATCGGTGCGCATAATGCGATGATGGAGCTGGAAAATGTCCGCATTGTCAAGGAAATGCGCAATAATGTCAACAGAGCAGTTAATTGCGAAACTGCGAACCTGAACAAGGTGGTTAAGGCTGCCGTGCGTCAGGTAAGCTGCATTCATTATATTGATGAGCATATGGGGCTGAGCGAGCTGCCTCAGGGATTGCAGGATACGGCGCGTCTGCGTCTGCAGTATCCGGATGTGTCGTTAAATGATTTGGTAGAATACTCCGGTGGCCTGGGTAAATCCGGCATAAATCATCGTTTGAAAAAGCTGCAGGATATTGCAGTAGGTTTAGGTATGGAATTGGAGAAATCAGATAAATGATTAAGAAAGTATGCTTAGTATTCCTGGCGCTGGTTGTCGTACTTTTGGCGGTTGCAGGTGTTGCATGGAAGCTTAACGGTGAGCGTTGGCAGCAGGAATATGCGGCCTTTAGGAAAACCGGTGCACCGGTACTGATGTATCACGCTGTCGGTCTGGAAGAAGGCGCAGACTGGCCAAAAACGCTGATCATGAAGCCGGAGCTGTTTGAAGCGCATCTGCAGTACCTGAAGGAGCAGGGCTACACGATTGTGACGGTAGCAGAGCTGGCAGAGCGTCTGCAGCAGGGAAAAAGTGTAGATAAGTACGTTGCCTTGAGCTTTGATGATGGCTATAAGAATAATCACAGTGTAGTGCTGCCGTTACTAAAGAAGTATGATGCCAAGGGCTCGTTCTTTGTCATCAACAGGGATATCGGCGATGAGCTGCATATGAATGAGCAGGAAATCAAGGAGCTGATTGCTGCCGGTATGGAGCTTGGCTCGCATACCTACAGCCATAATCCGTTGGCTGCTATCGATGAAAAATATCTGGTATGGGAAACGGATACGTCACGTTATTGGCTGAAGAAGAAATTCGACGGCTATATTGTGCGTACTCTGGCTTATCCTAACGGCAGCTATAATGACAGGGTTATCGCTGCAGCGAAAAAATACGGCTTTTACAGGGCGCTGACTGGTCATGTAGGTGTCAATACGGCGGCTACGTACCAAAAGGCACCCTTTGAAATGTACCGTGTAACCGTTGCCGATGACGGAAACGGACTCGAGGGCTTTAAGAGACGTTTAGAGCAGGCATATTTCTTCGGCTTTTTGCAGACGAAGGGCATTGATATCAATATTGTGCGCGACATATTCGTGCGCTAAGGAATATTTAGGGAGGCGGTTGTCTCCCTTTTCCTTTGCAAGCAAGGTTAACCTAAAAATAAAACAGGTTGACAACAAGGGAAAACTAGAGTATTCTATAAACTATGAATTATGACAGATGTCATAAAGGCTTTGGAGGCGTGTGATATGCATTTAAAAACAAAAGAACTGATTTTATGCGCACTGTTTATTGCGCTTGTAACTGTGGGAACTTTTATAAAAATTCCGGTGGGCACTGATGTCTATACACTGCAGTTTTTGTTTACTTTATTGGCCGGGTTGCTGCTCGGACCGCGTCTGGGAGCGATTGCCGTCTGCACCTATGTTGTTATGGGCTTAGTTGGTATTCCGGTTTTTGCCTCGGGAGGTGGTCCGGGATATATTGCGCAGCCGACGTTCGGTTATCTGCTGGGCTTTATCGTGCAGGCATGGGTAAACGGTGCCTGGGCACGCAAGGCTAAGCAAATTAATTTCCGTAGCCTGTTGGAAGCAAATCTTGTTGGTATGGTAATTGTTTATCTGTTTGGACTCGTGTGGTTCTATGTAGTATCCAATTATATAATCAATGCACCGATTTCTGTGTGGGCGGTTATCTGGTACTGCGGTATTCTGCAGGTTATTCCTGATGTTGTGCTCTGCATTGGTGCGGCGATGCTGGGTGTGCGCGGTTATAAGGCCGGCATCTGGCTGAAGGTATAAAAAAGCAGTCCTTGCAATCTTATAAAAAGGTTGCGGGACTGCTTTTAGCTTTTTAGAAGGCCTTCTGCAGGAAAGCGTCGAGGGAAGACTCGTTCATGCTGCCGACTATGCGTGCAATTATATGTCCGTCGGCGCTGATGATGTAGGACGCCGGAATAGCGTCAATGCCGTAGGCACGTCCAAGTGCCTGATGATCACCGTAAGCAGCGGGGAAGGTGTAGCCCTTGCTTTGGATGAAACGAGCAGGATCCTGTTCGTTATCATCTACGCTGAGAATAACAAAATGCATTTTGTCTTTGTATTCGGCGTATTTCTTTTCAATATGAGGCAGCTCGCCGACACAGGGAGGGCACCAGGTCGCCCAAAAGTTGATGAAGACAGGCTTGCCTTTTAAGTCATTCAGACGCATGGTTTTGCCACTGCTTAACTCTTTGTAGCTGAAATCGGGTGCGACTTCGGCAGCCGAGGCAGCAGCGGTGTTCATCTGCGGTTTGCTGTCGGCAGTTTTATCGGAGAAGGGGCAGCTGCAGCCTGCAGTAAATAATAACAGTGCAGTCATAGATAAGGTTAGCAGAAATTTTTTCATGTTGACCTCCTTATAAGGATAAGAGAAAATGGTATATTTAAATTAAAACCTTTTGCTAAGGGAAATGGCCTTTACCGGGCAGACACTGCGGCATTCACCGCAGGCGATGCATTCACTGTCACCTACATGCCGGCAATCCATTTTGCAATGCTCCATACAACGGTCGCAGTTGATGCATTTTACAGTATTTACCTTCATGCCAAAGAGGGAGATTTTATTAAACAGTCCGTAAATAGCGCCTAAAGGGCAGACGAAGCGGCAGAAGGGTCGATAGATGAAGATGGCTGCCAGCACAGTCAGGCATAACAGTGTCAGCTTCCAGATAAACAGCTGGCCCAAAAGCTCACGAATCTGCGGCTTGAAAAATGCCAGAGGCAGAGCAGCCTCCAAAGTACCTGCGGGGCAGATAAATTTACAGAAGGCCGGTACGCCGCTGCCGGTGAAATGATAAAAGGCTAAGGGCAAAATAATGAGAAAAATCAGCGCGATAAAATATTTCAGATAGCTGAGCAGATAGGTAAAGCGGTTGCGCTGCAGCTTAGGCGTAGGAATTTTGTAGAGCAATTCCTGCACGAGGCCGAAGGGACAGCCCCAGCCGCAGATAAGACGCGCAAAGATTAACGCAAAGAGCAGAATGAAGCCCAGCACATAGAAGGGAATGCGCAAAAATACACCGCTGAGAGAGCTTTGCAGAGAACCAAGCGGGCAGGCGCCCAAGGCTCCGGGGCAGGAATAGCAGTTTAAACCCGGCAGGCAGATATTCTTGCTGCTGCCCTTCCAGATATTGCCGGTGGTAAAGCCTGACAGATTGCCGTTATATAGGAGGGCGGTGCAAATCTGTATAAGCTTACGTTTAACCAATGCCGATACACTCCAGACAAATTGTCGCTGCCTTGCGCCAGACGGCAAGATATTCTCTGTTGCAGATACCATATGTCAGCATGGCGGCAGCGCTCAGAAGGATTAAAATACGTGTTATTTTCATAGCAAGCAGACCTCCTATATAATTACTAAGAATATTCTAGCATATACAATGAAATTTTACTATGAATGCATGACTATACATTATTGAGGTTGGGTAGCAAATAGCAGAAAATAATATTAAATTATTTCTATCCGCGTGTTGCAATGATTTTCTGACTGGTGTTGTATGGATAAAAGCGTATGAACAGGCTATAATAAAAACAGATAATGCAATGGAAGAATATAGGTCGCGAAATAGTATTTGTAAATGAGCAATTTAAAAAAATCCTTGCAAAATGGGCAAAAACAAGGTAAAATAAAACAAGTAATAATATATTTTTTTGGAGGTAATCGTTATGCGTAAACACATCAAAACTGTTAATAAAGCAATGCTGAACAAAACTCTGCGTACCGGTGGCTGCGGCGAGTGCCCGGCTTCCTGCCAATCCGCTTGCAAAACTTCCTGCACCGTTGGCAACCAGGTTTGCGAACACTGCAAATAATATCTGAGCTTAATGCAGCTCCCTGTCTGGTGCAGGGGGCTGTTTTACTATCTATGCAAAAAGAAAGGTTGGAATACATGCTGATACATAAAATGCGTCTTGATGATAATATGGCTGTGCTGGATATCAACAGCGGTGCCGTTCATCTTGTAGACGATGTTATTTACGATTTACTCGATTATTATGATGGCAGCAACGATGCTGAGGCTATGGCTGCTTTGAAGGATAAATACAGCGAAGAGGATTTGCGCGATGCATTGGAAGAAATGCACGGCCTGCAGGATCAAGGTCTGCTTTTCAGCCCTTCCTTTGATGTACCGCCGACTTTTGCAGAAAAGCCGATTGTCAAATCCCTGTGCCTGCTTGTAACCCATGACTGCAATCTGCGCTGCGGTTACTGCTTTGCCGACACAGGTTCCTTTGGTGGCTGCCGTCAGCTCATGAGCAAGGAAACTGCGGAAAAGGCTATCGAGTTTGCTATTGAAGGCAGCAAGAAGCGCCATAACCTGGAGCTGGATATGTTTGGCGGTGAACCGCTGATGAACTGGCCGGTTGTTGTTCATATTACCGAATATGTACGCCGTCGCGAAAAAGAAACCGGCAAGAATATTAAACTGACTTTGACAACCAACGGTACTCTTTTGAATGATGATAATATCAAATTCCTCAACGATAACCGTGTTATGCTGGTTCTGAGCCTGGATGGCAAGAAGGAAACTCATGACGCTATGCGTCCGTTCCCGAATAAAGCCGGCAGCTATGATGCAGCTGTACGCGGCTTTAAGAAGGTAATTGACAGCCGTGAGGGCAAAAACTACTATCTGCGCGGAACCTATACCCATTTCAGCACCCATTTCTGTGAGGATGTGCTGGATATGACTAAGGTTGGCAAGGAAATTTCCGTAGAACCCGTAGTAGGCATTGATGAACCCTGGGTATTGACCGAGGAAGATCTGCCGGTAATTTTCGATGAATACGATAAGCTGGCGCGTGCATATCTGGAGCGTCGTCGTGAAGGCAATCCCTTTGACTTCTTCCATTTCAATGTAGCACTTGATAACGGTCCGTGCGTAGCTAAGCGCTTGGCAGGCTGCGGCGCCGGTCATGAATACTATTGCATTACTGCTGATGGCGATATTTACCCGTGCCATCAGTTTGTAGGCCGCGAACAATATAAGATGGGTACCTTGGATACCGGTATTGTTACACCTGAGATGGTGCAGAAGTTCCGTCATACCCATGTTCTTACTAAGCCGGAGTGCAGCAAATGCTGGGCACGCTTCTTCTGTAGCGGTGGCTGCCACGCCAATGCGGATTTAATTAACGGCGATATTACCAAGCCGTATGAGTATGGCTGTCGTCTGCAAAAGAAACGTCTGGAGAATGCTATCATTGTTCAGGCTCTTTTGTCTGCTGAAGCACAGGAAGGCGAGGACCTGCGTCCGCATATCAACAATTTCACTTACGAAAAATAATAGCTTTTTACTAGTGCGCTCTGCGAAAGCAGAGCGCATTTTTACGTTCTCGTCGATAATAGTGAAAAATGCCGGAAAAAAACAAGCAGGAAATTTGCTGCTGAGAAAGAAAAAAATCTCGAAAATTTTTCGGGAGAAAGTGATTTTTTTACGCAGAATTTGCCGTTTTTCGGTAGAAAATCTAACTTTTTTTGAACTTTTTTCAAGAAATTTTGATGCCGAAAAAGGCGATAACCAAGCATAGTTGTTTTTCCACGAATCCTAGTGTTTCGCGAAAAAATGTTAAAAAAGCAACAAAAAAGGTGTTGACATAATGCAGGTCACATGGTATTATATACAAGTCGACGCGAT
>NZ_FR892763.1 GCF_000434895.1 Phascolarctobacterium succinatutens CAG:287
GATTTAGTTGCATGATAAATCTTGTTCAATTTCCACTTGCAATCTACCAAAAATTTAGCTTTCACACGTCAAAGTAAATAGATTATAGCTTCTCGCGCACCATCATTAAAGAATATCCCAACAGATTTTTTCCTTTCCACTTAGTTCTGTCAAACCTGTCAGGGTTTTTCATAGACAGTCCAATACCCCAAATTCTGTCTTTTACGGCACATTCTGCAAGGACAGCCTGTTCCGTGCTTTTCAGCAGTACCTTTAGCTCTTCGTTCTGAGAAAATTTAGCATAAAGTCCCTCAAAAACTACAATTTGACGGATTCCGTTCCAGTAGCTTTCATCATAGCCAGATACGCAACGCCCAAGTTCTTTTATAGCAGCAACATCTTCGGTATGAAGTATCTTGTCAGCAATAGCTTCATCACCGAAATAAACCGCCTTTTGGTACATCATATACTGCTCCATAGAGGTAAAATACACTTCTTTATACGTAAATCCAGCAGCATACCAGTTGCTTAGGTATCCGTTTTCTTCATCCGGGTTGTGGA
>NZ_FR892764.1:0-7389 GCF_000434895.1 Phascolarctobacterium succinatutens CAG:287
ATTGCTATTCCTTGCACGATATATCCCTCGCTCAGTTTATTTGAGTGTTATGTGCGACTGAGGATAGATAGCTGCAGACTATATCTAGACTTACTCCCGTACTTTCTCTGTTCGCGAGAGTTATATCGTTCCAGTCAGCAGCAATTTTCCCGTGCCTGTAGGGCACAACGCAAATTTCGCATGGAACCAGAACGAAACTGCGGTAAAATTTGTCAGACGGTAACATTTTGTTACGTCCCCTTGTTTCTATGGTACCAGATGCTCATTTGCTAAAATTGCTATTCCTTGCACGATATATCCCTCGCTCAATTTACTTGCCTTCTTATCAATCAGCGTTGTTCTGCAGACTCGCTTCTTGGATGCGCGAATAAAGAATATATGCGTCTGCTCTATAAGCCTCGAAATTTGTCAACTGTGAATAGACATTAAAGCAATATAAACCAGTGTTAAAGTGCCTTGTTTTGCACTTATTTACACAACAATGTATAATTTTCAACAATTTGTCAGCGATTTTTTATAATACACTTGCTTTTAGTTACGTAATCATGATATAATTTTTTCGGACTTTTTAGAAAAAAATTATGGAGTGATTAATTAGATGAGAAAAAACAATTACTTATTTTTGGCGATACTGCTTGTTATCATGGCTGGCCTATTTTATATAAGCGGACAGCATCCTAACACTGTTGATCCTGAAACCTATAAGCCTGCCGTATATTCGACTATCGGCGCTTTGCTGCCTCCGGTTATCGCAATTGCTTTGGCCTTGATTACTAAGGAAGTATATTCTTCTTTGTTCGTAGGTATCGCAATCGGTGCACTGTTATATTCCAACGGTAATCTTGAGCTTGGTTTAAATACTATGCTTTACAATGAAAACGGCGGCATGATTACCAAGCTGTCGGATAGCGGTAACGTTGGTATTATGGTATTTTTGGTTATTCTTGGTATCATGGTAGCTCTTATGAACAAGGTTGGCGGTAGTGCTGCTTTCGGTCAGTGGGCTTCTAAAAATATCAAGACTCGCGTTGGTGCGCAGCTCGCTACTATTGCACTGGGTGTACTTATTTTTGTCGATGACTATTTCAACTGTCTGACTGTTGGTTCCGTAATGCGTCCTGTTACCGACAGACATCAGGTTAGCCGTGCAAAGCTGGCATATCTTATTGACGCAACTGCTGCACCGATTTGTATTATTGCGCCGGTTTCCAGCTGGGCTGCAGCTGTAACCTCATCAGTACCTAAAGGCTCTGATATTAACGGCTTTAACATGTTCCTGCAGACTATTCCTTATAACTTTTACGCAATTACTACCTTAGCTATGATGCTTCTTTTGACCATCATGAAATTTGATTTCGGCAGCATGAAGGTTCATGAGGATAACGCAAATAAGGGTGACCTGTTTACTACTGCTGCTCGTCCGTATGGTGATGATGATGACAATACCGATAAGCCTAACGGTGCGGTTATTGACCTTGTACTGCCTGTAATTGTACTTATTATCTGCTGCATTATCGGTATGATTTATAGCGGTGGCTTCTTCACTGGTGAAAGCTTTGTTGATGCCTTTGCAGGTGCTGATGCTCCTAAAGGCCTGGTACTCGGCAGCATAGCAACCTTCTTCTTTACCTTCTGCTTCTACATGGTACGCAACGTAATGACCTTTAAGGAATTTACTGAGTGTATTCCTGCAGGCTTCAGAGCAATGGTTGCGCCGATTATGATTCTGACCATGGCTTGGACTCTGTCCGGTATGACCGGTCTTTTGGGTGCAAAGTTCTATGTGCATGATCTTGTTGCAAACTCCGCAGGTATCCTGAAAATGTTCCTGCCGACAATTATATTTGTTGTTGCTATGTTCCTTGCGTTCTCTACCGGTACAAGCTGGGGCACCTTCTCTATTCTGATTCCTGTTGTTTGCAACGTTTTCGGCTCTGGTGATACCTATGAAATGCTTATTATCTCTATTGCTGCCTGCCTGAGCGGCGCGGTATGCGGTGACCATTGCTCGCCTATCAGCGATACAACGATTATGGCATCCGCAGGTGCGCATTCCGACCACGTTAACCACGTTTCTACCCAACTGCCCTATGCATTGACTGCAGCTTCTGTATCTGTTGCCGGCTATCTGATTGCCGGCGGTATTGCGTACTTTACGGAAAGCTCCTTGGCGTTGATTGCTTTGCCGATTACGCTGTGCTTATTATTTGTAACATTGCTGGTTATGCGTACTTATATGCGTAAACAGGCTGCTTAAACAAAATATTTTATGAACGAAAAGCTGATACAGAAATGTATCGGCTTTTTGTATGTTAAGCATTGCTTATCATAAGCGTTATATTATGCCTTATAACTATAACCGGGCAGAGAAAATATCAATTTGCTATTGCCTAAATTTAGTATTATAATATCTATCACTAGCTAAAAGAAAGAGAAGGTATTGAAGATATGCGGACAAGCATGGACATGCTTAATGGTTCCTTATGGGATAAAATATTTAAATTTTCTATGCCGGTAGCTGCAACAGCTATCTTAGAGCAGTTTTTTACTGCTACAGACGTAGTAATTGCCGGCAACTTTGCTAATGGTGACAGAACAGCGGCAATGGCTGCCGTAGGAACAGATTTGCCGATTATCGGTATGATTATTTTTCTGTTCTTGGGCCTGGCTTTGGGCTCTAATGTTGTTATTGCGCAGTCTATAGGCAGACGTGATACGGAAGGCGTAAAGAAGGCGGTGCATACTGCTGTACTGCTTTCGCTGATTATCGGTATTGCGGTTGCTATTTTTGCACAGTTTGCTGTTGTGCCGATTTTAGGTTTGCTGGAAATTCCGGCAGAAGTTTTACCTTCAGCTGTGATGTACCTCAGAATATATTTTTTAGGTATGCCGATTATTTTGCTGTACAATTTTGAAGCGGCTATTTTCCGCAGTATCGGTGAAACGCAAAAACCGTTGATGGCGCTTATTGCAGCCAGCCTGGTTAATATTGTGCTGGATTTATTCTTTGTCTGCGTATGCAAGCTGGATGTTGCCGGTGTAGCGATTGCTACAGTGTTGGCTAACGCGGTTTCTGCTTTGATTCTGCTTCGCTTGTTATTGAAGACGGATTCTATAATCAAGCTGGAATGGAGTAGACTACATATTGATATGCCTACGCTGAAAGAAATTGTAAGCATCGGCTTGCCTGCAGGCATCCAAGGCGCAGTTTTCAGCTTGGCGAATGTTGTTATTCAGGGGGCTATCAACAGCCTGGGAACAGAGGTCATTGCTGCCTCCAGTGCTTCACTGATTCTGGAGATGGTAGCGTTCAGTATCTTCAGCTCCTTTACACAGGCGTGCACAACCTTTGTCGGGCAGAATTATGGCGCCAGACAGCTGGCACGTTGTCGCAAGATTTTACGCTTATGCCTGCTGGAGGATGTTATCTGTACGGGTTTTTGTATGCTTATCGTATTTCTCTTCGGTGACAGGCTTATTGCGCTCATCAACGACGACAGCGAGGTTATCAGGCTTGGTTATATCAGGGCTTCTATTGTATTCTGTGCCTACATTTTCAGCCTTTCGTATGATGTTATGTCCGGTTATCTGCGTGGCTTCGGCATATCGTTTTTACCGTCACTGCTGACGATTTTAGGTGTCTGCGGTGTACGCTTCCTGTGGGTTGCCTTTGTTTTCCCTGTGTATCATGATTTCCGTACCTTAATGTATGTTTATCCTGTAAGCATGGGTGTGACCGCTGTGCTGATTTTTGCTGCGCTGATGTGGTGCAGACCGTCTAAAAGATTTGCATAAATAATTTAAGGTGCAATTTTTGCTGTAAAATGCTGTTGTAAGTGAATATATTGCTGATAAAAAAAGAAATACTGCTCATTGTAATATGCCGGTACGCAAATGTGCCGGCTTTTTTGTGCGCTAATGCTAACTTTATTGTTTATCCGGTTGGAATTTCAGTATATTTTTGTTATAATGAGTAAAGAGGATTCAAAGGAGGAAGGGCCATGAAAATAGAATTTACAAAAATGCATGGTGCTGGTAATGATTATGTCTATGTAGACTGCACCAAGGAGATGCTGCCGAATCCGGGCGCTATTTCCGAATATGTAAGTCATAGACGCTTTGGTATTGGCAGTGACGGTCTTATCTGCGTGTGCAAATCTGACGTTGCTGATTTCAAAATGCGTATGTTCAACGCTGACCGCAGCGAAGGCAAGATGTGCGGTAACGGCGTGCGCTGCGTAGCTAAATTTGTGCATGACAAAGGTCTGACAGATAAAACTACTATTACACTGGAAACTCTTTCCGGTGTTAAGGAAATTGAAATGGTTGTCGAAAACGGCGAGGTTGTAGGTGCGAAGGTGGATATGGGCAAGCCTGTTTTCCGTGCTACCGAAATTCCGATGAACTGCGACCATTATATTTTTGTCGACCAGGCAATTGTTTTGAATGATAATCATGACGATGTAACCAAAGAAAAGGTTTTCTATAACGGTACGGCAATTTCTATGGGCAATCCGCATTTTGTTACCTTTGTGGATGATGTGGACAGCCTTAACCTGGAGGAGCTGGGACCGCAATTTGAACATCATAAGCTGTTCCCGGAAGGCGTGAACACTGAGTTTGTACAGGTTCTGGACAAGAACACTGTCAAGTTCCGCGTTTGGGAGCGTGGTAGCGGCGAAACCTGGGCCTGTGGCACTGGTGCGAGCGCTGTTACCGTAGCCTGCATTATGCTGAATAAAGCAGGCAAGAAGGGCGAACCGCTCAATGTACATTGCAAAGGCGGTCTGCTCAAGGTTACGCATGAGCTGAATGACCATGTTACCCTGGAGGGTAACGCAGTCGCAGTATTTGACGGCGTAATTGATATTCCTGAGAGCGTTATCAACGAGTAAACAAATTGCTTGAACTACTGGCTGCAGGTATCGCAATGCTTGCAGCTAGTAATTTTTCAGGCGTTTGCTATAAATTTAAAATGATTTTAATAATGGGGGTTTTTCAATGGCATTTGTAAACGAAAACTATTGTAATTTAAAAGAAAGCTTTCTTTTTGCTGATATTGCGCACAAGGTAAGCGCATATGCTGAGGCACATCCGGATAAAAAGATTATCCGCCTGGGCATTGGTGACGTTACCCTGCCGCTGGCAAAATGTGTTGTTGATGCAATGGCGAAGGCTGTAGCAGAAATGGGCGTACAGGAAACTTTCCGTGGCTATGGTCCTGAGCAGGGCTATGATTTCCTGCATGCAGCACTGGTAAAATATTATGCTTCCTTCGGTGTTACCCTGAAAAGCGATGAAATTTTCATCAGCGACGGTGCAAAGAGCGATTGCGCTAATATCACCGATATTTTCAGCAATGCAAACACTATCCTGATTCCTGATCCGGTATACCCTGTATATCTGGATACCAACATTATGTGCGGCCGTCACATTATTTATATGGAAGGCAAGCCGGAAAATGATTTCCTGCCGATGCCGGACGAAAATGTAAAGGCTGATGTAATTTATCTGTGCTCTCCTAACAACCCGACCGGCTCTGCTTATAACAAAGAGCAGTTGGAAGAGTGGGTTGCTTATGCACTGAAAAACGATGCTGTTATTTTGTACGATGCTGCTTATGAAGCATATGTAACCGATCCGGCAATTCCGCGCAGCATTTTCGTTATCGAAGATGCTAAAAAATGCGCTATTGAGCTGTGCTCTCTGTCCAAGACTGCCGGCTTTACCGGTACCCGTTGCGGTTATACCGTTGTTCCGCATGCACTGGTTCGTAAAACCGAAAGCGGCAAGGAAATGGAACTGAACAAAATGTGGCTGCGTCGCCAGACTACTAAATTCAACGGTGTTCCTTACATTATCCAACGCGGTGCAGAGGCTGTATTCAGCGAAGAAGGCATTAAACAATGCCGCGAAAGCATTGCTTACTATCAGGAAAATGCACGTATTATCATGGAAGGCTTTGATAAGGTTGGCATTAAATATTATGGCGGCGTACATTCTCCGTACATCTGGCTGCAATGCCCGAACGGCATGAGCTCTTGGGAATTCTTTGACTTCCTGCTGGAAAAACTGCAGGTTGTAGGTACTCCTGGCGCAGGATTCGGCAAAATGGGCGAAGGCTTCTTCCGCCTGACTGCTTTCGGCAGCCGTGAAAATACCATCGAAGCTATGGAACGTATTATTAACGGACTGAAAAAATAAGCTTAAGTATTTCAAGCCGTACTGTGTCTTGAGGGAGATAGTACGGCTTTCATGTACAAGGCTTATGTATACATTATATCTTTGCTGTAAAGCTTGCTTTTTTGACAGCAATATAGTAAAGTATTACATAGTTTAATAGATAATTTCACAATGAAAGGTGTGTTCTTGATGAACTTGAAGAAATTTTTAAAAGCTGCTCTGTGCGGCGCTATGGTTGTTGCAATGGCTGTTACCGCCGGCTGTGGCGGTGGCGATAAAAAGGCTGACAGCGGCAAAAAGGTATTGAAGGTTGGTATGGAATGTGCATACGCTCCGTACAACTGGTCCCAACCGTCTGCTGACGGCGGCGCTGTTAAAATCGCCGGCTCTAACGAATATGCTTACGGTTATGACGTTATGATTGCTAAGAAATTAGCTGATTCCATGGGCGCTGACCTGGAAATCCACAAAATCGAATGGGATGGCCTTGCTCCTGCTGTAGTAAGCGGCAAGATTGATGCTGCTATTGCCGGCATGTCCATTACCTCTAAACGTAAAGAATCTGTTGACTTCACCAAACCTTACTACTATGCAACTGTAGTAGCACTGGTTAAAAAGGATTCTCCGCAAGCTCAGGCTAAGAGCGTTGCCGACCTCAAAGGCTCTATTGCTACCTCTCAGCTGAATACCATCTGGTATGACCAGATTGACCAGGTTCCGGACGTTAAAAAGCTGCCTGCTATCGACAACGTTCCCGGCATGATTGTTGCGCTGAAATCCGGCAAATGCAACCTGATTGTAACCGATATCCCGACTGCTAAGGCTGCTGCTTTTGCTAACCCTGATCTGACCATGGTAACCTTCCCTGAAGGTCAAGGCTTCAAAACTTCTAAAGAAGATGTTGAAATCGGCATTGCTATTAAAAAAGGCAACAAGGAACTGGCAGACGCTATGAACAAGGTTCTGGGCGGTATGACCGAGGCTGACTTCAATAAGATTATGGATGAAGCTATTAAGAAACAGCCTTTGGCAAAATAAGCTGTATAAGAATGGAATAGCTGCGTTGCAATAACGAGTTACGCCATTTGCAAGGGGCGGCGGTTGTCGCCCTTTTTGTATTAAATTAAGGTGGTGTATGTAATGCCGGAAACATTTTTTGGCTGGGTAGTTTACCTGCTGCAGCAATATGGCTCTGTCCTGCTGAAG
>NZ_FR892764.1:7409-43025 GCF_000434895.1 Phascolarctobacterium succinatutens CAG:287
TCTGTTCTGCTGAAGGGCGCGGTCGTTACTCTGCTGCTGGCAGTAGTAGGCACATTTATCGGCTGTATTATCGGCCTTATTGTTGGTGTTATCCAAACAATTCCTTTGGAGGATAATGACAGCAAGGTTAAGAGAACTTTGGTGCGCTGCGTGCAGCGCTTATTAGACGCTTACGTAGAGGTATTTCGCGGTACACCTATGATTGTACAGGCTATGGTTGTTTATTACGGTGCAATGAGCCTGTTTGATATCGATATGTCACCGCTGTTTGCAGGCTTTTTGGTTGTTTCTATCAATACCGGTGCATACATGGCAGAAACTGTGCGTGGCGGTATTGAATCTGTTGACCCGGGACAAAAGGAAGCAGCAATTGCTATCGGTATGGATCATATCCAGACCATGCGCTGCGTTATTCTGCCGCAGGCTCTGCGCAACGTTATGCCGCAGCTGGGCAACAACCTGATTATCAATATCAAGGATACCTCTGTATTGAACGTTATCTCCGTAACAGAGCTGTATTTTGCTTCCAAGTCTGCTGCAGGCGTGTACTACAAATACTTTGAAATTTTCTTCATTACCTGCGTAATTTATTTTATTATGACCTTTACCGCTTCCCGCCTGCTGCGCTGGTTGGAAAGCAAGATGGATGGCCCGAAGGATTATCAGCTGGTTACCTATGACCCGATGATGGATCCTTGCGGTGATATCCCTCTGCCTACTAAGAAGCCGAAAGGACGGTACTAAGCTATGGAAAAGGAACTTTTGTTATCAGTCCATGATTTAAAGAAAAGCTTTGGCGAGCGCGAAATTTTAAAGGGCATCAGCTTTGATGTCCGTCGCGGTGATGTTGTCTGCATCATCGGTCCTTCCGGCAGCGGCAAGTCTACGCTTATCCGCTGCGTGAACTATTTGGAGCATCCGACTGCCGGCACTATTGATTACCGTGGTACGGATGTAAATGAAGCTTTCAAAAAGCTCACTATGTATCGTACAAAGGTAGGTATGGTATTCCAATCCTTCAACCTGTTTAACAATATGACTGTTTTGGAAAACTGCATGGTCGGTCAGGTTAAGGTCCTTGGCAAAAGCAAGGAGGAAGCTCGCACAACTGCGCTGAAATATCTGAAGCATGTTGGTATGGATACTTATGTAAATGCCAAACCGCACCAGCTGAGCGGCGGTCAGAAGCAGCGTGTAGCAATCGCACGTGCGCTGGCACTGGAGCCGGAGGTTCTTTTGATGGACGAGCCGACAAGCGCATTGGACCCGGAAATGGTTGGCGAGGTTCTGCGCGTTATCCGCGACCTGGCTAAGGAAGGCCTGACGATGGTTATCGTAACGCATGAGATGGCTTTTGCCCGTGACGTTTCTAACCGTGTTATCTTTATCGACCAGGGCGTAATTGCTGAGGAAGGCGAGCCGCAGGAGCTGTTTGCGCATCCGAAGAATAAACGTACTCAGGATTTCTTAAGCAGATTTGCTAACGCTTAAGCTAATTTTATAACGTAGCTTTGCTCTCTGTTTCAAGGTGTACCTTGAAACAGGGAGCTTTTGTTTTGCGATGAGCTTTTATCATAACCGAGAGATGCGAGAAGAAATTATAAGTCGACGCAGGAATTTTATTTATTGCTGTAGAAATTCTATTAAGGCGAGGAATATCTCTGCTTAGAAAGAGTTAAAGGTAGTGATAAAAATGATGAAGGTTTTGCGAAGTGTTTTGCTTTGCGCTTTACTGTTGACTACTCATACAGCATTTGCCGCTAAGGGCACTCTGTTATATATACCCATGGACAACAGACCGGTGTGCCTTGATTACACAGTGCAGACGATGCAGGCTGCAGGCTGGGATGTACAGCTGCCGCCGGCCGAATATATTGCCGGTGCTCAGTCAGCAGGGCAGCCGGAAAAGCTTTTTAACTGGCTGGAGGCTAAGGCCGGTGAATCGGTAGCCATTGTTGCTTCTTCCGATGCTTTGCTTTATGGCGGGCTGGTAGCGTCGCGCACGCATGAAATTTCACCGGAGCTTCTGCAGCAGCGTGCGGAACGCTTGGTAGAGCTGAAAAAGCAGCACGGCGGACAGAAGGTTTATGTATTTACTACTATTATGCGTTCGCCTAAGGCCAGCAGTGCGCCGACAGAGCCTGCATATTATAAGGAATGGGGTCCTAAGATTTTCCGTTTGGGAGAGCTGGAGGACAAGCTGGAGCTTAAGCAGATTAAGCGTAAAGAGGTAAAGGAGCTGGCGGAGCTGCGCAGCAGCATTCCCCGGGAAATACTGACTGATATGTTTACACGCCGCAGCAACAATATCCGCGCTACGGAGCTTTTGCTGCATGGTGTGGAAAGCGGCGATTTTGATTATATGCTTATCGGCCGTGACGATACCGCTGCCTATTCTCAGGCACATAGGGAAGCACGCGAGATGGATATTCTGGTAAATGAGCTGCCGAAGGAGAAAATCCGTTTCTTCGCCGGCGCAGATCAGCTTGGCCTGCTGCTGTTGAGCCGTGCTGCCAACCGTCTGCAGTATGAGCTGCCTTTGGTAAATGTAACCTATGCTGCAGGCAAGGGCGGTAAAACTGTGCCTACCTACGAGGATGATACTGTGGCCGTGAGCGCTAAGCAGCATATCTACGCGGCAGGTGCCTTCCCAGTATATTCGCGCAAAAATGCGGATTTGGTTTTGGCAGTCAACACTCCTGCCGATGGTGTGACGCATGAGGCATCCGATGCAAGCAACAGCTATAAGGCATTGCCTGCTACCGTAAATTTCGTCAATAAGGTTGAACGCATTCTTAAGCATAATCATCCTGTGACTGTGGCAGATATCCGCTTTGGTAATGGTGCGGACAATGCTTTGGTAAAAACCTTGTTTGACAAACAGCTTGCCTACAGACTGGCATCCTACGGCGGTTGGAATACCGCGGGCAACAGCTTGGGCTTTGCTCTGGCGCAGGGACTGCTGTATAAGCAGTTAACGCCGGAAGCAAGAGAAAATCTGCTTAATGTGCGTTATCTTGATGATTGGGCATATCAGGCGAATGTGCGCATGCAAACCTATCAGCAGCTTATCTGGCCTAACTATTGGCCCAACAGCGGACTGAATGAGGAGCAGCGTACTGCGGCGGAAGCATATATTACTCGGGAAATCAACAAGGTAAGCAAGCCGTATATGGGCAACACTGCCGAAGAATATAAATTTACGCTGCCGTGGAGCAGAATGTTTGAAGTAAAGGTGGAGCGATAAAATGTCGATGAAGTATACGCTTCGCCTTGCGAAGCCTGACGATGCAGAAAAGCTGCTGGAAATTTACGCGCCCTTTGTTATTAGCAATGACAGGACGCTCAGCGATGTGTCATTTGAATATGAGGAGCCGTCTATAGAAGAATTTACAGAGCGAATCAAAAATATTTCTGCGCACTATCCTTATATAGTTTGTGAGCATGATGGCAGACTGTTGGGTTATGTTTATGCCCATCCTTATATGCAGCGTGCTGCCTATCAGTGGGGTGCCGCGGTAACGATTTATCTGGCACCTGAGGGTCAGGGACACGGATTGGGCAAGGTGATGTACACGGCGCTGGAAGCTTTACTGCGCCTGCAGGGAATAGTTGTGACCTATGCCTGCATTACTGCCAGCAATGAGCACAGCGTCAAAATGCATGAGGCGTGTGGCTATAAAATTATTGGTACCTTCAATAATACAGGCTTCAAGCACGGCCATTGGCTGGACATGGTGTTGATGGAGAAGGTTATTGCCGAACATCCCAAGCAGCCTGAACTGATCAAGAAGATAGGCGAGCTGCCGCCGGAGACTGTGACAGCAGTTTTAAAAGAGGCTTCGGCAAGCCTGCAGTAATAGCTCGGCAGAAAGCAGTATTTGTGTATAAGCGTAACAGTATTTTAAGAAGCTGTAGTAAGATTTTAGCAGAAAAAGAAAAAGCACTGTCAGCTCTATCTGATATAAGAATATCAGTGAGCAGACAGTGCTTTTGTGCTTTTCTCAGTTCTTCCAGGGGATAGTCTTTCGCTCCAACCATTGCAGGAACAGGTTAAAGAGCAGGCCGAGCAAGGATAATACAATAACTCCGGCCATCAAGCGGTCGGTAATCATCAAATCGCCGTAATGCAGGATGAGGGCGCCTATGCCGACCTGAGCGGCAATCATTTCTGCTGCTACCAGCAGCAGCAGAGATGTGCCGGCGGCAAGGCGCAGACCTGCGAAAATCATAGGTAAGGCGTTAGGCAGAACAACACTTTTCATCGTTTTCCACCAGCTGGCGTTAAAGCTGACTGCAACCTTGATAAGCAGTGTATCAACATTTTTGACACCGCTGTAGGTGTTCATTGCTACCGGAAAGAAGACGCCGAGAGCAATAATCGTTACCTTCGACAGCTCGCCAATTCCCAGCCAAAGAATAAACAACGGCAGCAAAGCGATTTTAGGGATAGGATAAAGAGCGTTGACAACAGGATTACCGATTTTATCTGCCAGTGCCGAGGTACCGGTAACAAGACCGACTGCAAGGCCGATAAGGCTGCCGACAGCAAAACCGATTAAGATACGGTACATGCTGGCTGCCAGGCTTACGCCTATTTCGCCGTCAGCAAGCATGGTAAGCAGGGCGCTGATAATCTGGCTCGGTGCCGGCAAAAACAAAGAAGAAACCAGGCCGCAGCGGCAGATAGCCTCCCAAAAGAGCAGCAGGATGATGATAGAAGCAACGCTTACCCAATGCGGATAGGTCTTTTGCCAATGCGTCATACGGTTGCGCACGATATATTCGTTAGCTGCGTCAGCAGCAGTTTTCTTTTCAGGCATTGGCTTCCACCTCCATTAAGGCAGCACGCGCATCCTTGCTGATATGCTCCCAAATGATACGGACAAATTCCGCAATTTCGTCTGTGTGCTCAGGCTTAGCACGGTCGGCACGCGGAATGGTAATCTGCAGTATTTTGCTGACCTTTCCGGGGCGACGCGAAAGCAGTACAACTCTGTCAGCAAGCATTACTGCCTCCTGAATATTATGTGTAACATATAGCGTGGTCAGACGCGTCTTTTCCCACAGCGTTACCAGCTCCTCCTGCATGATGGTGCGTGTTTGCGCATCCAAGGCAGAAAACGGCTCATCCATCAGCAGCAGGTCAGGCTCGATAGCTAAAGCACGGGCAATGCCAACGCGCTGACGCATACCGCCGCTTAATTGGTGCGGGAAGGATTTTTCAAAGCCCTTTAAGCCTACAAGCTCAATGTAATGCTTAATGCGTGCTTCCTTTTCATCTGCTTTCATGCCTGCTGTTTCCAAACCGAAGGCAATATTATCATGCACATTACGCCAGGGGAAGAGGCCTGTTTCCTGAAAGACGATGCTCATACGAGGCTCATAGCCTGCGGCGACATCAGTAAATTTTACGTTACCGCTTGTGGGCTCCAAAAGCCCGGCAGTTATATTGAGCAAGGTTGATTTACCACAGCCGGACGGTCCTACCAATGCTACAAATTCTTCCTTATTAATGCTGAGGTTAATATCCTGCAAAACAGGAAGCAGCTTACCGCTGGTGGTGGTGAAATCCTTGCAGATATTTGCGATTTCTAATTTCATTTTCTACCATCCTCCAAAAAGACTGGCGCTAATATATCAGTCGCAGCGTTTTGGTGCTAAAGCATCGTCAACGCATTTTGCAGCTGTTACATTTACGCCAGTCTTGCTTTAATACAATAGTTTATTTCTTCATTGCTTCATCCAGAAAGCTGGTGTTGGCAACATCTTTCGCATCCAGTGTGCCGGAAATCATCTTGTTGTCAGTGTACCATTTAATCTGGGTTGCGATATCGCTGACGAGCAGCTTGCCGTCCTTATCAATATAGGGCAGGCCGGCTTTAATGTCTTCAGCCGGAGCCTTAACGTATTTGGCTACAATATTAACAACCTCTTCCAGCTTTTTGGCATCTTTCTTTTCTACTGCTGCTTCGTAGTAATAGTTGCAGGCCTTGTTGTAAGCACGCATGAAGCGTACAGCCGCATCCTTATTCTTCATAAAGTCAGGTGAGTAGAAAATAGCAGAGGTCTGATAAGGAATAACGTCGCCAACCTGTACGACCAGTTTGCCGTAGCCTGCTTTTTGCACCTTGGTGATGTTAGGCTCGTTTAAGATGCAGCCATCAATCTGCTTGCTTTCCAAAGCAGCCATAACAGCACTGAGCTTGCTCAGGGGAACAATTTCCACATCATTGAGGCTCATGCCCTGGGTTTCCAGCATTCTGCCAAGCATATAATGGAAGGTAGAACCCTTTTGCGTAATACCGATACGCTTGCCCTTCAAATCCTTAAGGCTTTTTACGCCGGCGTTGTAGTTGTCGGTGGTCACAAGCAGTGCAGAAGAGGAATAGCCCTTTTGTTCACGGCCTTTATCTGCAACAATGCCCAGCTTTTGTCCGTTGGCTGCCATGTTATAGAGGCTGGCCGTAATGCCGGTAGCGCCGACATCAACCTTAGAGGAAGCAGTGGATACGGCAATCGGATGAGCGGCATCAAACCATTGTGGTTCGATTTCAATACCTTCTTCAGCAAAGAAGCCCTTATCCATAGCGATAAATAAAGGGGCGCTGCTTGTCAGGCGCAGCATGCCAAGGCTTACCTTAGTCTTTTCTTTGGGTGTGTCTTTTTTTGAATCGTTACCGCCACAGCCTGCAGCTAATACTAATAGGCAAAGGCTGAGCAGAAGAGCAACAAGTTTCTTCATTAATAAATCCTTCCCTTCTCCCAAAAAATCATAAAATACCGCTTTTATTCTACACTATTTAACAATAAAAAGCAGTAATATTAATGAAAAAATCGTTTTGAGAAATAAGAAAAAGCCTTTTTGTACGAAATGCAACAGAATTTGCCGATGTTTGTGGTACCTTTATGTAAAAAATCTGTGTTTTAACAGCTACTTATAACAAAAAAATGCTATAATATAATAGTACGTTTGAAGAAAGGACGTGAAGACGTGAAGATAAAATGGATGGTGCAAGGCCTGGCCTGCAGCAGCGTACTTTTCTGCAGCACTATTGCTGCAGCCGCTGACACGCTGTTGGCGCAGGTGCCGCTGCAGCTGGCAGCGGAACAGACTGTTACCGCCGAGCTGTGGGGTGATAGGCTGCCTAACGGCTACGCCAATGATCTGCTTATTATGATTAAGGATAAGGACAAGAAGCTTTTGACGGCTCATGCACCTTCTATTAAGGGCGGATATAATTGCCAGCTGCAGCCTATTAAGCTGTGGGTGGGCAAAAGCGCCAGACAGCAGCTGCTGGTGAGTGCTGCTCAGGGAGATTGGCATGCGCCAAGTGAATACCGTGTACTTTCCTTTGCCAATAAGAAAAATGTGCGTGAGGTCTTTGGTGCTGCCGAAAGCATGGGACTGGTGACGCAAGCCTTTGCCAAGGATGGTAAAATGCATGTAACTTTAATCGACGGCAATAAATCGGTTTTAACACCGGCAGCAGGCAGTGAGGTTGAAGACGGCAAGCTGGAGTATGGCGGTTTGCATTCGCTGGTGGCACATGATGTAGATAATGACGGTGCAGATGAATTATTGGGCTGTCAGCAGCTGGTGCAGAAAAAGCAGCCTCTGGCAGATGTGGGCGCTATCTGGAAGCAGGACAAGAAAACTAAGGAATGGAAGCAGTTTTCCCTGACCATTATGACGCTCGCGCCTACGCCTAAGGATAATACTGTGAATGATGGCAAGGATTTTGCTGCCGGTACTATATTAGCGCGTAAGATGGTAGTTCCCGGCGGTGAAGCTACCTTCCCGGTTTTTGCCGGTAAGGATGTAGAGCTGCAAAATAAAATGAATAAGCTGCTGCAGGATGAGTGCAAAGAATATCTGGAGCATTTTTACAAGGGTGAGGCAGATATGGCGTTTAAGGTGATGCGTGCTGATGAACAGATTCTGAGCCTACAGCTGATTAGCGGTAAAAACAGCTTTATCCATCATCAGCTGAACGTAAATCCTAAGACGGGTGAAAAAATCAGACTGGATGAAGTGCTTAATGTCAAGGATAAGGATTTGCTGCCGCTGATTAATCTGCTGAATACCAATAAGAAGGTTGTATATAAGGACAGACTGCCGGATGAATGGTATATTGAAGGAGATAATCTGTTCTTGATGCAGCGTATTGATGGCGTGGATCAGGTATCGGGTTTTGCTTTGGGCAATCTGCATAAATTTTTGCTAAAAAAAGAACTGTTGAACAGCAAAAACTGACTGACCAGTCAGCAAAATTTGTGAGAAGAAGATAATTAAAGAAAATGCAAGAAAAAACGGCGAAATTTGTTTAAATGAAGTTTGCATTTCTGAAAAATGTCCATTATAATAGTAGTATTCTGAAACTGGAGCAGGAATATTTTCAGGTAAAGGTGCTAACAGTCATAAACGTTAGCAGTCTTATTGGTTATTATATATATTGAGTAGTTTCAGAGTGAAGGTGAAGGAGGTTTTTTTATGTTAAGTTTTATTCGCTCCGGCCGTGCAAGAAAAGCAATGGCTGCGGCGCTGGCGGCAACCTTTGTACTGAGCGTTGCAGGCTGTGGTCAAAAACAGCAGCAAGGCGGCAATAAGGCAGCTTTGGTTAAAACCATGAAGGTTATTAAGCGTGACACCCCTCTGGTATATGATTATACAGGCTTTGTACAGGCTCAGCAGGAGATTATACAGGCTTTGTGCAGGCTCAGCAGGAAATGGAGCTGAAGGCTCAGGTAAGCGGTCAGATTACAGCCAAGTATTTCAAGGGCGGTGACAATGTAAGTGCAGGCCAGACCTTGTATGCTATTGACCAGCGTACATATCAGGCTAATGTGCTCAACGCGCAGGCAGGCTTGGCTAATGCCCGTGCGGCTTTGGCTAACGCAGCTCTGAATGCAGAGCGTTACAGCACCTTGTATGCACAGAATGCAATTTCCAAGCAGGTTCTGGATAACGCTATTATGCAGCGTGATCAGGCACAGGCTTCTGTAAATGCGCAGGAAGCAATTCTGGAAAATGCGCAGATTAACATGACCGATACCAGCGTTTCCGCTCCGTTCAGCGGACGCATTGATACTACCGCGCTGGAGGTTGGTAACTATGTAACCGCAGGTCAGACTACTCTGGCCAAAATCAGCAACACTGACCCTGTATTTGTACAGTTCAGCATTGCTGAGCCGGAATATCTGAAGCTTTCCAGTGCTCATGATAACAGCGGCGCTGCTTCTCTTGACAACCTGACTGTTGTTTTGAGCGATGGCAGTACCTACGATTTAAAAGGCACCGTTGCAGAGGTTAACCGTGGTATCAACGACAACACCGGTACCATGACAGTCAAGGCTTTGTTCAGAAATCCTGCACATCGTCTGTTGCCGGGCATGTTTGCTCACGTACAGGCAACAGCAGGCACCAAAAAGGATGCTCTCTTGATTCCTATGCGTGCAGTTGTTGAATTGATGTATAAGAAATTTGTTTATGTTGTTGGCAGTGACAACAAGGTAACGATGAAGGAAGTAACTCTTGGTCCTTCCGTTGGCCGTTTCTATATGGTTGAAGGCGGTCTGACCGGCGATGAGACAATCGTAGTCGAAGGCACCGGCAAGATCAGACAGGGTGCTCAGGTTAACCCGCAGCCGATGACTGAGGCTGATCTGGATACTACTGTTGACAACAGTGCTACCGCCGGCAAGAAGCAATAAGGAGGTTGGCTAGATGGCTCGTTTCTTTATTGATCGCCCGGTATTTGCGATAGTACTGGCGATTATTATTACCTTATTGGGTACGATTGCCGGCTTCAGCCTGCCTATCGCCCAATATCCTAACATTACTAAACCGCGTATCAGCGTAAACACCAACTATGTAGGTGCGAGTGCGGATATCGTTGAAAAGGCTGTAGCACAAACCATTGAGCAGAAGGTCAGCGGCGTAGAAAATATGCTGAATATGTCCTCTGTAAGTACCTCCAGTGGTGAATACAAGCTCAATGTTGAATTCAACCTGGAGAAAAACGCAGATATCGCTTCTGTAGAGGTGCAGAACCGTGTATCTCAGGCAACCAGCTCTCTGCCGAGCGAAGTTTCCGGCTACGGTGTAACCACTGCTAAGGAATCTGCCGAGACCATTATGTATTTTGGTCTTTATTCTCCGAAAAATACTTATGATGCTATGTTCTTAAGAACATATGCGGATGCAAACTTCCTTGATGCAGTAAAGCGTGTTAAGGGCGTATCTACCGTTGGCGAATATGGTCCGGAATATGCAGTCCGCATCTGGCTGAATCCTGAAAAAATGGCGCAGCTGGGCGTAACGGTAACAGATGTTTCCAACGCTATCAAAACGCAGAACGTACAGGCTGCGGTTGGTTCTATCGGTAACCGTCCTACTGTTGACAAGCAGGAGCGTACCTATTCCGCAAGTGCTCAAGGTCGTCTGAATACGCCAGAGGAATTCGGTAACGTAATTATCCGTTCCAACAACGGCGATAACCTGAAGCTGAAGGATATCGCAACTATTAAGGAAGGTCCGCGTAATGACCTTATTACCAGTAAGCTCAACGGCGGCGATTCCGTTGTATTCCCGGTATCCTTGACCTCTGATGCGAATGCTATCGAAACTGTTAAGAATATCCGCGAGGTATTAAAGGACGCAGAAAGCCGTTTCCCTGATGATATGAAGCTGGTCGTTATTCAGGATAACACCCAGTTTATTACCGAATCTCTGGAGAAGGTTGCTCATACATTTGTTGAAGCCTTGATTCTGGTTATTCTGGTAGTATTTATGTTCCTTGGCAGCTGGCGTGCAACTTTGATTCCTATTCTGGCTGTACCGGTATCCTTGGTTGGTACCTTCGCTTCCTTTGTAATCTTAGGTTTTACCATCAACACTCTTACTGCTTTTGCAATGATTCTGGCTATCGGCCTTGTTGTCGACGACGCTATCGTTGTAGTAGAAGCGGTTGAACATCATATTCAGGAAAATGGTATGTCTCCTAAGGAGGCAACCTACCGCGCTATGAACGAGGTTTCCGGCCCTGTTGTGGCTATTGCCTTCGTACTGTCTGCGGTATTTATTCCTGTAGCCTTCACTGGCGGTACTGTCGGTGAATTGTACAAGCAGTTTGCGATTACGATTTCTGTATCCATGATGCTTTCTGCTATCGTAGCTTTGTCCCTGACTCCTGCACTCTGCTCCTTGATTCTGGTCAAGAAGGAGGAGGCGCCGAAGGGCTTTATAGGCAAGGCTGTAAAAGCATTTGACGATTGGTTTGCAAGAACGTTGGCTAAATACGTGAAAAACGTTGAAGGCTGCATCCGTAAATCTAAACTGATTCTGACCTGTCTTGTTGTTGTTGTTATCTGCATCGGTTTCCTGGCCAAGGCAACGCCGACAGGCTTTGTACCGAACGAGGATCAGGGCATGACTGCTGTATCCATCGCTTTGCCTGAGGGTGCTTCCAGTAACCGTACGCAGCAGATTATGGCAGGCCTTGCACAAAATATGAGAAAGCTCCCAGGCGTTAAAAACGTTATGGAGGTTAGCGGTATTGATATCCTGTCCATGGGTCAGAAGGCTAACGCCGGTCTGGCAGTAGTTACTATGGAGGACTACAGCAAGCGCAGCAACAGTGTACAGGATGTTATTCCGATGATTTTCGGCATGGGCGCAAAGATTCCTGATGCAACCGTTATGGCCTTCCAGCCGCCTTCTCTGCCCGGTGCTTCCAGTACCGGTACTCTGAGCCTTTATCTCATGAACCTTGGCGGTGAGGACGTTAACACTATGGGTGAGCGTGCTAATGAATTTTTGGCTGCTTGCCGCAAGCGTCCGGAAATCGGTATGCTGTACACTACCTTGAACACCAATACTCCTATGTATCAGTTTGAGGTTGACCGTGATAAGGCACAATCCCTGAACGTTCCTGTATCTACTGTTTATTCCGCATTGCAGGCGTTCTTAGGCGGTAACGAAATCAATGATATCAACAACTTCGGCCGTACCTGGAAGGTTGTTATGCAGGCTGATGAAAAATATCGTACCGGTGTAGAGGATATGCGTTACTTCTTTGTACGCAGCAATGACGGCAAGTCTATTCCGCTGAATACACTTGTAAAGCCTACTCCTAAGAACAGCTCTGTTGTTATGACACGCTTTAACGGTGCCAGTGCGATTAAGATTTCCGGCGACCCTGCCAGCGGTTATTCCTCCGGTCAGGCTATGGCTGCTATTGAAGAGGTTGCTAAGCAGGTTCTGCCTAATACCTATACTTACGAATGGACCGGTCAGAGCCTTGATGAGATTGAAGCAGGCAGCCGTTCCACTCAGATTTTCATTATCTCTCTGATTTTCGTATTCCTTTGTCTGGCAGCTCTGTATGAAAGCTGGACAATTCCTCTGGCAGTACTGCTGTCCGTACCTTCCGCAGTTTTCGGCTGCTTCCTGGTACAGTATGCACGTGGCCTGCAGAATGACGTTTATATGCAGATTGGTCTGATTACACTGATTGGTCTGGCAGCAAAGAATGCTATTCTGATTGTCGAATATGCGAAGATGAATATGGAGCAGGGCATGGATGTTGTACATGCGGCTGTTGAGGCTGCTCATGTCCGTCTGCGTCCTATTCTGATGACATCCTTCGCCTTCATCTTAGGCTGTCTGCCTCTGGCTATTGCTACCGGCCCGGGCGCCGGTGCGCGTGTATCTATGGGTAACGCCGTAGTAGGTGGCATGACCATCGCTACTCTCTTTGGTATCTTCCTGATTCCTGTACTCTTTGTAGTTGTTGAACGCTTCTTCAGCCGCAAAAAGAAGGGGACTGCCGAAGACAATGTAACCGAACAGCTGTAATGCTGCTGAAAAACGCCGCTCGTTTGAGCGGCGTTTTTAATTTTCGATAGCTGGTGTTAGGCAGTAAAATGCATAGTTTTAATTTTATACATAAATAATAGCATAGAAGTTAATGGTCATTATGATTTGAAAAGCAAGCTCAAAGAGCTTGCTTTTTTAAGTTACATAAGTAAACTAATCCTTTTCAATAACAAAAGTGCTTTTTAAATTTTAATAATAATAACAAATTTAAAACGAATACAATCTGTAAGTAAACTAAGACCGTCCGTTTATTATGTGTGACATAAGCAACGGAATAACGGCAGAATTATTTTTATACTTAATTCAGCAAGGCAAAAAGGGGTGTTTGAAGTCAAATATCCGGAAGCATATTGCGGTAAATATTATATTTAAATTTATTTGGAAGGGGTGATTTATATGGGTTCCGTAACAACTAATCCGTGGCTGATTTCTATTATCAACATGACAATCGTTTTTGGTGTGCTCATTGCTTTAGGTGTACTCATGAGTATGATTCAGTTGGTTGACCCTACTAGAAATAAGCATTGAAGCAAATGATGCACTTTTCCCTGTCTGATCTATTAAAAAATGCACTTATTTTCCCGATATGGGCCAAGAGGAGGATTATTCTATGTTTGAGGCATTTATCGTCGCTTTGGCTTCTGTTTGGGCAGACTCAGGTTTTTCTGCTCTGACAAGTGGCAACGTAATTATGATTGGCGTTGGTCTGGTTCTGCTTTATATGGCTATAGGCAAAGGTTTCGAGCCTTTGCTGTTGTCACCAATTGCCTTTGGCTGTATCCTGGCTAACATTCCTAAAAACGGTTTCGAACAGCCGGGTGTTATGTCCGTTATTATGTATGGTATTCACCATGAAGTATTCCCGCCGTTGATTTTCCTGGGCGTTGGCGCAATGACAGACTTCGGTCCGCTGATTGCCAATCCTAAGACCTTGCTTTTAGGTGCTGCTGCTCAGATTGGCGTATTTGTATCTTTGATGGGCGCTATGGCTTTGGGCTTTACTGTACAGGAAGCATCCGCTATCGGTATTATCGGCGGTGCTGACGGCCCGACAGCTATTTATCTGGCAGCTAAAATGGCTCCGCATCTTTTGGGTGCTATTGCCGTTGCAGCTTATTCCTACATGTCCCTGGTACCGCTGATTCAGCCGCCAGTAATGAAGCTGTTTACTACCGAAAGAGAACGTAAGATTGTTATGGAGCAGCTGCGTCCGGTAAGTAAATTTGAAAAGGTCGTTTTCCCGATTATGTGCACCATCGTTATTTCTCTGCTGCTGCCGCCGGTAACAGCTTTGATCGGTATGCTGATGCTTGGTAACCTGTTCAAAGAAGCAGGCTGCCTGGACCGTCTGAGCGATACCGCACAAAATGCATTGATGAACACTGTAACCATCATGCTGGCAACCGGTACCGGTCTTACCATGAGTGCCGAAGCCTTCCTGAACTATCAGACTATCCTGATTATCTGCTTAGGTCTGGTTGCTTTTGCTGCAGGCACCTGGGGTGGTGTAGTATTCGGTAAGATTATGTGCATGGTAGACGGTGGCAAGACTAATCCGCTTATCGGCAGTGCCGGTGTATCCGCAGTTCCTATGGCTGCCCGTGTATCTCAGATTGTCGGTCAAAAGGCTAACCCGGCAAACTTCTTATTAATGCATGCTATGGGTCCTAACGTAGCAGGCGTTATCGGTACTGCAGTTGCTGCAGGTACTATGCTGGCTATGATTGGCCCTGTTGCTAAATAAGCAGTTATTGTGATAACTCTCCCTAAAAAAGTAAAGCCCGTCCGGTTTTTACCTGATGGGTTTTGCTTTTGTTTAGCTTTAAATAGACGTACAGTCATTAGGCTGTGCCTGTTTGAAAGCAAAAAAATAACCAGTTCGCAGCTGGTTATTTTTTATTGCCAAAACTAAATTCGCAGTCGTTTCAGCATTCTCCCAATCTCTCTAAAGACAAATTGAAAACTGAGAGGATATTAAATTGTTGCTTTGCAGTATTTATTTTAGCAAACTCAAAACGACAATCTGTTGCACAGGCAACAAAAACGATTAATGAACTTTTGAAATAGTATAGAAGTTAAAGTGAAACGATTATGTAAATAAAGTAACTGTTTGACGGAAAACAGTGTGGCCTGTGCAACAGAAGATAAAAAAATATAACTTTATACTTATTAAAGTAAGATAAGCATCTTGCTTATAGAACTTAGTTCCCCTTTAATTATCTTAGGAAGAGGTGATAAACAGTGGGTCCTGTAACAACAAATCCGTGGCTGATTGCCATTATCAACATGACCATTGTCTTTGGAGTTCTAATCGGATTAGGCATGTTGATGAGTTTAATCCAGGTAGTCGATCCTACCAAAGCTAAATAAGATTTAGCTGAAAAAAGGTTTCAAAGCAGTGCTGCTGCTTTAAGCAGCTTCATAAGAAGAAATGACATTTTCTGATGTTCTGCTTGCTTCGCCAAGCAGACCACAGGTAGACTAGGGGAGGCTGTGGTGATACAGTTAAAATGAAAGTGTTGTAGCATTATTGTGGAGCTTATTTGCACTTATAACATCCCAATTAAGGGAAACAAGGAGGAAAAATTCACATGTTTGAGGCATTTTTTGTTGCTTTGTCTTCTGTATGGGCAGACTCCGGCTTCTCTGCACTGACAGGCGGTCATGTAATCATGATCTGCGTTGGTCTGCTTCTGCTTTATATGGCTATTGCTAAAGGTTTCGAGCCTTTGCTGTTGTCCCCGATCGCATTCGGTTGTATTCTGGCTAATATTCCTAAAAACGGTTTCGAAGAACCTGGTGTTATGTCCGTTATTCAAGAATTGAATAGCATTTCTTTACTAGAGGAGTCTTGAGTATATGCAACGTTTTAATTTAACCAGACAGTTTTTTAGGGATGTCTGGTACCTTACGAAAAGCTATTGGCAATCCGAAGAGAAGAAAAAGGCCTTCTTTTTATTGGGCTGTATTATAGCACTTACACTTGGCGTGGTTTATATGCTTGTTCTGCTTAACCAGTGGAATAACAGCTTCTACAGTGCCTTGCAAAACTATGATGCTAAGAAGATTTTTGATGAACTCATTCATTTTTCGTGGTTAGCTGCTATTTATATCTTATTGGCAGTATACTCATATTATCTGCAGCAGACATTGATTTTGAATTGGCGTCGTTGGCTGACAACGCGTTTTATCGACATCTGGCTGCAAAATAAAACCTACTACAATCTGCAGATGTTCGGTAAGGATACGGATAACCCTGACCAACGTATCAGTGAGGATGTGCGCCAGTTTGTCGAAATGACCTTGAGCTTTGGCATAGGGATCCTCAAGGCGTTTTGCACGTTTGCATCCTTTGTTGTCATTTTATACAATCTTTCCGGCAGTCTTAGCTTTAACTTTATGGGTAAGACGTGGACAATTAACGGCTATATGCTGTGGGCATCATTACTTTATTCTGTCATTGGTACCTATATTACCCACATTGTTGGCCGCAAGCTGGTAAAAATCAACTTCATCCAACAGAAATATGAAGCGGATTTCCGTTTCAGTATGATTCGCCTGCGTGAAAGTGCGGAAAGCGTTGCCTTCTACCGTGGTGAAGCACAGGAAGGCAGTGTATTCAAACAACGCTTTAAAATGCTTTTGGATAACTTCTGGAAACTGGTTAATAAACAGAAACAGCTTGTCTTTTTAAATTCCGGTTATTCTCAAATCGCTATCATTTTTCCCTTTGTTGTAGCCATGAACCGTTATCTTACGAAAGAAGTAACACTAGGCGGACTGATGCAGGTTGCCAGTGCCTTTGGCCGCGTGCAGGATTCGCTTTCGTATTTTGTTGATATGTACAGCAGTATTGCTCAATGGCAGGCTGTTGTAATGCGTTTAACTTACTTCGGCCACCATATGCACGAGGTTTCTCAGCAGGCGGAACGCTTTCATGTGGAACGCTTTGCTGCTGCAGATGTTGTTGAGGTTAACGATATGCAGATAAATCTGCCGGACGGAAAGCCGCTTCTGGAAAATATCAGCTTTACTCTGCATCCGGGGCATAATGTTTTGATTAAGGGTGTCAGCGGTAGCGGTAAAAGTACCTTGCTGCGTGCCATATCCGGTATCTGGCCCTTCGTCGACGGCAAAATCTTTCTTCCGTCACGTGATAAGCTGATGTTTATTCCGCAGAAGCCTTATCTGCCGTTAGGTACACTGCGTGCTGCGCTTAATTACCCGGGAAATAAACCGATAGATGATACTGAATTGATTTATCTGATGGATTTGTGCCAGATTGGTTATCTTAAGGATAAACTTGATTTGGAGGCTGACTGGAGCCATGTGCTTTCTGTTGGTGAGCAGCAGCGTTTGGCCTTTGTACGTGCCCATATCCAGCAGCCACAGTGGCTTTTCCTAGATGAAGCAACATCTGCTTTGGATGAAGACACTGAGGCGACTATGTACAGCCTGCTACAGGAGCGTTTACAGCAGACTACTGTTGTAAGTGTCGGTCATCGCAGTACGCTGAATAAATATCACGAGCTTGTTTTGCGCTTAAATAAATCAACTCGTCAAGTTACTCTTGAAAAATTGTAAGGAGGTTTTCTTATGCTGCCATTGCAAATTGCAGAAAATATTTATGACGTTGGTGTTCAGGATTGGGCTGTGCGTGATTTTCACGGCTACAAAACAGAGAGAGGTGCAACCTATAACTCTTATCTGATTATGGATGAAAAGATAACCTTGATTGATACTGTAAAAGCGCCCTTTACCGAAGAGCTGCTTGCTAATATCAGTAAGGTAACACCGTTGGATTCCATTGACTATATTGTCATCAACCATGTTGAGCCTGACCATTCCGGTGCTATGCCTGCGTTAGCCAAGGCTTGCCTCAAAGCAAAGTTCTATATTACGATGCAAGGTAAAAACGAGACGATTCAGCATTACGGAGATATTTTTGCTTTTGAGGTTGTTAAAGACGGAGCAACCTTAAATATCGGTAAGCGCACCTTAACCTTCGCTTCCATGGCAATGCTGCATTGGCCTGACAGCATGGCTACCTATAGTGAGTATGATAAAATTCTTTTTTCCAATGATGCCTTTGGTCAGCATTACGCTACCAGCAAGCGCTTTGATTGTGAAGTAAATCAGGACGAATTATTCTACGAAGCTAAAAAATACTTTGCCAACATTCTCTGGCCTTATGCCAAGCTGATTGGCAATGCGCTGAAAAAGCTTGGCGGTCTTGATATTAAAATGATTGCGCCTTCCCATGGTGTAATCTGGACCGAGCGTATTGCCGATATCCTGCGCTGCTACAGCGAATGGGGCAGCGGCGTACAGGACGGTAGCCTTGTTATTGCCTATGACAGCATGTGGGGCGGTACGGAAAAGCTGGCACGGGCGATTGCGCGCGGTGCAGCTAATGCCGGTGTAGTTGTTAAAGTATTCAAAATGGGCGCTACCCCTAACAGTACGGTAGCAGCAGAGCTCTTTACTGCCTCCGGTTTTTTGGCAGGATCTTCAACTCTTAATTGCAGCATGCTGCCGAATATGGGTTCTCTGCTGATTTATCTTAAAGGACTCGGCGCTAAAGGTAAAAAAGCTGCAGCCTTCGGTACCTTCGGCTGGGGCGGTGGTGCGCAGAAGGATATGGAGGAGCTGCTGGCAAAAAGCTGCTTCGATGCGGTAGAACCCGGTTTTAACTGCAAATGGACGCCGCAGAAGGCTGAGCTTGAAGCTGCAGAAAAGTATGGTTATGAATTTGCGCTAAAAATAAAAGCTGAATAAGCTGTGAATTTTGTGTAAAACAAATATATTTACTAATAAAAAAAGTACACAAATAACGATAATAGTGTATAATAGTATTATAACAATGAAAGCGAGGTCTTATGATGAATAAGAAAGCTGAAGTTTACAAGAAATTCCTTGAAGAAAACAAAATTAACTGGGGCGATGTATTCGAAGTGCCGAAGGCAGACGAGGTTCCTGAAGAAAGCTTCATGCATCCCGTTGTTTTCCGTTCCGCTATCGGTATCCAAGGTCAAAACCTGCCGACTATGCTGGTAATTGACGACAGCATTTATGTAATGCTGCAGGTTCGCGTAGGCGCTGGTCTGGTTAAAGAAGCTAACAAGGCTGCAGTTCTGGCACATCTGAACGCTCTGAACGAAAACTACAAGGTATTCAAATATTACGCTGATGAAGCTGGCAATATCATCATTGAAAGCTGCATTCCTTCTACCGACGATCAATTCGTACCGCAAATGATTCATGCAGTAATCGATGTTATTGTTGACCACCTTAACACTGAATATCCTAAGCTGATGAAAGCTGTTTGGGCTGAATAAGCTAAATAAAATAATATGGTACTTTCTTAAATAAGGGGAGTAGCCGGCACAAGCCTTAGGGCTGGTGTTTACACTGCCGTCAGTACGATTCAATAGAATCCGGCTTTGTAATTAAGTGGCGAGACTTTGTTGTAAAATTTTTATTTTACAGCATTGTCTCGCCCTTTTTTATTATATAATATAAGGTGAAGAGTGTACTTGCATGATTTACCACTATTTTTGACAAGTAGCAGACGTAAGGTCAAAGGAGGAAGAAAATGAGTAAATATGGCTTAAGCAAGGAGCAGATTGAAGAGTCACGGCGCAAGTACGGTGATAACACGTTGACGCAGCCGCCGCGGGAAACATTTTGGAGCAAGCTGCTGGGGAATTTTCAGGATCCCATTATCCGCATCCTGATAGTAGCGCTGCTGGTAAATGCTTTTTTTGTGTATCTTGGTCATGGTGATTGGATTGAAACAATAGGCATTTTCCTGGCAATAATTTTGGCAACCTTTGTTTCCACCTGGTCCGAATACAGCAATGAGAATGCCTTTCAAAAGCTGCAGGAGGCGGCGAGCCGCATCCGCTGCAAGGTGTGGCGTGACGGCGAGCCGTTGGAAATCGCTATTGATGATGTTGTAGTTGGTGATGCCATTATCCTGGAGGCAGGTGATAAAATTCCGGCAGATGGTATTTTGCTGGATGGTACGCTGAAGCTGGACCAGGCTGCACTGAACGGCGAAAGCGAGGAAGCAAAAAAAGTCGCTGCACCTGCTGACTTTCAATGGGATGACGGTAAAATTAATTTTCTTGATGAACATAAGCTGTTCCGTGGCAGCGTTGTGGTAGAAGGCACTGCTGTGATGCAGGCTGTGAAGATAGGTGATAATTCCGTTTACGGCCAGCTTACGCAGGAGCTGAAGGATGATGAACGCGACAGTCCGCTGAAGCTGAAGCTGAAAGGATTGGCAGAGCAGATAAGTAAATTCGGTTATGCCGGCGGTGTGCTGATAGCAGTTGCGGTAATACTGCATAAGATATATCTGGCAGGCAGCTTTGCAGCATATTTTGCTGATATGACAACAGTAATTGCCGATTTGGTGCAGGCTGTAATCTTGGCGATTATTATTATTGTTATGGCAGTACCGGAAGGCCTGCCGCTGATGATTGCGATAGTTTCTTCGCTCAATATGCGCAAAATGCTGCATGACCATGTATTGGTGCGTAAGCTGGTCGGCATTGAAACTGCAGGAAGCTTAAACCTGCTGTTTACCGATAAGACAGGTACTATTACTAAAGGACAGTTGGAGGTAGTGCGCTTCATAACAGGTGATTTACAGGAAATTACTGATTTTACAGCATTGCCTGTACGTATTAAGGAGCTGACCTGTCAGCAGGTTCTGATTAATACATCATCTACCGTTACCGACGGCAAGATTGTCGGCGGTAATATGACGGAAGCAGCGTTAAATAATTATGTCGGTGCTTATCGTTTGCCGCAGCTGCCGCAGCGCCAGCGCTTTATTCCATTCAACAGCGCCAATAAATATTCCTGGGCGCAGGTTGCTCCCGCTGACGGCGGCGCAGCATATTGCCTGATTAAGGGCGCACCGGAAAAGCTGCTGCAGGCTACCGATTGGTATTGGTCAAAAGATGGCAGGCGTTTGCCGTTGACTGATGAGATGAAAGCAGCTCTGGATAACAGAATGCTGGAGCTTGCAGGACAGGCTATAAGAATGCTGGCCTTGTGCACCTATGAGGGAGTACCTGCTGATAACCTGCCGGATAAAGGACTGACGCTTGCCGGTGTTGTTGCCATCCGTGATGACGTGCGTCCGGAAGCAGTGGAGGCTATTAAGTCTGTACAGCAGGCTGGCGTACAGGTTGTAATGATTACCGGTGACCGTAAAGAAACCGCAGTTGCCATTGCCAAGGATGCAGGCCTGCTGCAAAGCACGGAGGATGTAGTCTGGACCTCCGACGAGCTGGCACAGATGAGTGATGATGAGGTCAAGGCTAAGCTGACGCATCTGCGTGTAGTGGCACGTGCTTTACCGATGGATAAATCGCGCCTGGTGCGCTTGGCGCAGGAGCTGAATCTTGTAACCGGTATGACCGGCGACGGTGTAAATGATTCGCCGGCGCTGAAAAAGGCTGATGTCGGCTTTGCTATGGGCAGCGGCACAGAGGTTGCCAAGGAAGCAGGCGATATTGTTATCATGGACGATAATTTCCTGAGCATCAAGCAGGCAATTTTGTACGGAAGAACAATTTATAATTCTATCTGCAAATTTATTGTTTTCCAGCTGACGATTAACTTCTCGGCTGTGGCAATTAACTTTATTGCTCCCTTCATCAATATTGATGAACCGCTGACGATTACGCAGATTCTATGGATTAACCTGGTAATGGATACCCTTGCTGCGCTTGCTTTCGGCGGCGAGCCTGCATTGGCACAGTATCTGCGCGAGGCGCCTAAGCGCCGCAGTGCACCGCTTGTCAGCAAAAAGATGCTTACGAGCGTTATTGTAAGTGGTCTTTATATGACTATTGTGGGCATTGCCTTTTACAAGAGCGCGTGGGTTGACCATCTGTTCCGTGATGCAGATAATCATATTTATACCTACACGGGCTTCTTCTGCGCCTACATTTTCATGGCAGTTGCCAATGGCTTTAATGTGCGTACTGACGGTTTGAACCTGTTAAAGAATATCAGCCTGAACAAGGGCTTCTTACAGGTAATGGCCCTGATTGTTGCAATTCAGGTACTGCTGACCTTTGTTGGTGGGCGTGTATTGCGTACAACACCGCTGAATGCGCATGAATGGGGCGTTGTCGTCCTGTTTGGCGCTTCCATTATCGTTGTTGATTTACTGCGTAAGCTTATCAGCAGCAGGTAAAGTTATACACAGTTGTTGATAAGTCTGTTGATAATCTGTGGGTAAAACACATAAGCTGTGGATAAGTATTCGTGGATAGAAGCACACTAATTGCTGTTACATTGTTTACAATATTGCTGCTAAAAAATTAATTTCAAAAAGAATGTTGACAATTAAAAGCAGAGTGCGTATAATAGCATTCAACGAATAAAATATCGTCCCTAAAAAAACGGTGAAGGGAAGAAGATATGACCGGATGGGCTAAGAGAGTCGCTGGCTGGTGTAAAGCGATGTCAATGGTTATATGCATACTGATCCCGGAGTTGCCTTTCTGATATGTAGGAAAGGACGTGTGGTCACGTTACAGGCAAAGGCCTTGTTGGAGGCTGAGAGGACAGCGCTGCTGAAGTGCTGTTGAAATAGGGTGGTACAGCGTGGAATTGTTCCCCGCCCCTAATTGTGTTATCAATAACACAGGTTAGGGACGGGGATTTTTGTTTATAATCGCTAAGAAAAGCTAGGGGGAAATTAATCATGCAGCAGGAGAAAAAATATATTCCGTTTGAACAAATAAAAATTACTGACCGTCAATGGCCTGATAAAACGATTACTAAAGCACCTGTATGGTGCAGTGTTGATTTGCGCGACGGCAACCAGGCTTTGGTAACACCGATGGGTATTCCGGAAAAAATTCGCTTTTTCCACACTCTGGTAGATTGCGGCTTTAAGGAAATCGAGGTTGGCTTTCCTTCCGCCTCTGAAACAGAGTACGAAATTCTGCGTACCTTGATTGAAGGCGGCCATATTCCCGATGACGTAACCGTACAGGTTCTGGTGCAGGCGCGTGAAGAGCTTATCCGCAAAACCTTTGAAGCGGTACGCGGTGCGAAGAATGTTATCATCCATTTTTACAACTCTACTTCAACACTGCAGCGTAAAATTGTTTTTGGCAAGGATATGGACGGTATTACCGATATTGCTGTACAGGGCGCGCGCCTTATCCGCCAGCTGACGGAAGAAGAGGTTGCCCGCAGCGGTATGAACATCCGCTATGAATATTCTCCGGAAAGCTTTTCCGGTACGGAAATAGATTTCTCTGTGGCAATTTGCGAGGCTGTAATGCAGGAAATGGGCTCTAGCAAAGAAAACCCCATTATCCTCAATCTGCCTTCTACTGTTGAAATGTGTACACCGAACACCTATGCCGACCAGATTGAATACTTCTGCCGTCATATTAAAAACCGTGAAGCAGCAATTGTCAGCGTGCATCCGCACAATGACCGCGGTACCGGTGTTGCCTGCGCCGAGCTGGCACTTTTGGCCGGTGCGGACCGTATCGAAGGTACCTTGTTCGGCAATGGCGAGCGTACCGGTAACCTTGATATCGTTACTGTAGCCCTCAACATGTTTACGCAAAATGTTGATCCCGAGCTGGATTTCTCTCATATCCTGGATATCAAGAAGGTTTATGAGGAATGCACTAGAATGCATGTGCCCGAGCGTCAGCCCTATGCCGGCGAGCTTGCCTTCACCGCCTTCAGCGGTTCGCATCAGGATGCTATCCGCAAGGGCTATGAATACATGAAAAACAGCGTTACAGAATATTGGGAGGTACCGTATCTGCCGATTAACCCGGCGGATATCCATCGTGAATACGAGCCTGTTATCCGCATTAACAGTCAGTCCGGTAAGGGCGGTGCTGCCTTCGTGCTGCAGCATACAGTTGGCTACAATTTGCCTAAGGAAATGCATCCGGAATTTGGCAATATCGTGAAGGCTGCTGCTGACGAATACGGCGACGAGCTTTCCAGTGAGCAGATTGTGCAGCTCTTCCGCAAGGAATACATTGACTTTGTCGGCAAATATCAGCTGCTGCGTCATCGCTTCACCGAGCTGAACGAAGCTGACGGCAGCATCCACAGCCGTTTTGAAGGCGAAATTGCGGTTGCAGGCGAAAAGAAGAGTGTAGTTGGTGTAGGTAACGGTCCTATCGATGCCTTCTTCCAGGCGCTTACAGGTGTCGGAATTAATGGCTACGAATTCGTCAACTATCATGAGCATGCAATTTCCAAGGGTTCTGATGCGAAGGGTATTTGCTACATTGAGCTGAAGCAGAAAAATAATGGCCATATCTTCGGTGTAGGCATTCACTCTAATATTAACGTGGCAGCGCTGCGCGGTATCATCTGCGCTATCAACCGCGCCGAGAAGTGATTAGTGGATATTAGTGAATAGTGGTCAGTGTTTAGTGGTTAGAAAATAGTTGGCAGTACGGGGCAAAGAAAAAATATATTAGAAAAGTGCTCCTGTATATATTATTTTGCTAAAGGCCGGCGCCAGAAAAACAGATAAGCCGGCTTAGAAAACCTCCAAAATAAGGGAAAGATTTTTTTGAAAAACAAGGGAAAGAACTAAAAATAAGGGAAAGAAGTAAGCGCCGTCGGCCGTAAGGCAGGCGGCGATTTGCTTTAACAAAAATATATTGCGAACAGTGTTGGGGGTGACGCCTATTTCAAGGGTTATTTTGTTGGGAGAGAGTTTGTCTTTGAGTCTGATTTCGATAATTACACGTTAATAACAAAGCGAAAACTATTGACAAAAGATTAGAAATGTGCAATAATTACAATTGATAATTAGTTTCAATCATTTTAATTTTAAGCATTTAAAAAAATAAAATAGTATGTCTTATTAGATAGGTGCGTTTGTGCTAGTATTGTGTGCAAATGCTTTATGGGGAAATCGGCGTAATTCCGATGCTGTTTCGCAACTGTAATAGAGAGCAAGACCGTCGCAACTCTTTGTTTTAAAAGAGTTACCTCTTACAAAGGGATGGTTAAGCAATGACCTCGAGCCAGGGTACCAACTGTTTAATGCGTAAATAGGGATGCGAAGAAACATTCTCGATTTTACAGTCCTATTGGTGTATATCATAGGATTTTTTGTAATTCGCGAAGTAAGTTATTTGAGCATGTCAATTCACATATTTTGCGAATTGACATGCTTTTTTATATATCTTTTTTATCTTCAGCGGTGTTATGACAGTTAAGGAGGACGAAAAATGAAGAAAATCAAAGGTAGGAAATTCAGCAAACGCTTGGCTGGTGCTATAACTCTAGCTTTGCTGGCAGCACAAGCAGGCAGTGCCTTGGCAGCAGATACTTACAATAAGCAAATTATTGAAAGTAATTATGCTGGCTCTGTACTTAGAACTTATTGGCAAAATGAGGGTATTAGCGATGGCAAACATAATTATACCTTCAAAGATGATGCTACATTATCAGTGAATTTGACTAATCAAGAGGATTTAAGCTATCAGCAATGGCTATGGAATGTATCTGCTATTGGCGTTAGCGGTTACAACGATACCAATATTGATATGCAGGGGCATAAACTGAGTATTGATATGAGCGGGGATAAGTATGACTCAGTAAATCTTAATATTAGGCCTATTCTCGTTAATAGCAATACGCTTACGATGAAAAATGTTAATGGTATAGATATCTATGTACATGATAGCAAAAAGGCTTATACAACTGCCATTCAGGTAAGCGGTGATGCTTCACTGGGTGTATATCAGGATGGAGAAGGCAATTCGGTGCTGAAAATTGAAAATGATAACGATCCTAATCATGCTGTTAAAATTCGTACTGATGAAAATGTATATTTCAGTCAAGGCGTTTTTGTAAACAGCAATTCTGGAACGGCAAAACTGGATATTAAGGGACTTGTTGATATTGATCTCCGCAAGAATCTGTATAAACCAACTGGCATTCTCGCGTTCGGCGATTCTAAATGTGGTGATTATGCTGAAACAAGTATTGGCGGCGGTAAAATTATCGTTGCTGATTCAGGTAATGCCGTTTATTCTTATGATAGCTATATTACAATCAATAGCGCGCTTGATGATAGTAAGGAAATTATAGCTAAAGACGTAAAAAATGATGTCGAGATTAATGGACGTATTCGATCGGCCGGAGCAAATGGCATTGTAGCCATAGCTTTGAATACCGATAAATCATCTTGGACAGGCTCCGTAGTGCAGGAGACAGAGGGCTCGACAGCTGGTTCTGTTCAACTTATTTTAAGCGATAAGGCTAAATGGAACGCGACAGGTGCGAGTGCTATTACACGTTTTGCCGGTGGCAGCAGTTATGATGATGCTGGTAGCATTTTCCAAAAGGCGCAGGCGGGTGATCTTAATATCGCTAATTATAGTGGATATACTAATGTTTTTTATGAACACAGTAATAGCGGTACTGCTGCCGATGACTATACTGCAGGGGACGTAATAATTAAAAACGCGAACAAGGGCAGCGGTATCAGTATGATTACCGATAGCAGCAATATTACCATGAGCGATGAAGCTCAGGTGAAAGATGTCTTAAATACCTTGGCTAGCAAGTTGACCTATAGTGCCTATGTTGACGGGGAACATAATCTGCGCGGTATTGTCAAAATAGCGGATGGTTTGCTTACGTCCAGCGCGGAATTAAAGACTGGCAGCATTGCTTTTTCTGAAACGGATGGCAAGGGCAGCTATGGCGGTGATGTGAGCGATGTCGTGAATCCGAAAACTGATTTTACCACTACTATTACCGGCACGGACGCAGATACAGAATATAGTGAGAACGATATCGTTCAAAAGGACGGAACATATAAATTTGCCGAAGAAACAACTATTACTCCTGCGGCAAATGTTCAGGCTATAAATGTTAGCAAGGACACCGTAATTGATGCGAGCGGCAGAACTTTGCAAATTACTACGAAAGATGCAACCAATCAGATTAATGCGGTGGAAGCAGCATCCGGGAAAAAACTGGAGCTGACAGCTAAGAAGGTAAGTATTGATGTAACCGGTTCTTCTCGTACTGAAGGTGTACACTTGTATAATAGCAGTGCTACGGTCAATGGTGACCTTGATATTACGTCTAAGGGTATCGGTTATGCTTTAGGCAGCTATATTTATGGTGACAGCACCTTGACCGTGAATGGTGATTTGAGCATAAATGTTGACGGCGATAACAGCGGCTGGGGATATTATGGCGCAAGCGGATTATATGTTGCCGGTCAGTTGAACACGGCAAACTCGATAGGTGGGCAGGCAATAGTTAATGGTGATGTAGATATTAGCGGTAAGGGAAATGGCATTTTTGCCAATATCGGCAATGCATTGGTTACAATTAACGGCGGCGGTACGATTGATGTTGATAGTAGTGTTAACAATTACGCAGCTATTCGTGCTGAAAATTCCACTGTTAATATGAATGTTAAATTGGATGATAATGGTAAAGCTATAGAGGGCGCTGGTAATGATGTTACTATTAATGGTAATATTGCTGTTTCTACTGGTGCTGTCAATCCTATTGATATAAAAGGCACCTTATCTCGTATCAATTTAGCATTGGATACAAAGTATTCTACCTTAAATGGTGTTGTTATTAACGGCTTTCCTGTGGATGGAAAAACTACTGGCGGAGTAACATTTACTGGTGAAAATAATTTGTGGCTACAAAATGGTGCGGTTTGGACTAACGAGAAGAATGGTGTTGTTGACAGTAAGTTCTCCGGAAGTTATGTTAACAATTTTGTAGGCGGTAGTACAGCTGAATCCGCTGGCAATATTTTCCAAAAGGACAGCAATAACATAACTTTTGCTAATTACAGTGGTAATACTAATATTTATTATACTCATAATAATAGTGGTACTGAGGCGAAGGATTACGAAGCAGGAGACACTATTATTAAGGGTGCTGCTAAAGGAAGCTCCATTAATTTGATCACCGATAACAGCAATATCACTATGAATAAAGACAAGGAAACCAACGCAGTTTTGGATGCTTTAGCTGGCAAATTATATTATAACGCTTACGCAGACGGAGAAAGGAATCTTTCCGGTACTGTAACCATTGCTGATGGTCTTACAACTTCTAGTGCTACATTGAAGAGTGGGGATATTACCTTTACGAATGAAAAAGGACAGGGTTCTTATGTAGTGCCAGAAAAAGCTGCTTATGAATTTGTTACGACCTTGACCGGTACAGAGAGCAACGACCAGGAATATATTGATCTCAATTTACGTCAAGAGGATGGCAGCTATAAATTTGATAAGGATGTCACAATTGATATTGGTGCTAACAAAGCTAATAAAGCCATTAAAGCGGATGATGATTTGGTGGTTGATGCTAAGGACAAGGTTATTAATATTGTTGGTAATCAGGTAGCAACCTATGGCACGCTTTATGGCGTATTAAGCCAGATGGTAAATACTACTATTAATGCTAAAGAAATTAATATTGATATTACTACGAAAAACGGCGATGTGCACTGTTTAGAGGCCCAAAATATTAAATATGCCGACAAGCAGTCTAAGCTGACAGTTAATAGTGATGTCAACATTAAGAATGCTCAGGGTGCTTTCGCCGTTTATGCTATTTATTCCCGTGGTAATTCTGCGTTAGAGATTAATGGCGATGTCACTATGAAGAATGAAGAGGGAGGCTATGGCCTGGTTCCGACTCAATCATATAGTTCGCCACGCGCGTTATATGCAACTGGAACTACTTACGGTCCTGCCTATATCACTGTTAATGGTGATACTGATATTGTTGTCGATGGCAATGGTGTAGGAGCGGAAAACTATGGCTCGGAAGTAAATCTTAACGGAGCTGTAAAAATTAAAACTAATCCGGGAAGAAGCAACAAATACGCTGTTTCTGCGGGCGGCGGTACAGTTAACGTCAATAATGGTGAACAGGCAAAAGACATTCAGATTGATGGTAATATTGGCTTATTGAAATCTGATTTAGGTGCTAGCATTATTAATATCAATATGAATACTGCTGATTCGTACTTAAATGGCGTTATTTATGATGAAGCCACCAATGAGAAAAGTGAACTGAATTTTACGCTGCAAAATGGAGCTGTTTGGACTAATAAACTTTACAATACCAATAGCAATTTTGCCGGCAGCACGGTAAGAAAGATTGTAGGTGGCAGTTCCGCAACCTCCGCAGGAAATATCTTCCAAAATGATACTAATAAGATTAATATAACCAATTATAGCGGTAATACTAATATTTTCTATGCGCATGAAAATAAGGGTACGTCGGCAGATGATTATATAGCTGGCGATACTATTATTGGAAATGCAGCTGTTGGAAGCAATGTGAGCCTCATTACAGACAACACCAATATCAATACAGTGCGTTTGAATGAAGTTAATCAGGTGTTGAATGCTTTGGCTGGCAAACTGACCTATAGTGCTTATGTTGATGGCGAAAGAAACTTGAACGGCAAAGTTATTATTGCTGATGGTCTGCTGACTTCTAGCATGACTTTGAACACGGGTGATATTACCTTCAATACAGAAACTGGTAAGGGCAGCTATGAAGCACCTGCTACCGAACCGACAACTGAATTCACTACGCCGGTTACCGGCAATCGTGAGACCGATTGGGAGTACGATGACGCAGGCGTTATCAAAGAAGATAATGTTTATAAATTTGATAAAGACAGCAGTATTACGGTTAGTGGTGGAACTGCCGCAGACCTTAATAGTGTTTCTACTATTGACGCTGTTGCAAAGACTTTGGTTATTGACAATACTTCTACCGGCGGCACCAATATCGGACTTAATAAGACAGAGGATGGCAGAAGTAGCGTGGTTGCTAAAAAACTTAAAATTTCCGTTGTTAATGAATCTGGTCGTGCTGAAGGCATTCATTTAGCAAGCTCCAACAGTAATGGTAGACCTGAGTTAGTGATTGATGGTGATGTTGAACTTAATACCGAGGGCACGGATAATACCATTGGCGCTTATGTAATGGGTAATAGCAAATTGACTGTAAACGGCGACCTTAAGGCTCATATCGATGGGCATAATGGCGGTTATAGCTATTATGGCAGCGAAATTCTTTACGCGACCAGTAACATGGGGGCCAATTCTATGGGCAGTGAGCTGACTGTTGACGGCAATGTTGATCTTTCTGGCGTCGGTAATGGCATTTTCGCTAATGCCGGAGGCAGTGTAATTACTGTGACTGGCGGTGGTAAAATCGATGTGGACAGCAGCACTAACCCATATGCGGCGATTCGTGCGGAGGACGGCACTGTTAATATGAATGTCGTTTCGGATGATAACGGTAAGGCTATTGCATCAGGCAAAGAGAACGTAAATATTAAAGGCAATATTGCCGCGACAACAGGTGCTGTAAATAGAGTGGATAAAAATGGTACGCTTACCCAGATTAACTTGGGGCTTGCTACTAAAGAATCTTCTTTGACCGGCGCAGTTTACAATGCTTTCCCAGAAGAGGGAACGACCAGTGGAGATTTAACCTTTACTGGTGAAGTAAATATGTGGTTGCAGAATGGTGCAACTTGGAACAATCAGGTTCAAGGACAAATTGGTTCATCTTCCGGTGGCAAATCCTTTGAGGGCAGTATTGTAAGCAATCTTGTCGGTGGTGATAGTGCGGACAAGGCAGGCAATATCTTCCAGTCTGACGCCAATAAACTTACCATTAGAAAGTATAGCGGTTTTACTAATCTTTATTATGCTCATGATAATGCAGGTGCTAGTGCAGAAGATTATAAAGCAGGCGATACGGTTATTCAAAGCGCTTCTTCTGGCAGCGGTGTAAATCTTATTACCGGTAACAATGGTATTGATTTAACAAGTAAATCTGAGGTTGAGGAAGCCCTGAGCGCCTTGGCTAGGAAGCTTACTTATAGCGGTTATGCTGCTGGCGAGAAGAATCTTACCGGTAAAGTTGGCATTGCTGATGGTCTGACTACTTCAAGCGCAATGAGAAAGCTTGGTGATATGTCCTTTGCTAGTACTGACGGCAAGGGCAGCTATGTTGCTGGCAGCGTAAGCAATGTCGATGGAAACGATTTCCAAAAGCCGATTATTAAGGGCGATTATGAGAATGCTATTTTGAAAGGCGTTCGTAGCGCAATGATGACTTCCGCTTTGGATTGGCGCGATAACGCGGCTAATTTGAATGGTCGCAGCCTTGCTTTACGCGAGGGTGCTGAAGCTGGAGCCTGGGTACAAACCTATGGCGGCAAGATGAAATATGATAATGACGCTTTAGACTTCACTCACCAATATTGGGCAGGACAGGCTGGCTTCGATAAGGCTATTGCAAATGGCTGGAATTTGGGTGCGGCTATTGATTATCGTGATGGCAGTGCAAGCTACCTTAATGGTGATAAGGGTGATACTAAACTTTATAGTTTAGGCGTTTATGCATCTAAAAATGTAGGTAATAATGCGTATGTAGATCTTATGGCGAAAGCAGGTAAGGTGAAAAATGAATTTACTGTATATAATGATTTCCGCAACACTCCTGTAGAAGTTAAAGCTGATGGCGAATATTCTGCTACTGGGTACAGTGTAAGCGTACAGTATGGACAACGCTTTGGCAATACTAAAAAAGGTTATTTAGAGCCGCAATTACAACTAACTTATGCGCATTTAGGCAGTGACAGTTTTGCTGCTGACAGCAAGGCGGGTAAGCTTTTTGTTAACCAAGAGGCTTTTGATAGTCTTGTAGGCAGAATTGGTGTACAAACCGGTATAGAAAATGAACGTGGAGGCTTCTATGCGAAATTGAGCTTGGCACATGAGTTTAGCGGTGATGCCGGGGCAACCTACATTAGTACGGAAAAGGGTGCGGAGGCTAAGCATACCAGTTATGACTTAGGTGGAACTTGGAGTGAGCTCACTGTTGGCGGCAGCTACAACCTTAGCAAGTGCAGTAATTTTTATGCTGATGTTACTAGAAGTCTGACTGGTGATTATCAACATCAATGGAAATTGAATGCTGGTATCAACTTTAGCTTCTAACTGAAAATTAAATAATAGCTGATATCTTTATTCTTCTAAAGGTAGAAGAAAACGAAGACGCTGGTTTAATTACCGGCGTCTTTGTTGCAGTGCGCCCAGCATGGGCGATAACTAGGTGGTGAAAGTCCACTACGCGCTCGGTAGCAGGAAGCGTTAGCCGAAGGCAAGGGTGTCCATCGTGAGGTGGAATCTGAAGGAAGCCGGATGCTGTTGCGGAAAATCGACAGCGGGCAAAGTTCTGAGCCGACGAACAGAAACCTTATAAAAGGCTGAATTAGAGTGGATAAATCTGCCACACAAGACAAAGTCCAATGCTACCCGAACTCTATACAGTAAATAAGGCGGCTACATGGAATGAAAGTTATCGTTCTTACCTGGGGAGGTCTCACAGACGTAAAATAGGAAATCCGAAATACGGAGTAAAGCTTGCTGTGAGAAGTCAGCAGAGGTCATAGTACCGTTTTTTTTTTACGGGAAGGACTGAACAAATACCGGTCTTGAGTAACTGGAGAAAGGAGTCCAACACAATGAAAGCAGAATACCGAAAGGACTGCCTGCAAAGAGATAGCGTGGAACGCAAAGGGTATGCAGGAGTGCCGAGTGTTGGAACTCGGGACAACAGAGAAAGAGACAATGCAACGCAGGATTTACTGCGAGAAATTCTTCGGGGCAGAAATCTACTCGAAGCAATAAAAAGAGTCAAAGGCAACAAGGGAGCCGCAGGAATTGATGGAATGACTATCGATGAACTGGAACCTTGGTGCACTAAACATGGTCGAGAACTTGTATCTGACATATGGTTTGGAAGATACAAACCGAACCCAGTAAGACGCAAGGAAATCCCCAAAGTAGACGGCGGAGTGCGAAAACTTGGTATACCAACTGTCATAGACAGAATGGTACAGCAGGCAATAGCACAGGTACTGCAACCGATGTATGAAGCAACTTTCTACAAAGGAAGCTACGGCTACCGAGTAGGAAGAAGCGCACAACAGGCAATGGAAAGCGTGAAAGAATATGCGGAAAAGGGCTACCGATACGTAGTAGAAGTAGATTTATCCAAGTATTTCGATACGCTGAACCATGACTTACTGCTTAATATACTTCGCAGGAGAATAAAAGATAAGAGGCTGATAGAGCTAATCAAGAAATTCCTTAAAAGCGGAGTCATGGACAACGGAGTAATAGTAAAGACAGAAGAAGGTTCGCCGCAAGGCGGACCATTGTCGCCACTATTGGCCAATATTTACCTTAATGAGTTTGACCAAGAAATGTCAAGACGAGGAGTAAATATTGTAAGGTATGCAGATGACATTATTGTCGAAGCAAAAAGCAAAAGAGCAGCGAAAAGACTGCTGGAATCCAGCAGAAAATATCTTGAAGATAAGCTCAAGCTAAAGTTGAACATGGAAAAGAGCAAAGTAGTAAGCGTATACTCACCAAAGTTCAAGTTCTTAGGATTTACGCTAGGCAAGAACAAAACAGAAGTAATGATAAGAGTACACAAACAATCCTTGATGAAAGCCAAAGCAAAATTAAAAGAGCTGACAGCTAGAAATCAAGGAAGAAATATACGTGTAGTGATGAACAAGGTAAAAGTATATGTAAGCGGTTGGCTGAACTATTACTGCATAGCAAGTATAAGACGCAAAATGCAGGAATGGGATGAATGGTTGCGAAGAAGATACCGTCAATATATATGGAAACAATGGAAGAAACCTAAAGCAAGGGTTACCAACCTAAAGAAGTTAGGGATACCAGAGGAGTATGCATATATGTGGGGAAATGCACGACTAGGTTATTGGTGAGTAGCAGGAAGTGTAATACTTAATAGGTCAATAACAAAAGAAAAGCTCGTAAAAGCAGGCTATTATGAACTAGCGGGCAATTACGAGCTTAAAAGACTTAAGCATTATGGTATTTGAACCGCCGTGTACCGAACGGTACGCACGGTGGTGTGAGAGGTCGGTAGGTAAATTAATTACCTACCTCCTACTCGATTTTTTGAAAGAAAAACAGTTAATATTTTTTTATGTTAACAGAAAGAATGAAACCTAGTATAATTGTCCTTAACATTTCTGCAGAGATGCACAAGCAGGCGGCGATTTGCGCTTTACAGAACAACATTTCATTGAATAAAATTGTGGAGCAGGCTTTGCAGCGATTTTTGATGCTGGAAAATTAAATACATGAAAAAATTATAGCTGTGATATAGCTGGCGAGCTATATTACGTCAGACTAAGAATATAGTTGTAGGTTAGTTGACGTGTAATCACAATATAATAATGCTTTAATCATTAAGGACTTCATTGTAAGAGAATGGAGTCCTTTTTTGATTTATCAGGTGGCGTAGGCACCTGCAAGCCAAAAGTACTCGATGTACTTTTGCTTGACGGGGGGGGGACAACATGCTATAATTCTAGCAGTGACTAATTATGTAATTAAAGTTATTGTAAAATGAGAAAAAAGCTAATATACATAATTAGCAATTTAGAGAGCTTTGCATGTAAGTATTTTCCTCTTTGAGGAACTGCAAACACTGCATGATATATTGCTATAAAATTTAAGAACCTAACGAGAGAAAAAGAGAATAAAAGCGTATCAGGTGTATTTATACTTAATAGGTAAACAGGTGCAAAACCTGTGCTGTCCCGCAGCTGTAATGTGGAGCTGGCCTTATATAGTCACTGGGAAACCGGGAAGACAAGGCTGGCAGTGAAGCAGAGCCAGAAGAACTGCCTGATATAGGGCCTTTCAACAACCTGCGATGTACAGGATTGCGCTTTCCCAGGGATAAGTGCGTCTTGCTGTCACAGTACGGCAAGGCGCTTTTATTTTGACTGCAATATTTGCATGAAGTATATTTATTATTCTTGCATATTAACATCTGACAAGCGGAACAAGGATAGCTTGGTCAGATGCTTTTATGAAAATAAATTTTTTCCCAGTATGCTCAAATATTACGAGAGAAAGGAGGAGCTATGAAAAGGATATTTATGCTACTGACCTTAATTTTGGCGCTGATGTGCCCAGCACTTGCCGGTGCTTCTGAGGTATCAAGTGACAAAATGATTTTGGATTGGACAACATCCAAGGTATGGGTTAACGGCGGCGAGCTGTGTGTAACAGGTACCTTTGTCAACAAGCGCAGTGATTTGACCATTACTAAGCTGAATGACTTTATTATGCGTGTTACCTACACAGACAAAAATGGCGAGCAGAAACAATTTACCGGCAGACCGGTAAAATTTCCACTGTGCAAAATTCCTGCCAGAGGTTCACGCGACCTGAATCTTAACTTTGGCAAAGTTGCTGACGAAACCGTTAGCAACTGGGTAACGGCGCAGACATATACGTTTACGTATATTAACGGTGCGCGGTTCTGATAATGTTTTTGATGAGTAGAGCATTTTTTTGTGCTCTCAAAATGAATACTTGAATGTCTGTCGACATTCACAACAAGCTAAGAAAGAAGTGTATGAGTAACATGAAAAAAAGATATACAGCAGCAGCTGCTATGATGATGGTGCTGGGCATGTGTGCAAGCGCAAGCGCGGCATATGACGAAAACCTGAACGATTATACCCTGGATACAATGGTAGTAGAGGCTGACGCAGTAAAAAACAAGTTCGGCGATACTATTACTGAGCAGTCCTACTATCGTACCGGCGGGGGGGGGGAAGG
>NZ_FR892765.1 GCF_000434895.1 Phascolarctobacterium succinatutens CAG:287
AAAGGCGTTCTACCGCAGTTGGGTAGAACGCCTTTAGTGTTTTGGGTGTAGGTGCGTTATGCAACATTTGACGCTGCAATCAATATTTACTTATCAAATTCCACTTTAGGTAATCCCTTTAGTATCTTCATTGTTTCCAGACTGACAGTAATAACAGACAAAAGCAAATCAAGGATATATGTAGGATCGTTATGCTCCTTTGCCCAATCGTTAGGATCATTCTTAATCTGGCTTGCCTTATCAATCTTCACCTGATAGCGTTCCATAATCCATTCGATTGCACTACGTCCGTTAACTACATAATCATATGCCTCCAAAGGAATGTTTTTAATGGTGATATGATTGTTATAGATAATGACGCTCTTATCCTGCTTACTCTTGAATTTCATCTTTTCGACGATATAATCATCTGCTTTACGCTCTACAATTACCTGCTCCGGCTTCGGACGCTTTTCGTAGTTCAAATGCAGGTCAGCCAGCTTGCGGCCTGCTTCGCTAAAGGCTTTGAAATCTACGGCATTCTCAACCAACGGCAAGCGTGGCAGCATCTTTTTCAAGTCCGCAGCAAATTGCTTGCGATATTCTTCGCTGTGCAGGAAACCGTAAACATAATAGAATATATCCTCTTTCGTAATAGCGTTAGTCCTGTACTTTTCTCTTGCTTCCTGCAAAATGTAATCGGTAACGCCATCATGACGAATGTATTCTTTTTCTTGCGGTTCTGTGGACATAGCAAAGATATTCTGCTCCGTACTAGATTGCTTTTCTTCGTACCAGTAGAGAGGGAAACATTGAGTGTCACCAACATAATGGACATCACATACATAATCATTAAGTAAAACAGTAAG
>NZ_FR892766.1 GCF_000434895.1 Phascolarctobacterium succinatutens CAG:287
CGCCAGGAATGCCGTTACCAGCGAAAAACCGTAGCGTGTGGCAAGCACATTAGCCATACCGATGCTCACAACAATGAGTATCGCCGTACCGATAAGAATATAGGGCACCATTTTTTCGGTTTTTACGATGCGGTCCGCATCAAGCTGCATACCCATAAACAGACCGATGCTGGCCTGCGCCGCCGCCATGAGCCAAAAAGGCACAGGCTGCACACCGCCGTCAAAGACGGAAAATGCAGCCGTTGCCAAAATCGGTCCCAAAAGCCTGGGTGTCGGCATATGTATTTTCGTTGCTATAAAGCTGCCCAATATAGACAATGGCACAACAACAAGCCAATGCATACCGCCATGGTTCGGCAATGCTACGCTGCTGCCCGTCACATGCGCATGCAAAAGCCAGATAACAAGAAACGGCACAGTAATAACTACGCCCAGCAGGCGCAACACTTGCATCACCATGACAACGTTGGGGTTGACCTCTTTGTCCTCTTCGCAGAGGAGCATCGTCAGCGTCATACCGCCGGGAAGCATACCCATGACGCAGCTTTTGAGGTTTTCCCGCGCCAGCTTTGCCGTAATAACAGCCAATACCATACTTGCAGCCAAAATAACTATCGTTGCTTCTGCTACACCGACAAGCTCAGCCAAAAAGTTATTCCAGGTGTCAGAGGTAAAGGTAGAGCCAATACCATAACCAGCAACCATTAAAGCATATTCGCGCCATTGCTTAGGCCAGCTCAGATTGCTGCGATGCGTCAATGTTTTGCAAAGCAAAGCAGTCAACAGGCCGCCCAGCAAAAATGGAATCGGTATATGCATCCGCACCAGCAGGCTGCCCAGGCAAAGCGCCATAATAAAAAGCAACAAGCGGTTTAACAACATAATTTTTACTCCTGCTCTACGCCGTTAGCGGATAAAGCATTCATAATGCGTTCAATCAGCTCGCCGCGCATAGTATGCTGCGAAGATGAATAGGTAATAATCTCATGCTCCTTCAGCCCAATTTCGCGCTTAAAGAGTGCCTTTTGGGACATAGCAGCATTTTTCGAAAGCTTGTCGGACTTAGTCAGCACAACCTGCACCTTCAGGCCACAGCTGCGCAGCCAGTTGAAGCATTCCATATCGCTGTCCATAGGCTTATGACGGATATCAATCAGCTGGCAGACAACACCCAGGTTTTCGCTGCCGGATAAATATTTGCTGATAAACCCGGACCATTGGTCCTTATTATTATGGTTTGTTTTAGCAAAGCCATAACCAGGTAAATCTACCAGATAAAAGGAGGCCCTTTCATCCTCACCCTCAACTACGCGCTTAGCCTCCAGCTCGTAAAAGTTGATGGTCTGCGTTTTGCCCGGAGTAGAGCTTACGCGTGCCAGGCCGTTGCGGCGGCAGAGTGAATTGATAAGCGACGATTTACCGACATTACTGCGGCCGATAAAGGCAGCCTCAATAAGAGCAGGCTGTGGATATTGGTCTGCACGTACTGCAGAGGCCACATATTTAGCACGGATAATATCCCAATTATCTTTACTCATTTTTATCCTCCAATGCCAGCTTCAAAACATCATCAAGATGCTCGACAGGTATAAACTGCATTTCCTTACGAATATTTTCCGGCAGCTCGTCCAGATCCTGCATATTGCGCTTCGGCAGCAGTACTGTCTTTACGCCATAGCGGTAAGCTGCCAGCATTTTTTCCTTGATGCCGCCAACAGGCCATACCTTGCCGGACAGGGAAATTTCGCCGGTCATCGCCAGCTTGCCTTTAACCTTTTTACCTGTCAGCGCCGATACCATGGCAGTAACCATAGTTACACCGGCAGAAGGTCCGTCCTTAGGTACAGCGCCCTCCGGCAGGTGGATATGAATATCCATCGTTTCTCCAAAGTTGGCAGGAATCCCCAAGGCTTCAGCGCGACTGCGAATATAAGTGTAGCCAGCCTGAGCCGACTCCTTCATTACATCGCCCAGCTGACCGGTAAGCGTCAGATTGCCCTTGCCCTTAAACGCCAGCACCTCTACCTTCAGCAGCTCGCCGCCGACGCTGGTCCACGCCAGACCATTAGCAACGCCAACACTGGATTTCAGACTGATATCATCATCAAGATAAATAACAGGTCCCAGATATTTTTCCAGATTCTTTTCTGTTACCTGAGCACCCTTACCTTTGCCCTTGACAATCTTGAAGGCAACCTTGCGGCAGATACCTGCCAGCTTGCGTTCCAGATTACGCACGCCTGCTTCCCTGGTGTAATCGTGAATTACACGTCGGATGGCCTTCTCGCTAACGCTCACCTTATATTTTTCCAGACCATTGAGCTTCAGCTCCTTCGGCAGCAGGTGCAGCTGAGCTATCTTAACCTTTTCTTCGTCAGTATAGCTGCTCAGCTGAATAATTTCCAAACGGTCCAAAAGAGCCGGCGGAATAGTATCAACAGCATTTGCTGTTACAATCCAGAATACATGTGATAAATCAAACGGGAATTCAATAAAGTGGTCACTAAAGCTGTTGTTCTGCTCCGGATCAAGCACCTCTAAGAGAGCAGAAGCCGGATCGCCACGAAAATCAGAAGCCATTTTATCAATCTCGTCCAACAGGAAAACCGGATTCATGCAGCCACAGGTCTGCATACCATGAATAATACGTCCAGGCATAGAACCGATATAGGTACGACGATGACCGCGGATTTCAGCTTCATCACGCACACCACCCAAAGAAATACGGGTAAATTTACGCTTAATCGCCTTGGCAATGCTGCTCGCCAAGCTTGTTTTACCAACACCCGGAGGTCCTACCAGACACAGAATCGGTCCACGTGTACTCTTGGACAACGCACGTACCGCCAGATATTCCAGAATACGCTCCTTAACCTTCTTCAGGCCGTAGTGATCCTTATCAAGAACATCCTGCGCCTTATCTATATCAAAATTATCCTTGGTGAATTTGCCCCAAGGCAACGCAAGCAAAGAATCAATATAGGTGCGGATTACCGCTCCCTCCGGTGTCATCGGCGGCATTTTTGCCAGACGTCCCAGCTCCTTGTTGATTTTCTCCGCCACGTTTTGCGGCATCTTCAGCTTGGACATCTGCTCCTTATACTCAGCGATTTCTGCCTGTACGTCTTCGTTTTCGCCAAGCTCCTTGCTGATAGCCTTAATCTGTTCACGCAGATAATATTCCTTCTGATTCTGCTCCACCTGCTGGTGTACCTGTTCGGAAATATTTTTGGCTACATCGGCAATTTCCTGCTCACGCACCAGAATCTCGTATAATTTACGCAGACGCAGCTTCAGCGGTGCCATTTCCAACAGCTCTTCCTTTTCGGTCAAAGACAGCGTCAGATAACCGACAATAATATCAGGAACCTTGCTTACATCAGCACGCGACTTTAAGGACTGCACTGTATCAGGATTAACCTTTTTCGTAAGCAGAACCCATTGCTCAAAGGCGTCCAACAGCAAGCGACGCAGTCCTTCCGCTTCAGCATCGACCGCATCATCAGCAGGAACTACTTCTACCTCACCGACAAAGAAATCCTGCTCATTCTCATGAACCTCTGCCGCACGCAACACATGTACGCGCTCTAAGCCTTCTACCAGCAAACGTACAGCGCCGTTCGGCAGCTGCAGCTTTTGCTTGATGGTTGCCAAAACGCCCCATTCATATAAATCAGCAGCAGTAACATCTTCCTGCTCAGCCTGTTTTTGTCCGACCAGGATAATCTGTTTATCTGTCAGTTCAGCTGCGTCAATAGCAGCCATAGATTTTTCTCTGCCGACATCAATATTGGCAATCATGCCAGGAAAAATCAAGATGCCCCTCAAAGCCAACAGGGGCTTTGTAATTATCAAATTAGCCATATAATCCCTCCTTAAGCTCCCAAAACAAGAGAGAAATTTATTGACAGTACACCATTAAGCGTATACCTGTCATAGCGATAAAATAAGGGAGAAGGTATAATAATCCTTCCCCCTTAGATATTTTGTTATTTTGTAATCATTTGCGGTTCGCAATGCTGGCGTATAGTAGCTTCAGTAACAATGCACTTTGTTACATCATCACGGGAAGGAACATCATACATTACGTTACGCATGGTAGATTCGATAATCGATCTCAGACCACGCGCTCCGGCATTACGTTTCAATGCTTCCTCAGCAATAGCAGTCAAAGCACCAGGCTCAAACTCCAAATCTACGCCATCCATTTCCAGGAAACGCTGGTATTGCTTAACTAAAGCATTACGCGGCTCAGTCAGTATCTGCACCAAAGCAGCTTCGTCCAACGGATTGAGCGTTACTACTACCGGCATACGTCCTGCAAATTCCGGAATAATACCGAACTTCATGATATCCTCGGGCAATACCTTGGCAAATACAGCCTCGTTATCAACCTCTTCCTTACGGCGGATATCAGCACCAAAGCCCAGGTTTTTCTTGCCGACACGGGCATTGATGATATGCTCCAGTCCTGCAAAAGCACCACCGCAGATAAACAGGATATTTGTTGTATCAATATTGATAAACTCCTGATGCGGATGCTTACGTCCTCCCTTAGGCGGAACGCTGGCAACAGTACCCTCAAGGATTTTCAGCAGAGCCTGCTGCACACCTTCACCGGAAACATCACGGGTAATAGAAACGTTTTCAGATTTGCGGGCAATCTTATCGATTTCGTCGATATAGATAATACCACGCTGAGCAGCTTCAATATCATAATCTGCATTACTGATCAGCTTGAGCAGAATGTTTTCAACATCCTCGCCTACATAGCCTGCTTCCGTTAAGGTAGTAGCATCAGCAATAGCAAAGGGAACCTGCAAAATCTTTGCCAAAGTCTGAGCAAGCAGTGTTTTACCGCTGCCGGTAGGACCGAGCATCAGAATATTGGACTTCTGCAGCTCCAGGTCACGTTTAGACTCCGGATTTTGGATTTCGTAATTGATTCTTTTGTAATGATTATATACAGCCACAGACAAGGTCTTTTTAGCCTCATCCTGGCCAATAACATACTCATCTAAGATTGCCTTGATTTCCTGAGGCTTCGGCAGATCAGCATTAACCAACTGTTCAGCAGCATCGCTTTCTTTTTCCTCTTCAAGCATTGATTTGCAGAAATCGACACACTCATCGCAGATGTAAACACCGCGACCGGAAATCAGTCTTTTAACCTGACCTTCACGCTTGCCGCAAAAGGAACAGCATGGGTTTCCATCATGTCCTTCATTAAAACTCATATTTTAAATCTCCTTATAGTATATCTTACTCTGCAGATTTACTACGGGAAACAACCTCGTCAATCAGGCCATATTCCTTAGCTTCTTTACTTGTCAGATAATGATCGCGCTCAGTATCAGCAGCAATTTTTTCCACTGTCTGACCGGTATGCTTTGCCAGTACCTGGTTCATTTCTTCACGGATACGCAGGATTTCACGGGCATGGATTTCAATCTCCGTTGCCTGGCCCTGTGCGCCACCCAAGGGCTGGTGAATCATAACGCGGGAATATGGCAATGCAAAACGCTTACCCGGCGCGCCTGCTGCCAGGAGCACAGATGCCATGCTGGCAGCCATGCCCATGCAGATAGTAGAAACGTCAGGCTTAATATACTGCATCGTATCATAAATAGCCATGCCGGCGCTTACGCTGCCGCCAGGACTGTTAATATACAGATGGATGTCTTTGTCCGGATCCTCGGACTCCAGGAACAATAACTGAGCAATGACAACATTTGCCATATTGTCATCAATCGGACCGGTAACGAAAACAATCCTATCCTTCAAAAGACGTGAATAAATATCATAGGAACGTTCTCCACGACTAGATTGTTCAACAACGATAGGCACATAATTCATTTTGTCACACTCCCTTACTGTAAGTATAACCCCAAATTATTTTGCGCTGTCGATAACAACGTGTGCAGCTTTACGGCGCAGGATGTTAGCCAGCAGCAGGCCCATGGTGCCGTTGCCTTTGATGATTTTCTTAACTTCTTCAGGAGCAGCGCCGTGTTGTGCGGAAATAGCAGCGATTTCTGCATCAACGTCAGCCATATCAACCTGAATGTCTTCAGCTTTAGCGATAGCGTCCAGAACCAGATCGGTCTTAACGTTTTCTTCAGCAACCGGGCGTTGGTTTTCACGGATTTTAGCCATGTCCAGGCCGGTGTATTGCATGTACATATCCAGGCTCATTTTACGGCTTTCCAGGCTCATTTTCATTTCTTCAACCATTTGGCTGATTTTGTCTTCGATCATGATTTCCGGAACGCTGAATTTAGCGTTAGCTACAGCCAGGTCAATCAGTTCATGCTCGTATTCAGCTTTAGCGTTAGCTTCAGCAGCTTTTTGCATACGCTCTTTGTAGTTAGCACGCAGCTCTTCTACAGTTTTGAAGTCGGTCTTGGAAGCAACATATTCGTCGTTCAGTTCCGGCAGCTCTTTGCGTTTTACGTCCTGGATGTTTACTTTGAAGACAGCTTCTTTGCCAGCCAGGTCTTTAACAAAGTAATCTTCCGGGAAGGTTACTTCTACGTCAGTGGAATCGCCCTTGGACAGGCCAACCAGTTGATCTTCGAAGCCAGGGATGAAGGAGTTGGAGCCAACTTCCAGAGGATAGCCTTTGCCTTCGCCGCCGCTGAACGGTTCGCCGTCAACAGTACCAGCAAAGTCGATGATAGCGAAGTCGCCTTTTTCAATTACAGCGCCTTCTTCAGCAACTACCATTTTAGCATCGCGGCCCATCATATCTTTAATTTGAGCGTCAACCTGCTCGTCAGTGATTTCAACTTCTTTTTTGTCTACATGCAGACCTTTGTATTCGCCCAGTTCCGGTTCCGGTTTCAGGGTTACTTTAATGGTCAGTTCCATATCCTTGCCTTCTTCGAATACGGATTCTTCAACTTTAGGATCGGATACAGGGATCAGTTTTTCCTGGTCGAGAGCTTCGCTGTATGCTTTGTTAGCAACGATTTCAAAAGCTTCTTGTTTTACAGCTTCTTTGCCATAGTGCATTTCGATGATAGCACGCGGAGCTTTGCCTTTACGGAAGCCCGGGATATTTACCTGGTCAGCAATTTTTTTAACAGCCTTTTTATAGCCTGCATTTACCTCAGCAGCCGGAGCGGTAATTTTTAAAGTTGCCTCGTTTTCTACTCTTTCAACAGTAACGTTCATTAATAAAATCCTCCCTTAAATTTATGTGGGTAAAAAATAATATAATCGGATTAAACTGTCAGCCTTCCTTAGCGAAAATGTGCTGACACAAATCGCTCATAATATCATATCACAATGCTCGCTTCTTGACAATACCAAAAAACCCGACAGACTCAATCTGCCGGGTAAATTTTTAATTGGAGCGGAAAACGAGATTCGAACTCGCGACCCCCTCCTTGGCAAGGAGGTGCTCTACCACTGAGCTATTTCCGCGTCATGTGCATCAGCAACGAATATAAGTATAAGGCATCAAGCGGCTTTTGTCAACACCTTTTTTGAAAAAAGTTGAGATTTTTTTCACCTTTTTTTCTTGGCCCTATCCTAACCCATTACAACGCGCCAAATCATCATAGACAAGCGCCGCCAGACGCTGCGTCAATTCTTTGTTCTCCGCGCAAAGCTTCGTCTGTGACAGCAATGCTTCCAGCTTAGCCTTATTGCACATCATGCAGCAGCAGGGCATAATGATCTCGCTGGCCATATAGGCAGCGGCGCGCAAAGACATTTCATCCTGCAGCAGGCTGCCGCTTGCTGCCTTGGATGTAAAAACCGCAAGGCGCATATCCAGCGCCCGCGCCAGCTGTTTTTCCAAAACACCGGCCATAGCTTAACGCATGTTTTCAATAAAGTCTTCAAAGGTGTTGATCAATACAGTGTGACCGGTAACCTTTAAATCGCGCAGATAAGTACCATAGGATTCATAAACCTCGTCACTCAGCTCCATTTTCAGGCCTTCCTTAACATATTCATCCATCATTTTCAGGATGAAACGGTTAACTTCATTGGTGCCGGGCTTAACATTTAACGGAATAATGCGGCTTTCAGCCTCGTATTTTTCTACAACGACCTTCCAGCCACCGGGAACAGGCGGCAGACGGGTTGCTTTAATGAAATAATTATCAGGAGAAAAGCCTACATAACCATCCATTTTATTATATAATTTTGCTTTTTGCAGGGGGAAACCATTTTTATTGCCCCATTTAACGATTTCTTCGCAAACTTCATTATTATGGATTACACTCGGAAAGGTTGCTTCCGCTAAGATTTCAGACATAGTGATACCTCCTCATGGTTTATAGTCATATTTTACTCTAACTTGCAGATTATTTCAACAAAAAAGCATGTATACAATAAGTTGCAAGCTTAAAAAAACCGGCATCAAGCAGATGCCGGTTCAAAAGCAATTCTTTTAAATTTGTCCCAAAGCCTTCAAAATGCACTGAGCGATAATCGCACTGGCAATATAGGTGCCTACAAAAACAACGATTGCCAGAATAACAATGCGCCAGCCGGTCTTAGCAAAGTCGTCAAGATCCTTGCCTATGGATACACCGGCATAAGCCAGAATAGGCGTACACAGAGCCACAAAGCCAACATTTTTCACATAACCATTGACAATATCACTGCCCGGAACGCCGGGGATAGTCAGAATACAGCCCAAGGTTACAACCCATGCTGCCGCAGGAATACCGCCGGGGATATATTTGGACATCAGCATACCAACAAAAGCAATCACTGCTAAAATAAGCAGGCCGGGGATAGACTCTATAATATTTGCCTTAGTTCCCAATACATTGGAGAACAAGCTCATGAAGGTTACAATAGCCAAAATGATAATTGTATCTTTAATTTTCATTATGCTTCCTCTCCTTTCTTATCAGCTTCAGGCAGTACGCCATATTTCATTTTGTAACATTTCTTGTACAGCCATTCGGTCATAGGCAGGCCCAGCCATACGGACATATACAGACCGTCAAGACCGGAAAGCATATTACTTGCTGCGCCAAAGGCTGCCAGCTGGTCAGCCATATTAGGATACATAGCAGCCAAAGAGCCAACTGCAGCCGTCATCATGCTGGCAGAGCCTACGCCGGAGGCCATAGCCAGTGCATACGGATGAATCGGCAGTACAGAAGCAGCAACGCTGGCCATCAGGCCGAAGAAAATAGTACCGAAAACAGTACCGGCAATATAAACGCCCATAACGCCGCGGCCTTCACTGCTGTCCAGGCCAAACTTTTCGCCGATAAGCGCTACGTTCGGCTCACGTGCGATAGAATGCGCAGCACCGATGGTTTCACGCTTCAGGCCCAGGTAAACAGCAACAGGTACGCCCAAAAGCACCGTACCGAGGTTACCGAACTCCTGCAGAATCAGCGCCGGAGAAGCAGCCAAAATCTTCGGCAGGGTAGGACCTACCAGCGTACCATAGCGTGCCATCAAAAGCATCAGCGTTACGCCGACAAGACTGCTGGCATCCAGCATTTCCTTTCTGCCGGACAAGTTCAAAAATTTAGGTGTTGTCAAAATACCCAAAAGCAGAGCGTACAGCATCGGCAACAATACGATACGACCGATACCGAACTTCAGGGTATGAGTGCCGATCAGCTCGGAAACAATGATCAGCGCCAGAATTATGGCATGTAATTTAATGTTCTTCATTACATTCCCTCCCACAAATTATTTCTATTTTACCTAGTGAACGTACCTCCGCCTATAGAGGCGGAAGCTTGCTGCTTCAGCGAGAACAGCACCACTAACTCCGAAGAGTTATGGCGACTTACACTCTCTCCACAGGCGTAGA
>NZ_FR892767.1 GCF_000434895.1 Phascolarctobacterium succinatutens CAG:287
TTCAATTTGCACTTGCAATCTACCGTAAAAAAATAAGATTAGAAATTTTAAGTAGTATTCTCCCCCTCCGAAGGCTTTGCCTACAGAGGGGTTTTCTTTATGCCTTATGATGCACTTCATGCTTTGAAGTGCAAAAGCTTTTTATTTTGAAAAGTTTTTACAGTGGTTAAGATGGTAAAATCCAAAAGCATATTTTGCATATCTTCAAAAACTATGTTAATATTCTTCACTGTCTTTACTCATGTAAATCCGGTGAGCATCACCAAGTGATATATTTCTCACATTTTTCTTGACTATCTCCTTATTATGTGATATTATTTCAGCATAAATTAGAAATATATCACATTAGAGGGATTGAAAATGAAAAATTTCAGATTAACACTCAATCAGAAATATGGCTATGCCAGCATTTTTTATGGAGTCAGCATTATTCTTTTGGCAATATTTGGCAAATCCAGCAACACACTTTTAAGTATTAGCAGCTCGTTATTAAGTTTAATAGTCGCTGTCGGATTTTTACTTACTTTTTTTCTTAAATCTGATATTGATGATGAACGTGCTCTTGATAACCTTCATCGGGCTGGGTTCCGTGCTTTATTTACAATAATTCTTTTAATCAGCATCTTGCAATGTATCGTAGTTTTTTGCCGTATTCCCCTTGATACCGACAACATGTTAAAGCTTATACTTGGTATCAGCTTTTTATCTTTTGGGTATTATTTCCTGTACTTTGAACGCAAATAGTGAGGATGGTGCAAAATGCCTGTATTAAAAACTAGAATCCACGAACTGCGCAAGGAAAGAAAAATGCAGCAAAGCGCCCTTGCAGAGCTTGTCGGTGTCAGAAGAGAAACCATCGGCAACCTGGAAAACGGAAAATACAATCCCTCGCTCAAGCTGGCAATGGATATCGCCAAGGTGTTTGGCAAGCCGGTGGAATACATTTTTCAGTTTGAGGAAGAAGAGAAGTAAGTTTATTTTAAGAATCCAACAAACACAAACTCCTGTCACAAGTTGGCCAACGCCAGCCTATGACAGGAGTTTGATTTGTATTAGTACATTACTTATTGTTGTGCCAACCTAAGCAATTCCCTCAAATTA
>NZ_FR892768.1 GCF_000434895.1 Phascolarctobacterium succinatutens CAG:287
GCGACTGCCGCGGGGTTTTTGTGCGCTATAAATAATTATTTTATCTGCAGCTCCAGCTTGTAAATATATTTATCCATATCGCCTGTCAACCAGTAGTCGCATAGAGATGTGACATAAAGCGGTGATATCGGTGTAAGCTGATGCTCCTTGCAATATTCTGCCAGCATTTGCAGATACTTTTTGTTGTTGAACATGTAGACGCCTTGAAAATATAGCGTCAGATAATCGCCTGCGGGTTTTTGATAACAATGCGGTGTAGGGAGCTTGTCATGAAGCGTATAAAAATAATGCTTCAGATGCTTGCTTGCGAAATCCTGCAAAATTTCCGTATCGTAAATATAACCAAAGCCGTTGGTTGTTAAGGCAGTATCATTTCGCAGATGGGTGAACATTCTGGCGATATGCGAAGAACGCTTTTTAAAGCATTCATTTTCTTCGGTAGCATTGCTCAGATAAAGATAATGTGCCTGATCATGGACAAGCATAATTTTATCCAGAGTAATGTCCGCAATATGGTCGAGCTTGCCTAATTCGCTCTGCAGCTCTGTTTTCATGGCTTGCAGACGGGCGATTTCCTGCGTGAAGAAATCTATGCGCTCATTAAATAAATCACGATAGTTTTGCGGCGAGCGGTTGGCAAGATAATCCTTGATGCGTGCAATCGGTACCTCAAGCTGGCGTAGCGTAAGAATCAGCTGCAGCAAAAACAGCTGACTGCGCTTGTAATAGCGGTAACCGTTTTCATCGACAAGTTCTGGGGTAATCAATCCCAGCTTGTCATAGTAAAGCAGTGTCTTGCGGGGAATTTTGCAAAGCTGTGATAATTCACCGGTCGTAAAGTAATTTTGTAGATTTTTTGACATTTTTAGCGTTTCCCCCCTTGACTGTCTAGCTGCTATACACAGTATTATAACATATAAAAGAGAAAATGCATATTAAGACTCAATCCAAATAATTTCAGGTGCTTAATATGTACTTCGTTGATTTTTTTGATGAGTGAATGGAGGTATATCTGTGAAAAAATTGGCTAGTAAAGGTTTATTGATGAGCGCATTGATTTGCGGCAACGTATTCTTAGGGAGTAGTGCGGTATTTGCCGAAGATGTGCAGGAGTATGATCTGGATGCGATGGTTGTAAC
>NZ_FR892769.1 GCF_000434895.1 Phascolarctobacterium succinatutens CAG:287
TATAATAAAAGGACATACCCGATTCTTTAGGTATGCCCTTTTGTTTTTAAAGCATGTATACAATTACGTGTTTAATGTGGTCTACTTTTACAATTTTAATATCTTGTTGGCCTTTTTTGATTCTTTCAAGTGTAATTAATTCATCTTCGTTGTACCATTCATTTGCTTTTGCCCATCTGTCCCACTCTTCCGCAGGAATGACAAAGGAGCCATTTTCTAAGAATTTTTCTGCTTCTTGTCTTGTACATCCATCTGCTTCAAATGCTGCGATATCATCTTCATGTTGACATTTTTTTGTTTCTTCTAACGTTAGTCTATCTGTAATATAACATCCATAATCTCCGTATGACATAAATTCTTCTTCTTCATCAGTTATAGCGTTATTAATTGCTTGATTTTTACAAGTTTCTTTTATGAATTTAGCATTATATAATTCTTTTGTATCTTTATTGTATATTTCTACTTTGTACCACTGTTTCAAAGGATCGTACAGAATTCCTTTGATTTCTACCTTTGGATAGTAGTCTAAGATTTGATTCCAGATATATTTTGCTTCATCTTCTTCTAAGTGATTTTCAAATTTGTTTTCAAGTATCTCTTGTGCTGCATTTTGCATTTTAATGAATTGAGTATCATTGCTTTGCAAAAATGTATTAAGAAGATCAGTATAAGTACTAGCTTTTATAATATTTGTAGAGATTTGAATTGTTATCATTGATGTCATCCTTTCTGTTAGTGTTATTAATATAATACATTATTTTTTAACGAAAAGATAGTTATTTAAATTATTCATCTGTCCTCCTTTGACTAATTTATTATATTTAGTCAAAACACAACAAATCGCAGTGCAATGTCAAGGAGATAAAAAATAGAAAATCGCAGCGAAGCAAGGTTTTCTATTTTTCCTTGACATTGCTAATTTGCAATTTGTTATAATCAAACTAATCTTCCTAACTATTCTAATCAATGTTACTAAAATTAGTTATATTATTAAGGTTAGTAAAGTTATTTTAGTTATGTTTATTATGGAGATTATCTAAGTTATTACTATTATTTTCGTTATCATCGTTATTATCATTATGAATGTTATTGGATGTTTTGGGAATTTTCTTCAATTGAGCTTTTATTGAAAATATTTAACTTCTTATTGACATATTTCTGGTAATGTTATATAGTATCGTTAGATAACTAAATACCTGGGTTTCCAGAGGCATCTAAACTGAACGTCCGTGCTTACGTTCAGTTAGGTGCTTTTTTTGTTATCTATGCTGTTTCTCATTCATATTATCTTCTTTTTATTACTCATCAAATCAACCTCTGTGCAGAGGGAGCGGAAACTTTAAGTCCTCCGCTATTAACTGCTCACGCATGGAGGCCCCAAACTCCTTTTTTAGCCTTGTGCGTCAGCGCAAGGCTTTTTTTATTGTGATTTTTACTTGAAAATATTTTGTATGAAAAATGTCTTTTTTGAATAGAAAAGCGTTGACGGGGGGAGGGCAAGGTGTACTATATTAACAAGAGATGTGGACAACTTGCACTCTTTTTAATAGTCTAATCCCTTAATTGGAGGTTATCATGAAAAAATTATGTTGTTCTCTTATTGCTGCAGCTGTAATGAGCACTGCACTTCCCTGCTTTGCTATGACTGTATATGATCCTACTAACTATGCAGCTAATCTGGAAACCAAAATCCAGATGATTCAGCAGGTAAATCAGTCAGCACAGCAGCTGCAGGCTCAGATAAAAGATATTCAAAGTCTGAATCCGCAAGATATGGATAAAGCCTATAATCAAGTGCTTGGCATCTATAATTCTGTCAATAGTATTCGCACTCAGTCTCAGGCCATCGGTGAAGACTGGTCAACCAGTCTTAAAGAATGGAGTGACATGAATCCTGATTATTTTTCTATGGGCACAATCACCCTTTCTAAATTCCTCGAATTTCAGCAAAAAAGCGATAAGCGTGTAGATAAGACCTTGCAGCAGGCCCTTATGATGGCTGGCATTACCAGTGATAAGGAAACTCAAAAGACTGTACAAAGTGTATTGGAAACTATTGATGCTTCTAATAAAGCTGACGGTAACAAGGCAGCTCTGCAGTGCGCTAATCAGCTTTTAGGCATTATGATCAGTGAGAACAATAAAAGTGCCCAGATGCTTAGTGAACTGCTTAAGGTTAATGTTATGAATAAGCAGCAGGATATTGATAGAAGCAATCAGGCATCTAAAATGGCTTCAACTTTTGTAGACAGTGC
>NZ_FR892770.1 GCF_000434895.1 Phascolarctobacterium succinatutens CAG:287
TGCAGGAAAGACTTGTGATGCAATTTCCATATGTACAGCAGTAAACAGTATATACAAGCAAAAATATACTAAAGACTAATCATATGGCACAGGGGGCTGTCGTACACATCATGCGGCAGCCCATCTTTATAGAAAACAAAAGCCCCCGGACATAAAAGTCTGAGGGTTTTCTTCATTATATATAGTGATTTAGGCAAGCATCCCCGCAGGAGCGGAAGCGGACCGGCAAGCTTCCTATCCGAAGGCAAAACAAATTCCCAAAGCTTAGTATAATAAAAGGCAAAAAAAGTCCTGCGCAGCATATAAAATGCACGCAGGACTATGAAGCTTGTTATGAAATTTTCGGCTTACAGGTCGTCGCCATCTTGCTGAATCGCACCCTTAACCTTGTTCATGTGCTGCCATACATAGGCAACAGCAACGAGCGCAACGCCGATACCGTCGGTAAATACGCCGGGGATAATCATGCAGATACCGCCAACGAGGAACAGAATACGCTGCGGAATGTTCAGCAGATTGTTGCAGAAGCCGATCATCGCCATGGAAGCACCCCACATACCTACAATCGCGGTGAAGGCACTGTAGCAGATGGTGAACGGAGTTGCGTTGATCATCAGCAGTTCAGGTGCCAGTACGAAGATGTACGGAACGATGAACGCAGCAATCGCCAGCTTAGCAGCGATAACGCCGGTACGCATCGGGTTAGCACCGGCAATACCTGCGCCGGCATAAGCAGCCAAGGCAACAGGCGGTGTAACGTCGGCAACGATACCGAAGTAGAACGCGAACATGTGCGCTGCCAGCACCGGTACATTCATCTGCACCAGAGCAGGCGCTGCAATGGTAGAGGTAATTACATAGTTAGCAGTTGTCGGCACGCCCATGCCAAGAATCAGAGAAGTGATCATGGTAAAGAACATTGCCGGCAGCAGATTACCGCCTGCCAAGTCCAGCAGAGCGGTGGCAATCTTCAGGCCTACGCCGGTTTTGGTAACAACGCCGATGATGATACCTGCGGTAGCACAGGCAATCAGTACGCCAAGCACGCCCTTGGAGCCGTCAATCAAACCTTGGACGATTTGCTTGAAGCCGATGCGGGTGGATTTACGCAGGCAGGCGCAAACGATGGTCAGCACGATGGCTGCCAAAGCAGCACGCATAGGAGTATAACCGCTTACGAGCAGGTAAACGATAACGATTAACGGAATAGCCAGATGGCCTTTTTCCAGGAACAGTTCCTTGAACTTCGGCAGCTGGTCACGCGGAGTACCCTTCAGACCGAACTTTTTAGCTTCGTAGTGAACGCCCAGCCATACGCCGATGTAGTACAGCATTGCCGGGATAACGGCAGCCTTAACAACATCAAAGTACGGAACGCCTACAAATTCTGCCATCAGGAAGGCAGCAGCGCCCATTACAGGAGGCATCAGCTGACCGCCGGTAGAAGCAGCGGCCTCAACAGCGCCGGCAAATGCCGGACGATAGCCAAGCTTTTTCATCATCGGGATAGTGAAAGCGCCGGTGCCGGCAACGTTACCAACGGAGCTGCCGGAAACAGTACCCATGAGGCCGGAGGACAGTACGGCAACCTTCGCCGGTCCGCCTGCTGCCCAGCCTGCGATAGCGTTAGCAATATCAATGAAGAATTTGCCCAGGCCGGTGGTTTCCAGATATGCACCAAAGAGGATGAACAGATAAATAAAGGTAGAAGATACACCCATAGGCGTACCGAAAATACCCTCGGTAGTGAAGAACAGATGGTCAAACATTTCCTGCACGCCAACGCCGCGATGCGCCAGAATACCGGGAATATAAGGACCTAAGAAGGCGTACAGCATAAAGCAGAAGGCCACGATAATCATCGGCCAGCCTACTACGCGGCGCGCTGCTTCAAAAACCATAATCGTACCGATAAGGCCGACGATGAAGTCGGTTTCCGTGTTCATGCCGGCACGCAGCACCAGCTCCTGATAGTTCACAACCAGATACATGGCAGTACCTGCGCTGAGCAGTGCCAGGAAGGCATCAAAGGGATGCATCTTGCTGCGGGACCAGGAATGTCTGCTGGGATACAGCAGGAAAATCAATAAAAAGCCGAAGGCTAAGTGAATAGCGCGCTGCAGATGCGCGTCCAGCACACCGAAGGTGGCTGTATATAATTGGAAAAGTGCAAACAGAATACAGATTGCGGAAATAATTTTACCCCACACACCTGTAAGCTCACGCTTGTCTGATTCCTTGTCAAATTTTTGCAATACCTCTTCTGCTGAAAGCTCTTTTACTTTCTTTTCTTTTTCAGACATGGGTATCAGCTCCTCTCATTTAATATAATAAAACCTAAAAGTACCGTTCCAGCCAGTACTGATATCGATACATGGCCTTCACCGTTACCGCAGTCCCCTGCCCGTACAGAGCAATCAGATTGTAGCTGTCGCCGCCGTGGACAATATGCGGCATTGCCTGCTCGGATATACGCAGGGCAACCTCCTTATAGGGACGGTTCATCTCCATATCAAACTTGCCGTCAGCAGTCTGCGTCAGCTTGCCGTCGGCAGCGGAATACGGATAGCCCCAGCCCAGCGAGGAAAAGCGGGTGTGCGTCATGGTCATGTTATTTGCGCCGTTAACCCTGAAATAATCATTCCAGGCAGTTTTTTCCACCGAATGCGTCAGGGTGATGCACCATTCATCACCTGCCGCTGTGGCAAAAGTAACAGCTCCCGAAGTTCCCTCAGGTATAATTGCCACCACCAGGCGCGTACTATACCACCACAAAAGCATTAACACAACGCTTACAATAATTACTAAAGTCTTTACTGGGAAAAAAGACCGGCCACCGGCAAACGCCGGTTTCCGGTCTTTGAAGTTCGGCATCATTTAAAATCCTTATTTTTCGTTAAAGAATTTTTCAGCACCCGGGTTCAGCTTAATGGACATGCCGTCTTTAGCAGTATCTTTGCTGATAGCATTTGCTGCGGAGTGAGCGGATTTCATACGGTCAAGGTTGCCGTACAGAGCTTTAGCAATTGCATAAGCGGTGTTTTCGTCCATCTTGTCGGTTACTGCCAGCATGCATTTTACTGCTACTGCGGTAACGTCAGCATCCTGCTTCGGATAAGTACCGGCTTTGATAACCAGCTTGGTGTAGAACGGATATTTTTTGATCAGAGCGTCAGCCTTGTCAGCATCAACCGGAACCAGTACAACGTCGTTCTGAGTTGCGATATCCTGAATAGCAGCGGTCGGATGGCCTGCGGTTACGAAAGCAGCATCAACGTTGCCGTCTTTCAGAGCACTTGCAGCTTCACCGAAGGACAGGTATTGAACCTTAATATCATCATATTTAATGCCATATGCTTCCATGATCTGGCGAGCGTTAGCTTCGGTACCGGAGCCTGCAGCACCTACAGCGATGCGTTTGCCTTTGAAGTCAGCAACAGATTTGATACCGGATTTTTTCAGGGTAACAATCTGTACGGTTTCCGGATACAGAGTTGCAAGACCTTGCAGGCCGGCAACCTGTTTGCCTTTGAACATTTCAGTGCCGTTGGCAGCATAGTAAGCAATATCATTTTGAATAAAAGCAATTTCAACCTTGCCTTGGCTGAGCAGGTTTACGTTTGCTACGGAAGCGCCGGTAGATTGTGCGGAAGCATTGGTACCCGGAATATTTTTATTCAGGATATCAGCCAGAGCACCGCCTAACGGGAAGTAGGTACCGGAGGTACCGCCGGTAGCAATGTTAATGAATTTTTGTGCAGCAGGTTTTTTATCATCTTTCTTATCTCCACCGCCGCAGCCGGCAATCATAGTAGCCATAACCATGATACCAAGTAAAAAAGCCAAGAGTTTTTTCATAAGAGTTCCCCTCCTTTAATATACATATGTGCTAAGATAACAAAATTCACGCAGCAACATATTGTTATTCTAGTTATTCGTCAACATTTTGTAAAATCCTGCTAAAATTTTGATAGAAGCGTCATGTATACAGAATACATTGACATAAAAATGCAGATTCTATGAAAAATTCTTGCTATTTTGTGATTATTAATACAGCTTTTCTGCATAAATTGCTGTGGAATCATTTCATTATAGATTCATTTTGCTTATTTCCGTAATCTATGTTACAATATTAGCGTTATGTTTATTGCTTTTTTCTGATAAAGCGAGAGTCATCAAAAACATCTTTTTAAGGAGTGAATAATATGAGTTCCGGAGCTTATTCTTTAAGACTCGCTCGTACCCTGTACGAAAATGTTTATCATGCTATGCTGTACAATGAAAACCAACAGCCTATCGGTGATTTGGAAATTATTCCGAACATCCCTCTTGACCGCAGCCAGGTTCCTGAGGATGCACCGGAAGTACCGGCTTATCTGCTGGTAATCGTAAAAGACGCTGACATCAACAAGGACAACCTGATTGATTTCGAAGAGCGCGCTTCCTATGCTCTGCTGAAACGCTTCTCCACCGAGGTTATCAACTTCCAGCACTGCAAATTCTACTATCCGTCCCCTGCCTTCATTTTTGAACAGCCGGACGCAGTAAACGGTGGCACTGAGCCAATGCCGCTGCAATAATTTAAACCGAAAAACTCCGCTCCCTGCTGCCTGTGCAGTAAGGAACGGAGTTTTTTTGTACCCAAACTTTTGTAATTACGCCTCCGCAGCTGCCTTGGCAACCGCTTCGGACATACTCTTGACGTATTCGTAAACGTGCTCGGGAGAAGCCTCGCCGTATTGAGCCACGATTTTTTCAATCGCACTGCCCACAATAGCGCCGTCACTGGCCTTAGCCATCTTGTACGCCTGCTCGGGAGCAGCGATACCGAAGCCTACAGCCACCGGAATATCGGTAGCCTTGCGCACTTCTGCCACAATGCCGTCGATATCGGTAGTGATGTTGCTGCGCACGCCGGTAACGCCTAAGGAAGAAACTACATATACATAGCCTTGGGCAACAGCGGCGATTTTCTGGATGCGGTCCTTGGAGGTAGGCGCAATCAGCGGCACCAGGGCAACGTTATGCGGTTCGCTGAACGGACGCATCTCCTCGCGCTCCTCGTACGGTATATCCGGTATGATGACGCCGTCTACACCTGTTTCTTCGCAGCGGGTGAAGAATTTTTCCGCACCGTAGGCATAAATCGGATTAGCGTAGGTCAAAAATACCAGCGGTACCTGTGTTTCCTCGCGAAGCTCCGCTACAAGGTCAAAAATTTTATCGGTAGTAGTGCCTGCCGCCAACGCACGCATATCCGCTTGTTGGATAACCTCGCCCTCAGCCACGGGGTCGGAGAAGGGAATGCCGAACTCTATAAGTCCTGCACCGCCCTTAATCATAGCTCTCACCAGCTCCTTGGTTGTAGCAAGATTGGGATCGCCTGCGGTCACAAAGCCGATAAATACCTTTTTCTTTTCGTCAAATGCCTTTTGTATTCTATTCATGTAAATCAACTCCCATATAACGTGCGATTGCGGCAACGTCCTTATCACCGCGGCCGGAAATATTTATAACCATAATCTTATCCTTCGGCAGAGTTGGTGCCAGCTTCATAGCGTAGGCTACGGCATGCGCGCTTTCGATTGCGGGGATAATGCCTTCTGTTTTGGAAAGATAGTTGAAAGCGTCAACTGCCTCCTTATCGGTAGCAGGAACGTATTCCGCACGGCCGATGTCGTGCAGATAAGCATGCTCGGGGCCGATACCTGGGTAATCAAGACCGGCGGAGATGGAATAAACCGGAGCAATCTGGCCGTATTCATCCTGCAGGAAGTAGCTCTTCATGCCGTGGAAGATACCCAGCTTGCCGTTTGCCATAGTTGCGGCGTTCTTGGGATTATCTACGCCCAGGCCTGCAGCCTCTACGCCGATTAAGCGCACGTCCTTGTCCTCGATGAAGTCATAGAACATACCCATAGCGTTGGAGCCGCCGCCTACGCAAGCCACCAGCACGTCAGGCAGACGTCCTTCCTTTTCCAGCATCTGCGCCTTGATTTCCTCGCCGATAATCTTCTGGAAGTCACGCACAATTTCCGGATACGGATGCGGGCCCATAACGCTGCCCAGTACATAGTAGGTATCCTCAACACGTTCGGTCCATACGCGCAGCGCTTCGTTTACTGCGTCCTTCAGGGTACCGGTGCCGCTGGTTACAGGCACAACCTTCGCACCTAAAAGCTCCATGCGGAACACGTTGAGCGCCTGACGCTCGCAGTCCTCCTTGCCCATGTAAACAACGCATTCCATGTTCATCAGCGCCGCTACGGTAGCAGTCGCAACACCGTGCTGGCCTGCGCCGGTTTCGGCGATTACACGCTTTTTGCCCATCTTCTGCGCCAGCAGAATCTGTCCCAATACGTTGTTGATTTTATGAGCGCCGGTGTGGTTCAAATCCTCGCGCTTCAGATAAATCTTGCAGCCACCCAAGTCCTTGGTCATCTTCTCTGCGTAATACAGCAGGGACGGTCTGTTGGCATATTCGCGGTACAGGCGCGCCAGCTCAGCCTTGAATTCGGGATCATTTTTAAATTTTTCATATGCAGCCTCTAATTCCAGTACTGCGTTCATCAAAGTTTCCGGCATGTATTGACCGCCGTGAATACCATATCTACCTTTTGTCATCGTTATCTCCCCTTACCTCCGCTATAAATGCGGCAATTTTTTTCGGGTCCTTCAACCCTTCTGTTTCTACGCCACCGCTTACATCTACGGCAAAGGCGTTACTGTTTTTCAATACATCTGCAACATTCGCTGCCTCAAGACCGCCTGCGATAAAATACGGCTTCTTGATTTTTTCATCTGCCACCAGCGCTAAATCAAACCGCTTACCGGTGCCGCCGTACTGCCCCTTGGTATAGGTATCAAAGAGCAGGTAATCGCAGGGATAGGCTTGCAGATTTTCAAAGGAGCCTGCGTCCTTCACGCGGACTGCTTTGATAATCGGCAGCTCCGTCTGCAGCCGCAGCCTTTCGCAGTAGGACGCATCCTCGTCACCGTGCAGCTGGATGATGTCTATCGTCCTGCTTTTGGCCAGGCGTATAATCTTATCTATCTCGGCATTGACGAAAACGCCGACTGCCTTAATCTGCGGGTTAAGCATTGCCTTCAGCTGTGCTGCCTGCTGCTCCGTCACCTCGCGTTTGGTCTTGGCAAAAACGAAGCCTATATAATCCGGCAGCAGCCTGTTGACGCACTCTATATCCTGCGCACGCTTCAGGCCGCAGATTTTAACCTTTACCTTACGCATCACGCATCTCCTTCAACATCGCCGCCGCATCCGCACTGCGCATCAGGGCTTCGCCCACCAGCACCGCCTGCACGCCTGCCTGCTTCAGCGCCTGCGTATCAGCTGCGCATTGAATGCCGCTTTCCGCTACGAAAAGCTTGCTTGCGGGAATCGCATCCCTCAGGCGCAGGCTATTTAGCGGGTTCACGCTGAAATCCTTGAGATTGCGGTTGTTCACGCCGATGATTTCCGCCCCTGCCGCCAGTGCCTGCTGCACCTCGCCTGCGGTGTGCGCCTCCACCAGAGCGCTCAGCCCCAGCTCCTGCACCTGCGCCAGGTATTCGCCCAGCTGCGCTGCACTCAGCAGGCTGCAGATGAGCAGAACAGCGTCGGCTCCGATGCATTTGGCCTCGTAAATCTGGTACTCATCCAGCGTAAAATCCTTACGCAGAAGCGGCAGCTCCACTCTTTGGCGCACCGCCTGCAGGTAAGCATCGCTGCCCTGAAAGAACTTCGGCTCCGTCAGGCAGGAAATGGCTGCTGCGCCGCCTGCCTCGTACTCCGCAGCCTTGCGCAGGTAGATGTCCGTAAAATCGGGAGCAATGATGCCCTTCGAGGGGGATGCCTTCTTCAGCTCGGCGATTACACTCAGGCCGGGGGCAGCAATCGCTGCCCTGAAATCCTTGCCCTGTGGTCTGCCCTCTGCCTCATCACGCACCGCATAAAGGCTTTTGTGCGCTTTGAGCGCCCGCACACGCTCTTTTGTATATTCCGCAATCTCATCTAAAATCATAATCTAACCTCTTTAATCAGCTTATTTATTGCTCAGCTCAATCAGCTTTTCCAATGTCTGCAGCGCCTTGCCGCTGTCAATCAGCTCTGCCGCCAGCTTCACGCCATCCGCAAAGCTTGCAGCCTTGCCGCCGATATACAGGCTGGCACCGGCGTTCAGCAAAACTGCATTGCGTTTCGGTCCCTGCGCTCCTGCCAGAATGTCGCGCGTAATCTGAGCGTTTTCCTCCGGCAGACCGCCTACCAGATCAGCCTTGGTGCAGCGCTCCATGCCGAAGTCCTCAGGCTTGATAACGTAATTTTTCATCCAGCCGTCCTTGAACTCGCAAACGGTAGTCGGTGCGCTCAGCGAAATCTCATCCAGTCTGTCCTGACCGTAAACCACCATGCCACGCTTAACTCCCAGGTTCATCAATACCTGCGCCAACGGCTGAACCAGATACTCGTCATACACACCCAAGAGCTGCATCTTCGGGCTGCCGGGGTTCGTCAAAGGTCCGAGGATATTGAATACGGTGCGGATGCCCAGCTCCTTGCGGATAGGTCCTACATATTTCATCGAGGTGTGGTATTTCTGTGCAAAGAAGAAGCACATGCCGACTTCCTTTAACAGCTCCACACATTTTTCAGGCTCCTGCTGAATGTTCACGCCCAACGCCTCCAGGCAATCCGCAGTGCCGCATTTGGAGGAAGCGGCGCGGTTGCCGTGCTTAGCAACCTTCATGCCGCCTGCCGCTGCAACCAGAGCGGAGGTTGTGGAGATGTTGAAGCTGTTGGAGCCGTCACCGCCGGTACCGACGATTTCAAAGATGTCCATGCCGGTTTCGCATTTCAGTGCGTGGTCACGCATCGCAGCGGCGCAGCCAGCAATTTCATCGGTAGTCTCCGCCGTGGTGCTCTTGGTAGAAAGCGCTGCCAGAAAGGCCGCATTCTGCGTTGCACTAGTCTTGCCGCTCATAATCTCGTTGATTACGTCATATGCTTCGTTATAGGTTAAGTCCTCTTTGCCGACGATTTTTACAATAGCTTCTTTAATCATTTTAATTCCTCCCATAGTTTACGCTAACATTCTACGAGAAGGCCTATCACAGTTTTGTTATACAAAAAAGCCTGTCCTGAAGCTGCTTAGCTTTCCTAAGCAATTCCAAGGACAGGCTGTAAATACTTATACCTGCGGTACCACCTTGTTTCGTCGCCATTGCGACGCGCTCTCGCAGAGTGCCATCACACTCCTCACCCTTAACGCCGGTGTTGCGTTGCTGAATACTCTCGCCGAAGCGATTTGACAGCACCCTCAACGGTCCATTTATCAGCCTGCATCTCTATCCGGCTTCCACCTGCCCGAACTCTCTGTAAGCGCATCTGCTGACTTGATCTCCGTCTCAACGGTTTGTGGTTTTTTTGAAGTTGTGCCTAGTTTACCACTGCGGATATCTTTCGTCAACACCTTTGTACAAAAACTTGCGGATTTTTTTATTTATCCGTGATTTTGTAAAGCAGGTTACAGATTTGTAACAAAAAACGCTCTGCGTACTACCGTCAGTGAACTGGTTTACTATTATTCCTGCAAATATTTTATACTATTAATGACCAGTTTGTGCTACGGTACGACCATCAATCTTGGTCCATTCTTTTCTTCCATTAGAAGATCGACCTAGAATAACTGCAGCTGCTGTTGACACGCTGGTAAACTCATAATCTTTTACAAAGACAAAATCACTAATAACTCCACTAGTAATTAGCTCTTTTCTTTTTTCGGATATATTCAATGGAATACCTTCTGTTTCATTTTGGGAAATTTTACTCCCTTTTAAAACAATAAATGCATCGGATTCACTGAAATACCCTGTAGCACTTGCTCCTCTTCCTGCTAACTCATATGTATCATTTTCTGCAGTCGAATAATCATCCAAATGAAGTTCCCAGTTATCTGCAAATATCTTTTCTATGTTTTTTTGTCGTTCCTTAACAATTTCAGGTGTCCAAGAATCTATCCCAATAACCTGTGTTGTAAGTGTATAAGAACTAGTACCACTCTTTGATTTAAAATATTTAATCTTCTTCGTAGGAAAATCAAAATTTTGAGCTTCCGAATTATGTCTTCTAGTTAATGGCACCAAATTTGCTATACGATTAAGCCAATATTTCTGCTCTTGCTCATCAGGCCATAATTTCATCCATTCACTATCTTTAGCAGGATGTTGCGGAAGTACATGTTCTATAGTAAATACTTTAGAATTGTAAGATGCTGCACCATCACTAACAAAAGAATCTAGACGCTGAATTATATAATTGCGACGCTGAGCAGTCATTGGATAAATTTCCCCAGCTAAAGCATCAGCAAATTTCTGCTTTTCCCATTTGGTAAGTTCAATACTTTTTAACGGATTAGCAAGCGAGCTATGAGGATTACTGTCCATTTCAACTAAAATCCATTTATACCTATCCATACGATGATTAACATCTTGCGATGTTACCAGTAAATATGATGCAAGACGCTCCAATTTACAAATAAACCAGAGGATGTAATCAGAATCATCAATATGGTCTGCTAAAAACTTTATTGCAGGCGGCATCCAATCATAGTTATTAGTTTTGTTTAACCAATATAAGAAATCATTAATTTCATCAGCATTCTTTGTAGACGAAAATGTACAATTCTTTAATTGCTCATAGGCTGTTGTATATGGAATTAAATATGAGTCAATTAAAACTCTTGGTTCTGTTGTACTCATTACATATTCTTCAAACTCTTTAAGTAAATTAGTTCTCGGTCTCTCTTTAGAAAATATTGTACGAGTATGGGTAAATACTTCATTAAATCCATCCCTACCGATACTGTTTTCCATTTTTTCCCATTTATCAGTGTACGCCTCTTGCTTATCTATAGGAAGCCTGCCAATAGTTTTAGATTTAATAATATCAGTCGGCAAAAGATCTAGGCCTCTACTATTCATTACAGAAAAAACTCTGAATGCAGATTCTTGATTTGATGTTGAAACAACCACTAAAAAACAACGATTTAATAAGAATTTGCAAAACTTTAAGAGTTCTTCATCCTCTAAAAAAGCATCAGCAATTTTATCACTTAACACCTTACAATTTATAAGGATATGACGTTGAGATTCTGTTTTCAATGTCATGGGATCTTTGCTCATCAGGTCTTTTAGCTGCACATTTTGAATATACTTATTGAAAAAATCCTGATCCCATTCTCTCAAGAAAATACGTGGCTGAGCAGGTATTTCTTCTAATTCATTACCCTCCTCTTGCAAATACTTTTTACAGAGATTTTTATATTTTTCTGTAACAAAAGCATTGCCCATAGCAGAAAATAAAATTGATAAAGTAGTCAAGCGCTGTTGTCCATCAATAACCTCAGCATAAGGTTTATCTTCTTCCTTTATCAGCACTATACTCCCAAGAAAATAATCATCAACAGACTCTTTTTGAAAAAAATCATATAAATCATCAAAAAGAATTCCTGTTTCAACATCTGTCCAAGCATATGGTCGCTGGTATCCAGGAATATGATATTCAAAATCTGAGCTAAATATTTTTGATAAAGTGTATTCGTTACCTTTGATTTTATTGCTCATATTACGTTTCGCCTCTTCTCACTTCCACAAAGAATAACCTATTAAAATAATTCTTTGCAAGATTATTGATTATATTATACCATGAAACAACAGTAAAAACTTCTTCTATCGACAAGTTTATTTTATATTCTTAAATAACGTTACTTCTTCATCTCTATCTAACAAAACTCTTCCATAAAACGCAATAGAAAATTCTATAAAACCATAACAAAAAACGCTCTGCGCACTACCGTCAGTAATACGCAAAGCGTTAAGCTTACCTGCTGATATATTTTCTGCTTCGCCCTACGCCGATAGGTGCCAGTCTGCCTACATCACACAGCTCCTGCAAAAGCATATAGGCCTTAGTTGTTTTCACCTGCAAGGCATCCTCAACCTGCTTGCGGGTAACATAGCCCTGCATAGCAGCTAGCTGCATTACTTTGTCCTTTTCATCCGCAAAGCCATAGCTTTCCCGCGTTTCGCTGATGCTAAACTCCTTGGCCTGCACCTCATTAATATTGGGCAAAACAACCTTAAAGCCACCGTAAACCGCAATAAATTCCGGCTTTGCCGCAGTATCCAGATAGCTCTGCTGAATTTTTTCAATCCCCGTACCAAAGCTCTCTATTAAACGCAAGCGGTAGAACACGGCAGCCAGCGCAGGATTGCGCGTCTGCGATACGCCGATGAAAATTGTTTCCATTTTTAGGCCCGTAACAAGTCCTCCCAAAGAGATAAACTCAATGCGGTCATCGTAAATATTGACCAACGTGCTGCCGCTGAAGCTGTAATCACGGTGCACAAGGCAGTTCAGCAGCACCTCGCGCACAGCCTCCGGCGGATAATCCTGCGTATCTACACGCTCCAAGCCGTGAAAGGTTGCCTTAGTCTTATTATAATTATCTATAAATGCGTAAGCATCGTAAAGCTGCTGCAGCAAGGAGCCGGTAAACTCACGTCTGTCACGAAAAACCGCTCTCGTACTGCCCTGAAAAACCGCTACCTTCAGTGAATGCTCGCACTGCTCGGAAAGCAGCAGCGCCAGATTCGTGTACAAGCCATCGTCACCGATGAGCTTAAGCGTGCGCAGCTGCGCCTCATCCAATTTCAGCTCACGCTGCCGAAAATGCTTGCGCAAAGCAGTAAAGGTCAGCTCCTGCTGCATACTGCGCATGCTTTCATAGCTTTTACCGTTAACCTCTATTAGCATACGGCGAATGCCTTCATCGCTCAGCTGCTGGTTGCTGCTACCCTGCCTGATATAAACACCGCTTGGCTTTAAGCCTTTTTCACGAATATAATACGGTCTGCTCGTGCCGTTTTGCACCGCAACCTCAATAATCTGTTTACCTTCCCTGGTAACTGCACGTATTTTGACAAACGGCATAACATCCGGTGCAATGCTGTCCTTAAGTGTGTTGGCTGTCTGCTGCATTACATCGTCTACGTTCGGCAGACCGACAACCTCTCCTGCATCATTTATGCCGATATATAAAATTCCGCCCTCTGTATTGGCAAAAGCAACTACTGTTTTTTTGATGTCACTGACGTACAGCTCTTTAAACTCTCTGTCGATATTCTCATAAGCAAATGTTTCTTTCGTCATTATCTTTCGTTCCTTTCGTTTTCCTTTAATTATACATTACTTAAAGAAAGAAAGCAACAAAAAATGTCTATCATAAAAGCACTAGCTGATATACAGATAAATAACCTACAATCCTCTTGTCCGATACTTACATTAACCTCATCCTTAAGCAGTAACCATGCCTACTAAAATCATTAAGATGCAGAGATTTAAACCTGCCTTCTTATATACTTTGTTTATACCAGCACATCAAGAAAAAACTTCACTTTCCCACTCCACATACTAACTGCCAAGAAACAGCAAACTGCCGGCTGACTCACGTCAGTCGGCAGTCCCATAAACGCTTTATTCAGTTGTCGCAGGTTTAATTACGCTTCCTTATGTTCAGCGATAATTTTTTCTGCCATCTTAGGAGGAACATCTTCGTAATGGTCAAATTTCATTTCAAAGGTTCCCTGGCCTTGGGTAATTGCGCGGAGGTCTACGGCATATTCCGAAATCTCTGCATAGGGTACCTGAGCATTAACTACGCTCAAGCCATCTTCTACGCTCTGCATACCGAGAATGCGACCGCGTTTAGAGTTCAAATCGCCGATAACATCGCCCATCATAGAATCGGCACAGGTTACGTTTAAGCTGTAAATAGGCTCAAGCAACACTGGCTTGCATTGTTCCATGGCCTTCTTGAAGGCGATATTGGAAGCAGTTTTAAATGCCATTTCAGAGGAATCGACAGTATGATACGAACCATCAAGCAGGGTGATACGCATATCTACAACCGGATAGCCTGCAAGGATACCCTTTTCCATAGCTTCACGCATGCCCTTTTCAACAGCAGGGATATATTGGCGAGGTACTGCACCACCGAAAATCTTATCTACAAACTCAAATCCACCTCCTGGCGGCAGGGGTTCCATTTTAATAACTACGTGACCATACTGGCCATGACCGCCGGACTGCTTCTTGTGCTTGCCTTCTACCTCGGCAGAGCCACGAATAGTTTCGCGATATTCGATAATCGGTGCTTTCAAAATAGCCTCAACACCAAATTTGCGCTGCATACGCTCCATGATGATATCAATGTGCTGGTCGCCCATACCGCTGATTAAGGTTTCCTTGGTAACAGGGTTTTTGGTAACGATAATCGTCGGGTCTTCATCCATCAGACGATTCAGAGCGGACATGATCTTGTCCTCATCACCCTTTTTCTTCGGATAAATTGCTCTGGTGTACATCGGCAGCGGGAAGTTAATGGGCGGGAATTCAACCTCAGAATTCTTGTCGCAGAGGGTGTCACCGGTAGATGTATATTGCAGCTTGGCAACTACACCGATATCACCGGCAGGAACCTGCTTCATAGGAATCTGAGTCTTACCACGCATTGTGAAGATGTTAGCAATACGCTCTTCTTCTTCACGGCGGGAGTTATAAACTACGCTATCTGCTTTAATTGAGCCTGAGAATACACGGAAATAACTTAGACGGCCAACAAAGGGGTCGGAAGTTGTCTTAAATACCAACGCTGCCATCGGAGCATTGGCGTCACGTACTTCTTCTTCGCCGGTTTCTTTATCCATAACGATATAGTCGTTCAAAATTGCCGGATAGGTAAAGTCGATGATAGCGTTCATCAATCGACCAAGACCAATGTTCTTGTAGGCACTGCCGCAAAGCATAGGATAGATGATAGCCTGACGAATGCCCTTAATCAGACATTTCATAATTTCCTCGTCGCTAATCTCTTCTCCTTCCAAATAACGCATCATGCAATCGTCATCTGCTTCAACCGCAGCCTCTACCATCTTTTCGTGGGCAGCAGCAGCAGCCTCTTTATACTCATCCGGAATCTCTATTTCATCGGAGCCATTACCGTTGGCACGATAGGCCTTCATTTTGTAAAGGTCTATAATACCCTGGAAGTTGTCCTCCTTGCCCAAAGGCAGCTGTAACGGCAGTACATGCTTACCGAACTTACCACGCAGGTTATCCAAAATGCTATCAAAATCAGCGTTCTCACGATCCATCTTGTTGACAAAAATGATACGCGGCAAACCGGCTTCTTCAGCCAGCTTCCAGCATTGTTCGGTACCAACCTGTACACCGCTAGTTGCGCAAACCACGATCAACGCACTGTCTACTGCTCTAAAAGCTCCTTTAACCTCGGCAATGAAGTCAGCAAAGCCGGGAGTGTCGATGAAGTTAATCTTGGTATCACGCCATTCAACAGGTGCCAAAGTGGCGTTAACGGAGACCTTACGTTTGATTTCCTCGGGTTCATAATCAGTGGTGGTAGCACCGTCTTCAACCTTGCACATTCTGCTGATTGCTCCGCTGCGATACAGCAGGGCTTCGGTAACGGACGTGGTTCCTGCTCCACCATGACCCACAATGGCCACATTTCTAATCTTATCTCCAGTGTACTCTTTCATGATAAATCCCCCTTTATCAGGCATTTGTTATGACAAGTATTTCGCTGATATTGCCCATTTATCCTGCTTTTTGTGAAAAATTTCTCATAATTTTTTAAATTCACTTAAAATTGTAACGCATATTACAGTTTTTTGGAGGAATGCGAGGGTTAGGCGAACAGGCCCTGCTGTCTCTCCAGACAGGATTGCATTTTACGCTCAGTAATTCTGTCCTCCTCACCTACTTCGCCCAATAGCAACGCCGAACCGGGATGATGCTGCTGCCTGTTTTTCTGCACCATCGCATTATTGAAGTTGGCATAGCAGTAGCGGCAGCCGTTGCGACAGGTATTGTAGGCACCGATATCGACGCTTGCCACGCAACCGCATTCTTGGCGCTGGTTCTTATCCTTGCCCACCTTCATCGGGCAGCCGAGCAGCTTTTCGAACAGGCCGCCGTCGATGCAGTGCGCATGCTTAATGCCGTACTTATCCAGCTCGATGCCCTCGGCGCAGGTCGCCAGCTCCAAGCCGTAGCTGTGCGCAATTTCTGCCAGCGCCTTCGCCATAGCATCCATCTGCTCCAGGCTCCACGGCTGCACTGCCAGCCCTTGCATGTTGCGTTCGGTTTTGGCATACATATCCAAAAAGCTGATGGTGCACTGCTTCGTATACGGCGCCAGCTGCTTGGCCAGCTCCGCAAAGCGCTGCACATGATAATTAAAGGTATATTTATTGTTGAGCAAAATCGGATCATAGCGCCAGATGACGCGCTCCGGCCCCAGCATGTCGCTCAGACGCTGAAAGCCGGGCACGATGAACTTATCCTTCGGAGGCACGCCTGCCTCCACGTCCTGCTCATAGCCGTTGAGCGTAAACTGAAAGTAGTACATGTAATCCTTGAGCAGCGGCAGCTTATCCAGCATCGGCAGCGGGTTCTTCGTCCAGAAGACAATGCCGTCCACCACCTCCGGATTGAGGCTGATGCGGCTCACCTGATGCGCGTTCATCGGATTGCGCGCCAGCACATAGCCTTCTTTGATGCGCTGCATAAACCAGTCTGAATAATATGTCGGTATATCGGTTCTTCTGCTTGCACTTATAATCATCGGCTTTAAGCCACCTTTCTGAATGTAAAGATTTGGTATCTCATATACATGGCATTCAACATTGGTCTATTTGTATTATTATTGCACATAGCACAGGAGCAAATTCCCTTAGTATAATTTTCGCACAGCATCGGGAAATTGTACAGCATATCATATGTTCCATTCATCAGTTTACCAATCCAAAAGTCACGATCGCTATAGTAGATTTTCTTGTTCTCACCTTCATATACAATTCCGTTATCTGCATCTGGTGCCATGCCCAGTTCCATAATTGCTTCACAAATTTTTTTGGCCTTGCTCTTATCGTCTTTCAAGTTATCTTTGTAGGCACGCATAGAGAACAGGAAGTGTACCTCATTCTTAGTAAAGCCCTTTTCACCAATCGTACGGCAAATGGCCTCTATCTCGTCATCATTGATTTCACTGATGGACTTAGGTAACACATATACGTCAGAATTCAGAGCATCACACTCTGACAAATAATCAGCAATCTTCTGCTTCGCGAAATCAATATGATCACCATCGCAGGCAGCGAACTTGTCATTCCAGTCAATAACATCTACACCGTGATAACGGACATGGCATTCACCTGGCAGAGCATGCTTTAAGGACCAGTAATCAACCATGTTGCCGCAACCAATCGAAGTAACCTCAAGCATTCTACCGAGAGTCATGCGTTCAAGCAGTTTTTTATAAATTTCTTTATACTCGTAGGCATAAGCAAGGCTATAACGCATAGCATACACATCCTGAAGAAGTTCGTTAGTGTAGTCCGGCAAATTACCGCCATTAAAGCGCAAGGAACGGCAACTGCACAGGCTAGAACCTTTTCCCAGCTTTTCTTTGAGATTTTGAGCCTTCATGTAAATGTAATCAGTAATAGAGATCATGTTATCAGTTCCTTATATAATGTATTTAGGTTGATAAAGGTA
>NZ_FR892771.1:0-1557 GCF_000434895.1 Phascolarctobacterium succinatutens CAG:287
TAAACACTCACTCAGAGAGCGTCAAGAAGATGCCAGATGCGAGGAAGGGCGACGACGGCGTATATCCTTATACTCCTAGGAGCCCTGACGACGCAGATGGCGTCTTATGGGCGCTCTCCCACAAGCTATTCTTCGCCGAGCACCAACACCTCCGGCTCCAAATGAACACCATGCGCTGCAAACACCTTATCCTGCACATCGCAGATAAGCTGCAGCACATCTGCTGCCGTAGCTCCGCCGATGTTCACCACAAAACCGGCGTGCTTTTCGGAAACCTGCGCACCGCCGACAGTGTAGCCTTTAAGACCTGTCTGGTCGATAAGCGTACCGGCAAAATATCCGGGAGGACGCTTGAACATACTTCCTGCACTAGGCAGCTCCAAAGGCTGCTTAGTGATACGGCGGTTACTGAAATCTGCCATTTTATCAGCAATAGCCTGCTTATCACCTGCAGTCAGGCGCACAGTTACCGAAGTAACAATTTTACCGCTGCCCTGCAGCGCAGTATGGCGATAGCCAAAATCAAGAGCTGCTGCAGGCAGCTCGCTGATTGTGCCGTCAAGCTCCATTACGCGCACACTGGTAACAACCTTAGCCATCTCGCCGTCATAAGCACCGGCGTTCATATAAACAGCACCGCCAATGCTGCCGGGAATGCCCACAGCAAATTCCATGCCGCTCAGGCCCAGCTCTGCAGCCTTGCGGGAAGCAGCAGCCAAAGAAACACCACTGCCAAAGGTCAGCGTGCAGCCATCAACAGCAATATCATTCAGCATATTTCCCAGCTTGATAACCAGGCCACGGATGCCCTTATCGCGCACCAGCAGATTAGAACCATTGCCTATCAGCGTAACCGGCACCTTCGCCTCACAGGCACGCTGCAGCAGCTGCTGCAGCTCCTGCTCGCTCTGCGGCATAGCCATCAGATCGGCAGGACCGCCGATGCGGAAGGATGTATGCTTCGCCATCGGCTCCTCTGCCAGCAAAGGCTTGGCAGTACAGCCTGCGAAAATCTCCTGCAACGTCATTATTTCTCTCCCATTGCCTCTTTGACAACGTCCTGAATAGTATTGGTAACGTCCATCAGCATCATCTGGAAACGAATCAGAGCGTTCAAATATTGAACTGCATCTGCATTCAGATTCAAAATGCCCTGCAGCTTCTGCATTTTATCAACAGAAGCCTGGTCGGGAGTTTTGCCCTGATGCTTAGCAAACTCTACTTCCTGAGCAACCATCAGATACTCGTTAACCATTTTTTTAGCATCCGGATCCTTCTCCAGAACAACAGCTGCTTCCTTCAGTTTTTTGTACTCATGGCTTTCGCGCATAGCCTTAGCCAATTCGTTTGCGTTATCATAAACGTTCATAAATAAACACCTCACTAATAATATACTTTTACACTAACGTAAGAAACAAACATAGAAAAATACTACACATCAACGCAGGAAAATTATACAACCACTACAGCACGCCAACACAAGCAAGTGATATATCGTGCAGCGAATATAAATTTTAGCAAATGAGTGTCTGGAAGCACAGAAATGCCGCAACTGTT
>NZ_FR892771.1:1574-1689 GCF_000434895.1 Phascolarctobacterium succinatutens CAG:287
ACAGAAATGCCGCAACTGTTTGAGCGCTACGCTTAACTCATACAGAAGAATCTGCTAGCTTAGCGCGAGTTTTGCGGTATTTCGTCTTGTTTCCACACGAAATTTGCGTCCGTCA
>NZ_FR892771.1:1732-77340 GCF_000434895.1 Phascolarctobacterium succinatutens CAG:287
CTCGCTTCTGCAAACCTCTCAGGAAAACTTAACCCAGCAAGCGATTGACGGAAAATTTCTCTGAGCGGAACGGTATACCGCTTGCGACGCTACTACTAATCACTAATTACTAAACACTAATTAGCTACATTCAAATGGGCAAACTTAGAGCAGTCGCCGTATTCAAAATGCCACCACTCCATCTCAATCCCCTTGAACCCCTGCAGCTCCATCTCCTCACGCAGCAGGCTGCGCAAATAGCGCTCACGCGACGTACCGCCAGCATAGCTGGCGTACTGGCGCAGCGACGGCTCATCAAAGCCGCAGCCCATATCCAGCTCCTCGCCGCTATCAAGGCTATACAAGCCCACATCAACAGCATTACCGGTATTATGCACGCTTCCCTTAACCTCCGGATCCTCCAGCATATCCTTCTTGCCCTCAGGCAAAGCCAGATTAGCCAGCTTACTCACCGACCAGGGGCGGTACGCATCCCACAGCACCAGGCCGTAGCCGTAAGGTGCCAGACGCTGCTGCACCTTACCTAAGGCAGCTGCAGCCTCTTTAGAAACAAAGAGCTTAGGCGTAGTATAAAGCGGCGCACCGAAAAGGTTGTCACTGCCTGCGTAGACAGAATTAACCTTAACACCGGCAACAGTTGCAGCGTCCACCAGCTGTGCCTGCTCACCTGCTGCCAAAGCAGCAGGAACGGTTGCTTTAGCAGCCTCCGCACGCAGCTTGGTCCAATCCTCGGCACTACGCTCCTCCAGACGGAAGGGCTTCGCCCTTTCGCCCGCAGTCGTACCTAAAAAATAACGGCTGGGGGGATTTCGTACAAAAAAAATAACGTTTGTAGATATTACCGCCGACGCGGCAGGAAATACCGTAGCCATCAGGATCACGCTCAAAGCGGACACCTGCTTCGGTATTGCTCATCGGTCCTGATTCCTGCAAAGTGTAGGAATCAAAATGCACCTTGCTGAGCGGATAAAGATTAGCCGCAGCAAAGGACTTGTCCTCCAATGCAGTGCGGTACAACAGCTCCAGACGGCCGTTATTCTCACGGATAAGAATATTTTCGCCGTTGCCATAGTAAAAGCCAAGAATATATTTGATATCCTTCGGCGCATCCTTAGGCACGGAAGCCAGAGCAAGCTCCGCTCCTGTCTGGGCATAGAAAAGCAGACCGGCCGCCAGGCCGGCCAGCAAATTTCGGTAATTCACTATTGAATCAGCTCCTTGCGTACATCAGCTAAAGCATTAAGCCTGCTGCGTACCCTCGCAACATCTGCCAGATTGATTTCGCAGGAAACAACCTCCTCCTGCATCCCTGCCTCAGCAAGAATCCTGCCGCTGGGCGCAACCACCATCGAATGACCGTAAAACGGCGCACCCTTAAAGCTGCCCGCACAATTAACTGCCACCACAAAGGTGTGGTTTTCCGCAGCACGTGCCTGCGCCAGCAAGCGCCAGATATCTCCACGCGCCTCCGGCCACTCAGCCGGGCAGAAAATGAGCTGTGCCCCCTGCAAAGCCAGATGACGGAAAAGCTCAGGGAAACGTAAATCGTAACAGATAGTCGAGCCGCAGCACAGACCATCTAATGTAAAGGCTTGAAAATTATTGCCGGGAGCAAAGAAATCCTCTTCATGGAAAAGGCCGAAAAGATGTACCTTATCATAAAGATTGACGATTTCACCGTTTTTATTGATAGCCGCAGAGGTGTTATAAACCTTGCCGTCAGCATGACGCATCGGTACCGAGCCTGCGAGGATTGCACACTGCTCGCTACGCGCCAGCTCCGCGAGCTGCGCCAGCACAGGTGAAGCCTGCGGTTCAGCATCCTGCTCCAGGTGTCCGAGGCTATAGCCTGTTGTCCACACCTCGGGCAGCACCAGTAAATCATGCTCCTTGGCAGCATCCGCTGCCAGCTGCATACCATGGGCCACATTGGCCGCCTTATTCTTTTCCAGAACCTCCAGCTGCAGCAGGGCTATTTTCATAATACGCGCTCCTTAGGCATCATATTATTGCTGTTCAGACGACCAAGGAAGAATTTCTCCAGCTTGCGGGTGCAACGGGTAATGAAATGCTCCTTACCGCCTAAGGATTCAACAAAGACTACAGGATGACCGGCAACCTTAGCGCCTAAAACGTCGGTCAACAGCTGATCACCAATAAAAAGAATCTTACCGCCGCCCATAGCTTTAGTAATCTGCTTGTAAGCCATCGGCAAAGGCTTAGCAGCACGCATAATGGTGCCAAGACCAGTCTGACGGGTGATACCCTTAATGCGGTCACCACCATTATTGGAAATCAATGCCACATTGATACCCATCTGATGCAGCTGACGAATCCAGGTCATAGCACGAGGGCCTACCAGGTTCTTGTCGCGCGGCAGCAGGGTATTGTCAATATCAACAACAATTTTGGTGTAGCCATTGCGCTTCAGCCATTTTGCGGAAATGTCAAATAAACTTTTTACTCTGTAATCGGGGCAAACATACTTTAAAATCATACTACCTTATCCTTTGGAAATTTTATTTCAAACGTGGTACCAGAACCACATTTGCTGATAACCTCGGCACTGGCGCCGTGTACGCGAATAATTTCTTTGGCAATAGCAAGCCCCAGTCCCGTTCCCGGAACACTGCGGCAATGCGATTTTTCCACCTTGTAAAAGCGTTCCCAGATAAACGGAATATCCTCCTCCGGGATGCCCTTGCCCTGGTCAGCAACTGTTACAAGCACGCTACCATCGTCAAGCTTATTCGCACCTACTGATACAGTACCATTTTCTGGCGAATATTTCAAGGCATTATCGCACAAAATCATAATTAACTGTACCATTTGGTCTCCATCGCCCAAAATTTTGATATTATCGTCTGCATGAACACTAATTGTAACATTATTCTTCACGCAGCGCACCGATAATTTTTCGGCGACATTACGGATGATACCGGCCAGCGGCAGCTCATCCATGTTGCTTACAGTCAGCGGGTCGCTGGACTCCAGCCTGCTGATATCCAGCAGCTCGCGTACCATGCGCTCCAGACGGACTGTTTCTTCATTTATCAGGCCACGGTAACGCTGAATCAGATCAGGATCCGTTACCATACCATCACAGATTGCCTCATTGTAGCCACGGATAATTGTAATCGGTGTCCGCAGCTCATGCGATACATTAGCCACAAAATCACGGCGGATTTTTTCCGTCCGCTCCATCTTGGCAATGTAATCACCCAAATCCTTGCCTAAAGAATTGAGTGCATTTCCCAGCTCGGCAATTTCATCATCGCCATGCACCTGCAGCCTGTGGGAATAATCTCCCGAAGCCATAGCCTGCGCATTGTCCTTCATATCCAGCACCGGCCGGATAATGAGACCTGAGAGGCGCTTAACCAGAAACAAACTGAAAATAATGGCAACGATACCTACAATCATAATATAAATGTAAACATTTCGCAAGAATTTTTCGAAACCGCTCAAGGGCTCAATCATCAAAATAGCGCCTGTGTGCCCGTTACCAAAGGTATACGGAACACCAACCAGGATCACCTGCTCCTTGTAATACGGATGATAAATCTGCGATTTGAAGGACTTCCCGGCATAAACATCATTCAGTATCACCTTAATGCGATACGATAATTTACTGCTCTTTATATCCTGATCAAGTTTTCTGACGCTCTCCTGCAGCTCCTGCCGCGAGGGGGCGCCGTACTTGAGAAAATACTTCAGCGAAGAATCTTCCCCGGTCTCCTTTACATTTTCATAATTAGAGGCCGCCAAAAGCTCGTAATTATCATCAAACAGCCAGATGCGTGCGCCAACCAGCTTATCTACAGCTAAAATATAACGGTTAAGCATATCGCGGTCCTGCAGACGGATGAAGGCTTCAATCGTTTCCCCCATCTCATCTCCCTTTTCCGCCAGCTCCTGCTCCTTAATCTGGAAAAAGTAGTCAGCAATCAGGTACGATATGCCTGCTGTAATCCCCACAACGACGATAATTATGATAGTCATAAAACTATACATCAAGCGTGTGCTTAGGGATTTTTTCATAATTTAGTTGTCCTTTAGCTCAAATTTGTAGCCTACACCCCAGATAGTCGTAATATCCCATTTGGAATCAGGCGGAATGTTCAGCTTCTGTCTGATGCGCTTGATGTGCGTATCAACAGTACGGGTATCGCCATAATAGGAATAGCCCCAGATGGTTTCCAGCAGCTGGTTACGGCTAAAGGCCTTGCCAGGGTTAGATGCCAGGCACCACAAAAGCTCCATTTCCTTAGTTGTAAAGGTCATTTTATTGCCAAATGCAGTTACCTGATATTGGTCCATATCGATAATCAAGCCAGGATAGGTGATGCGCGATACCTCGCCTTTCTTCTCCTGCGTGCCTGCACGGCGCAGCACAGCCTTCACGCGGGCTACTACCTCACGCGAATTGAACGGCTTGGTGATATAGTCATCAGCGCCGATTTCCAGACCGGCAATACGGTCATCATCATCATCCTTGGCCGTAACCATGATAATGGGCAGGTCCGACATCTTGCGTACCTGCTTGCAAACCTCAATACCGTCGAGAACTGGCATCATAATATCCAGCAGCAGAATATCCGGTTTTTCGGACTGCACCTTCAAAATTGCGGCAGCACCGTCTTCGGCTTCAATAACCTCAAAGCCTTCCTTCTCAAAATATATGCGCAAGATTTCGCGAATCTGCGCTTCATCATCAGCAATTAATATTTTCTGTTTTGCCATAATCATCACTCCTGCCTTTAAGCTGACTCGTACCGTTTATTTATCAGAGCAAACGGCATAGTCCTACAAGATGTTACTATAATTATAGCACAAATACTTGCTTTCTTAGTATGCTTTCACAAAAGATTTACATATATATACTGCTTTTATCATAAACGTAAACGCGAATGCATTATTTGTCACAGAAAATGCTTATAATTTTTGTTTTAAGACAGCTATTAAAGCGGCTTGAAGGCTGCCAGCAATTTTTTGCGCTCACGCCACTCGGGCAGATAGCGTTCGACAATCGCGTGAAAGCGCGGTGAATGATTAGCCTCGTGCAAATGCGCCAGCTCATGCACCACGATATATTCCAGACACTCCTGCGGCCAGCAGGCCAGCAGCGTATTCAGATTAATGCTGCCTGTGCGCACGTTGCAGGAGCCCCAGCGCGTTTTCATACGATGCACCTTAAGCCCTGTATGACGCACGCCCATTTTCTTTTCCCATGCCTGCAGCAGCTGCTCTCCTCTGCCAGCTAACTCCTGCTTATAGAAGTATTCTACAAAGGCGCACCTAGCTTTCTCGCTCAGCTCGCTGCGATAATAAAAGCAGACAGCGTCAGCCTGCACCTCATAGGTACCATGCTTTTTGCTGCTAAGCAAAAAGTGCGCCGGCAAACGCCTGCCCCACAGCCACACATGCTGCCCGTCAAAGGGAAGCTCGCCCATGCTGTACTTCTTATCCTGCTTTTGCTGCGCCTGCAGCACCAGCTGCAGCTTTTGGCGCAGCCATTGCTCCCTGCTCTCTAAGAATCGCTGCACCTCGCTTACGCTCATCCCTACAGGAGCAGTGAGAAAGATGTCGCCATTCTCTTTGATACGCAGCGTAATATTTTTGACCAGTTTAAACTGAAGCTTTATCTTCAGACCGTGCAGGCTCAGCACGGTCTCGCGGATTATTCGGCTGTTCACAGCTTGTCTACCAGAATATTACGTCCCAGCATACGGTTGAATTCCCAAGCACTTTTACCGTCATGCACGTCAAACTGGTTCATTACGGCGTTAATTTCGTCGGCGTAATGCACAACAAAGGCCTCACGTGTAGAGCAGGCTACCGGAGAACCCTTTTCGTTATCGCCATGGTGAGACAGCAGAATGTGCTGCAGCTGCTCCAAACGAGAGGACGGCAAACGCAGCTTGGCAGCTGCCTCCTGCACCATCATGCAGCTCATGGTAATGTGTCCGAGCAAACGTCCCTCACTGGTATAGGGGAAGCCGATTTCCGCAGAAATCTCACGGATTTTGCCAATGTCATGCAAAAGAGCGCCAGCAATAACAAGGTCCTTGTCTACGCCTTCAATCTGCTCCGCCATGGCTACTGCCAGGCCGGTAACATCAATAGAATGCTGCAGCAGACCGCCCAGATAAGCGTGATGCATGCGCATGCCTGCGGGATTGGTCACAAAGCGCTCATAGGTAGCACCGCTGAAGATAGTCTCCAGCAGCATACGCAGCCCGGGAGTGCGCACTGCCTTGATATAATTGGCAAGCTTAGTTTTATAAGCCTCTACATCAAAATCACCATGTGGCAGCAGATTGCTGATATCGTCCTGCGGCAGCAGGTTTTCCAGACGCTGGATTATAACCTGCAGCGTCATATCGTTATTGAATTTGTTGATGTCAACGTTACCGCCCATCATAAAGGCTGTCGGGCCCTCCAGCTCACGCAGCTTGTCTACCAGCACTGCATCAAAGCAGATAAAAGTAATGCGTCCGCTGTTATCCTCCAGCATACCACGGGCAAATACGCCGCCGTTAGAGGAATTACCAACCTTCTGTACTCTTACTAAAACTGCCTGGCATACCTTAGTGCCGGCCTTAAAATCCTTAATCATTTTTTCATCACCTGTTTTCTATATATGCTTCAGCAGCAGTGTTTCGCGTGCTACCTGAATTGCCACGTCCCAATGCTTTTCCGTAAAGCGCAACGATAATCTGTCAGCCAAATCGTCCAACACCGGCAGCTCCGTCGGCTGATGGCCTGCATCGATAATGTTCAGACCGCTGAAGACAGCCTGCTGTGCCTCGTGATACTTCACATCACCCGTCACCAGCGTGTCCGCCCCCTGCGCCAACGCCAGCCCGATCAAATCGGCACCTGCACCGCCGCAGACGGCAACACGCTTAACCTTGCGTCCCGCATCGCCTATGGTAAGATAATCAGCCTGCAAAGCCTTTTTGACAAAGAGTGCAAAATTCTGCAGCTTAGCCGGCTTTTCCAGCTCGCCAATGCGTCCCAGTCCGCTTACTGTATCCAGTACGTCAGGCTCCAGCAAACGCAATCTTTTGGCAAGCACGCTGTTGACACCATTCGCTACGCAATCCAGATTAGTGTGCGCGCTGTAAACAGCAACACCGTTTTCTGCCAGCTGCAGCAAAAGCTCCTGCTGCCAGTCAGCGTCCGTCACATTGCCCAGCTTGTGAAAAATTGCCGGATGATGCGTAATCAGCATATCAGCCTTCTTCGTCAAGGCCTGCGTTACGGTTTCCTGTGTCATATCCAGCGCCAACAGCAGCTTGCGCACAGGCTTATTGCGCCTGCCCAGCATCAAGCCGACATTGTCCCAGGATTCTGCCAGCTCCGGCGGCGCCATCTCCTCCAGCAGGTTGATGATATCATTTACTGTCACTACGCTTGCCATTTTGCAGCACCTCCAGTTCTGCTTTCAACGCTTCGATTTCCTTATACTTTTCGCTCGCGCGTGCGCGCTCGCTGCGTCCCATGTTCTCCAGCAGCTGTCTGCAACTAGCAAGCTGGCGTTCCAGCTGTTTACCCAGTAGCGGATGCTTCTGCGCCAGCAGCAGCGGTCCTACAGCGCACTCTGCCGTGCTGTAGGCAGGCGCAGAGCCGCGCTTAGCGGCGATAATCTCGTAAAAATGCGGAGCATCATCCACCAGCTCCTCGGCAGCAAGCTGCCAGCCGTGGCTGCACAGCCACGCGCGCAGTGATGCAGCGCCTGCCATCGGCTGCAGCACCAAAAGCTCTGCGCTCTGTGCTAACTCCATATCGTCCTCCAGAATGCTGATAATGGTAGAAGCACCCATGCCGGCAATAGCAATGCAGTCTGCTTCACCGGGGCTCAGCACCTTCAGGCCGCTGCCCTGACGAACATCTACATGCTCATGCTGGCCAAACTGTGCCACGGTAGTGCGCGCAGCCTGGCAGGGGCCTGCGGCAATATCACCGGCAATTGCCCGGGAAATTCTTTGCTTTTCCAGCAGCCACACCGGCAAATACGCGTGGTCTGTACCGATGTCCGCCAGCACACAGCCCTGCGGCACCAGGTTGGCAATAGTTTCTAATCGTCTATCAATATGCATTGCGTCCCTCCTGAATTTGCTCTAAAATCTTAGTTTCTGAATCGTGACAGCCACAGCCTGCAATATTTTACGAAGCTGTCCGGAACGTAAATACTCTAACACTTTATTATAACACAAATCAACGAATATAGAAAACAAGTCTGCAAAGTGATGCCTGCTGCCAATGCTATGACAACTACTGAAATAAAGAAAAAAACCCCGCATTGCTGCGGAGGCCGTGATTGGCATGCAAAGCTCAGTTTTTCAGTTCGTTCTTTACCACAAACATTACCCATTGAGCGATATTCGTGGAATGGTCGGCAATGCGCTCCGCATATTTGGCAATCATCAGATAGTCAACATATTGGGGTACGTATTGCGGTTTTTGCTGCATTACAGTGGTCAGATGCTGACGCATTTCGGCAAAGTAATTGTCTACCTTATCATCGGTAGCAATAACCTTATTGGCCAGCTCCAAATCATTTTCGCTGATGGCGCTGATGCTGTCGTACACCATCTGGCGCATAACCTGCAGCATAGCCATAAAATTATCCGGCAGCGGCACAGGATCCTTTTCAATCAGCTTCAAGGTATATTGGCTGATATCACTGCAATGGTCGGCAATGCGCTCCATATCGCCCACCAGCTTCAGGCAACTGGCAATTTCGCGCCAGTCGGTTGCTACCGGAGTTTGTGTCAGCACCAGCTCCAGGCATTGCTTTTCGATATTGACCTCGCTGTTGTCAAAATTATCATCATCGCTGATTATCTGCTGTGCCAAGGCTGCATCCTTCTGCTCCAGGTTGGCGATAACCTTATCCAGTGTATCCTCCAGATTTACGCCCATCACGCGCACACTGTTGAGCAGTTGCTTCAGCTCCTCGTTGAATTTGTTACGTGTCATTTTATTGTTCCTTTCTCAACAAATTTAAATTCAAAGTAAGCAGCGATACATGAGAGGCTCCCCTTTGGGGGGAGCTGGCGCCCACAGGGCGACTGAGATGGAACTGCACTTATTAGCATTTCTACAGTATACCTTACTTTGTCCCCTAGGAGAGCCTTTCAGTATCGCATTTACACGCCTCTCCTTGCATCAACCGAATCTGCCGGTAATATACTCTTCTGTCTTAGGATTAGACGGATTAGCAAACAGCTGCTTCGTTTCGTTGAACTCAATCAGCTCGCCCAAAAGGAAGAAGGCTGTTTTGTCAGAAATACGTGCAGCCTGCTGCATATTATGCGTAACAATAACGATGGTGTAATCCTTCTTCAGCTCCAATGCCAAATCCTCAATCTTCATCGTAGAAATCGGGTCCAGCGCACTGGTAGGCTCGTCCATGAGGATAACCTCCGGCTGCACGGCCAGGGTACGTGCAATGCATAGGCGCTGCTGCTGGCCACCGCTAAGGCCCAGCGCACTCTTATTCAGTCTGTCCTTCAGCTCGTCCCAGATGGCAGCCTGAAGCAGACTGCGCTCTACAATCTCGTCCAGCTCGCTCTTTTTCGTCACGCCATGGATACGCGGACCGTAAGCAACGTTATCATAAATGCTTTTCGGGAAGGGGTTAGGCTGCTGAAAGACCATACCAACACGGTGACGCAGGCTGATGGGGTCAATCTCCGCAAAAATATCCTTGCCATACAGTGCAATGCTGCCTTCAATGCGCACGCCCTCTTCCAGGTCGTTCATTCTGTTCAGTGTTTTCAAAAAGGTGGATTTGCCGCAGCCGGAAGGGCCGATAAGTGCGGTAATTTCCTTTTCCTTAATATCAAGATTTATTTTTTTCAACGCCTGGAATTTGCCATAATACAAATCCAGGTCCTGCACTAATAATTTAGTTGCAGCATTATCATTCGTCATTTTCTGCTACCTCCGGTTTTTGTGTCTAAATAAGTGCTCAGGTAACGTGCGCCCAAGCTAAAGGACAGCACAAGCAGCATTAATATTGCTGAAGAAAGGTTGGCCATCTGCGCCGCATTAGCTGCCAGCGCCTCGGTACGCGATGCCCAGATATGCAGTGCCAGCGTTTCACCGGGACGGAAGAGGTTCAGCGGGCAGGACGGAGACAGCAGGTTCCAGCTGTTCCAGTTGATATCGGTGCTCATGCCTGCGGTATACAAGAGAGCTGCCGCTTCACCGAAGCCACGGCCTGCAGCCAGGATAACGCCGGTCATAATACGCGGCAGGCACGCAGGCAGCAGCACCTTGTAAATAGTCTGCCACAGAGTTGCGCCCATGGCCAGGCTACCGCGCTTATAGCCCTGCGGCAGCGATTTGAAGGCATCCTCTGTGACCGTCATAATCAGCGGAATACTGAGGATAGAAACTGCCAGCGCACCGCTGAACAGGTTCCACTGTGAGCCAGTCATTACGATAAATACCAGGTAACCGAACAGGCCGACAACGATAGACGGCAGTGAAGACATCGTTTCGATACACATGCGCAGGAACTTGGTGAACTTGCCCTGCTTAGCGTATTCCGCCATATAAATGCCGGCAGCGACTCCCAGAGGCACGCTCACCAGCAGCGATAGGAAAACCAGATAAATAGTGTTGAAGAACAAATTACCGATGCCGCTGCCCTCAAAGGATATCAGGCTCCAGCTGAAATCCTTGAAGCCGTTAATGATAACGTACAGGGCAAAAGCCACGAGCAGCAGGATAAAGAAGCCTGCTACGCAATAAAACACAGCTGTCATCAGCTTATCAACAAGCTTTGCACGCGCTATACTGTCATTCATGCCTGCTTCCCTCCTTTAGCAGTTAAAAAGTGGATGGCAAAAATGCAGGCAAGGGAGATGATAAACAGCAGCAACGCCATCGTCCACAAAGCAATGTTGTATTCGCTGCCCTCCATTGCACCGCCCATATCTGCCGCAATCGCCGCCGTCAGATTGTTGGTTGGAGCAAGCAGCGAGCCCGGAAAGGCACGCATCTTGCCGATAACCATCGCTACAGCCAACGCTTCGCCGAAGGCACGCGCCAGGCCCAGGATAACTGCCGTCATCAGGCCGGTAACTGCCGCAGGCACTACCACATTAGCAATAGTCTGCCAACGGGTTGCGCCAAGACCATAGGAAGCAGCGCGGTAGCTTTTAGGAATGCTGCGCAGTGCATCTGCCGCCAGACTGGTGATGGTCGGGAAAATCATGACCGCCAGCACAATACCTGCAGCCAATACGGAAAAGCCGAAGCGCAGGTTAAAAATGTTTTTAATCAGCGGTACCAAAATTGTCAGGCCAATCCAGCCATAAACTACGGAAGGAATACCTACAAAAATCTCCACAGCCGGTTGGACAAAGCGCTTGCCCAGCTCCGGCGAAATCTCCGTCATAAAAATTGCGGTTGCCAAGCTGAACGGTGCAGCAATCGCCAGTGCCAATGCGCAGGTAATAACAGAACCGAAGATGAATATGGCTGCACCAACCTTGCCGCCGCCCTCAGCGCTGTCACTCGGCGCCCAATCTGCCGAAAAAAGAAACTCTGCAATACTGTGGTTGTAGGTAGTAAACGTGCCTACGCCCTTGTAGCACAGGAAAGCGCCGATAGACAGCGTCAGAACAATGAGCGCCAGGCCGCAGCCGGTAATAATGTAGCGCCACAACGCATCCTGCCTATAAGCATTTGTTGTAACCTGTTGCATAAACTATTCTCCTCTGATGTAACTCGTGAATATTTCTTTCGTAAAACTAAAGGCTATGCAGAGGCTCGCAGCTGATAACTTACCAGCTCCTGCCCGGCACAGCCTCGATATTTATTCTAAAGGGGATGAGAAGATCGGGAAGACGCATCTCTTGGCGTATGCTGTCTTCCTGCTTCTCGTTTAGATGGAAGCGTAATAATTGTTTTGGGATTGACGCAGATGCGCCTTAGCCGAAGTCCATTTTAGCGTTTAACCTGCATCTTAGCAGTAACACCATACCCCTGCTTTTCAATTTCCTTGCCATAATCAGCAGAGAGGATGAAGTCCAGGAATGCTTTTACAGCGCCAGTAGCTTCGCCTTTAGTATACATGTGCTCATAACCCCATACAGGATATTTACCGCTGTAGGTGTTATCCAAAGTAGGCTCTACGCCGTCGATTGCTACGGTTGCAACGTCCTTGTTATTTACGAGGTAGGACAGAGCAACATAACCGATAGCACCTTTGTTATCCTTTACGCTTTGCAGCAGAGTGCCTGAGTCATCAGTTTCCAAAGATTTGTTGGTTGCTTCTTTAGCACCGCCCAGAGCGAACTCCTGGAAGAGAGCGCGGGTACCGCTGGTAGCAGGACGGGTAATCAGAACGATAGGTTCATCCGGGCCGCCAACCTGTTTCCAGTTGGTTACCTTAGCGGTGAAGATGTCAGTCAGCTGAGCCTTGGTCAGGCTTTTTACTTTAGCTGCCAGGTCTTTGTTGATAACCGGAGCCATGGTAACTACGCAAACCTTGTGGTCTACAAGTCCTTTGGCAACTTCGGGTTTCAATTTGCTTTCTGCCGGTACGTCAGAGTTACCGATGTTAACGCTGCCGTCCGCAACCTGTTTCAGACCGGTGCCGCTGCCGCCACCGTTAAGGGTGATGGAAACATCCGGGTTAATAGCTTTGAATTTGCTTGCTGCATCCTTTGCCAACGGCAGAAGTGCGGAAGAACCGCTGCCGGTTACACTGCCGGTAACCTTGCTGCCTGCTTTGTTATCTGCAGCCTTGTTATCACTGCCGCAGCCCAAAGCACCGAGTGCTACCATAGCTGCCAGACCTAAACATGCGACTTTTTTCAATTTCATAATATATTTCCTCCTTCAACCATCGTGAAAAAATTTATTTCCGATAAGTTCTGCGCCTTATCAGTAGTGTTCGTGGTTTATGATGCTAGTATAATATATCATTGTTAAGGAAGTATTATGCCGATGTTAAGAGCATATTAAATAGCAAAAAATGCGCAAAAAAACACCTGCCTATCATTTGCTGATAAACAGGTGCCTGTGAAATTTAGGTTAGATTAGCTTACTTGTCCTCTTCGAGGATAATTCGACATTCAGTTTCTCACTTCGCAAAGCTCGTGACAAATCGGGTGTCTCATTTATCCTCTTTCTTGCTCCCTGTTCGGTCGCAAGCGAGGATAGCGCGGCCAACAATTTCTCACTTCGCAAAGATTTTCGTCAGAGCTTACTTGTCCTCTTTCTTGCTCCCTATTCGGTCGCAAGCGAGGATAGCGGGCTCAACTATTTCTCACTTTGCAAAGCTCGTGACAAATTGGAGCTTATTTACCAGTTCTGCCACGTTTGGTGAACGGTACGCCTTTAGCGCACAGCGGGCAGGTTGCCGGATCAAAGGTTTCTACGTTCAGGTGCAGCAGAGCCTCGGTGCGAACGCCGAAGTCTACCTTGCCGCCGCTGCGGTCAACCAGCAGGCCAACGCCTACGAGCTCGCCGCCATGCTCTTTAACTACTTCCATAACCTCTTTAACGCTGCCGCCGGTAGTTACGATGTCTTCAACAACCAGTACGCGGGTGCCTGCCGGAATTTGGAAGCCACGACGCAGAGTCATTTTGCCGTTTTCACGCTCGGTGAAGATAGCACGGGTGCCAAGAGCCTTGCCAACCTCGTGAGCCAGCAGGATACCGCCGGTCATCGGGCCAACTACCAGTTCAATATTGTCGTTTTCATAACGACGTGCGATTTCCTGGCACAGGCGCTCGGTATATTTAGGATGCTGCAGTACGTTGAATTTTTCAACATACATAGGGCTGTGCAGACCGCTGGTCAGCAAAAAGTGACCATGGAGAACTGCTTCGGTTTCCTCGAGCATTTTCATAACATCTTTTTCTTCTAAAACTGCCATTTGCTTACACTCCTTTAATCTCTTCTACAATTGCCAATGCTGCTGCTTGTCTTGCTTCAGCTTTAGTAATAGGTCTGCCTACTACGATGTGACTGCTGCCGTTTTGCAAAGCGCCTGCCGGTGTTGCTACGCGCTTCTGGTCATCCAGAGAGCTGCCCGCAGGACGCACGCCCGGGGTAACAATCAGGAACTCGGGGCCACAAGCCTCACGGATAGCCGCAGCCTCCTTAGGAGAAGCAACAACGCCGTCCATGCCTGCTTCCTTCGCCAGCTTAGCCAGGCTGATAACTTGCTCGGCAATGGTATTTTTATAATTTAAATCAGCAAACTGTTCATCGTCCATGCTGGTAAGAATGGTTACAGCAATCAGCTTCGGTGCCGGACGGCCTGCTGCCTCAGCAGCCTCATGCACAGCCTTAACAGCCTCTGCCATCATCTTTTTGCCGCCGACAGCATGAACGTTCATCATGTCTGCACCCAAATCGCTGAGTACGGTAAGTGCATGAGCAACAGTGTTAGGAATATCCTGCAGCTTGAGGTCCAGGAAAACATGCTTGCCCTGTTCCTTTAAGAAGCGGATTATTTCGCTGCCTACTGCATAATAAAGCTCCATGCCAACCTTGTAGTAGCTTACTGCGTCACCCAATTCGACAACGCAAGCCTTAGCCTGCTCCAAGGTAGGAAAGTCGAGTGCGACTATTAATCTATCATCATGTTGCATGAGAAAATCTCCCTATCAAATATATTTTTTTCAGAACGCCGGAGAATAACGTTATAAATCGTCGTTATACAGCGTCGTTATACAACGGCATGCTTTTTTTACCTTCAGGTAATGCCAAGCCGACAATTTCGGAAATATTCTGCGCGTTATGTCTGTCCAGATATGCCAGCATACCATGAGCAATGGTTTCAGCGATATCAGGCTGTACAAAGTTTGCGGTGCCAACTGCTACCGCGCTTGCGCCTGCCAGCATGAACTCAATTGCATCCTCAGCACACATGATGCCGCCCATGCCGATGATGGGGATATGCACAGCCTGTGCTACCTGGTAAACCAGGCGCACTGCTACCGGACGTACAGCAGGACCGCTGAGGCCGCCGGTTACATTGCCGAGCACAGGACGCTGACGCTCAATATCAATCTTGGTACCGAGCAGCGTGTTAATCATGGAAATTGCATCCGCACCTGCTGCTTCTACAGCCTTCGCCATCACCACAATATCAGTTACGTTCGGAGAAAGCTTGGCGATAACCATTTTGCCGGTGTTGGCCTTAACAGCACGTACAACCTCAGCAGCTGCCTCCGGCACAGTGCCGAAAACAATGCCGCCCTCTTTGACGTTCGGGCAGGAGATGTTGATTTCTACTGCATCAACACCGTCTACATCCAGCTTTTTGGCAACAGCGCCGTATTCCTCGGGGGTATGGCCGTAGATGTTGACAATCACAGGCACATTATATTTTTTCAGCTCAGGCAGCGTGTGCTCCAAGAAGTACTCGCTGCCAGGGTTTTCCAGACCGATGCAGTTCAGCATACCGGACGGGGTTTCTACCGCACGCTGCCCCTTGTTGCCTGCTGCAGGCTCCAGAGATGTACCCTTTACGGTAACAGCGCCAACCTTTTCCAGGTCGAGAAAATCGGTAAATTCCAGGCCAAAGCCAAAGGTGCCGGAGCCGGTAGTAACAGGAGTAGCCATCTTCACGCCGGCAATATCAACTGCCAGACGGCCATCATACAATGCTTTTACCATTCTCCTACCTCCTCTGCCCAGAACACCGGGCCGTCCTTGCAGACCTTGATGCGCTTGCCGATGCCTTCGCAGGCACAGGACAGGCACGCACCCAGACCGCAGGCCATATATTTTTCCAGAGATACCTGACATTTTACGCCGGCTTCTAAGCAGGCGTTGGCAACTGCGCGCATCATCGGTACAGGACCGCAAACGTATACGCAGTCATAGCCACCCTCTTTCAACAGCTGCGGCAGCAGGGCCATTACGGTACCCTTAGTGCCGACACTGCCGTCGTCGGTGGTCAGGTAAATATTTTTGCTGAGGCTTTCATAAAGCTTGGTCCAGAACAATTCCTCGGCACTGCGGCCGCCCATCAGGATATCAGTAGTGCCCTCACCGAAGCCCTCTGCCAAAAACAGCAGCGGAGCCAAACCCAGACCGCCGCCAACCAGCAGCGGTTTTTTGGCGCTCATATCAAAGCCGTGTCCCAACGGGCCGACGATGCTCAGCTCGTCGCCGCTGCAAACGTCAGCCAGGATATGGGTTGCTTCACCGATGATACGATAGATCATGGTGATAGTTCCCTCAGCCTTGTTAACTCCTGCTACGCCGAAGGGACGGCGCAGCAACGGAGCAGTATTCTTGCACACCTTCACGTTGACGAACTGTCCGGGGACAGCTTCGGCAGCGATTTCCGGTGCATAAACATTTATTAATTTTGTCGTACTATTTAAAACTCGTTGACCAATTACCTTGGCACTCGCAATAGTTTTAGACATAATCAATCCTCCCAGGTCAGGTCCTGCAGAGCGGTAACGCGTACAACGCTGCGACGACGCATTGCGCTCATAACGTTCAGCAGCTCGCGTGCAGTATCCATAGAGGTCAGGCAGGCAATTGCATGCTCTACAGTAGAACGGCGGATTTTGAAGCCGTCACGTTCAGCGTCACGGCCGTGGTTGGTGGTGTTGATAACCATGCCGATGCGGCCGCTCTTGATATCATCAATCAGGTTCGGATGACCTTCACTTACTTTGGTAGCAACCTCAACAGTTACACCGTATTGCTGCAGATATTCCGCAGTCCCGTCGGTTGCGATAACAGTATAGCCCAGTTCTTCAAAGCCGCGGGCAATAGCAACTGCCTCAGGCTTATCCATATCAGCAACAGTAATCAGGATTGCACCCTCGTGCGGTACATTGATACCGGAAGCGATGCAGGCCTTATACAGCGCACGGCTGTACTGGTAGTCGCAGGCCATAACCTCACCGGTGGATTTCATTTCAGGTCCAAGGGTGATATCTACGTTGCTCATCTTATTGAAGCTGAATACAGGAGCTTTAACAGCATAGTAGTCCGGGAAGAAGCGCAGGCCTGCTTGCAGTCCCTGCTCTTTGAGGCTCATGCCCATTGCGCATCTGGTAGCAACGTCTACCATGGAGATGCCGGTAATCTTGCTCAGGAACGGTACGGTTCTGGAGGAACGCGGGTTAACCTCGATTACATAGACATGCTCGTCACGAACGATGTACTGAATGTTAATCATGCCCTTAACTTCCAGACCCAGAGCCATTTTATTGGTGTATTCGATAATGGTGCGGATAACACTCTCGCTCAGGCTGCGCGGCGGATATACGGCGATGGAGTCACCACTGTGTACGCCTGCACGTTCAACATGTTCCATAATGCCGGGGATTAATACTTCCTTGCCGTCGCAGATAGCGTCAACCTCTACCTCAGTGCCCTGCAGGTAATGGTCAACCAGTACCGGATGCTCGTGAGAAGCCTTAACAGCGTAGGTCATGTAGTTGCGCAGCTCGTCATCGTTATAAACGATTTCCATAGCACGGCCGCCCAGTACGTAGGAAGGACGAACCATAGTCGGATAGCCAACATTGTGTGCAGCAACCAGCGCACCCTCGGTATCAAATACGGTGTGGCCCTGCGGACGCGGGATATTGCAGCTTGTCAGCAGCTCATCGAAACGTTCACGGTCCTCAGCGCGGTCGATGCTGTCAACTGAGGAGCCCAGAATCTTCACGCCTGCGCGGGAGAGCGGACCTGCCAGGTTGATAGCGGTCTGACCACCGAATTGAACAATAACGCCTTCCGGTTTTTCTTTGTCGATAACGTTGAGAACATCCTCAACAGTCAGCGGCTCAAAGTACAGTTTATCGGAAATATCGAAGTCAGTGGAAACGGTTTCCGGGTTGTTGTTGATGATAATGGTTTCATAACCCATTTCCTTCAACGCCCATACGCAGTGTACGGAGCAGTAGTCAAATTCTACGCCCTGACCGATACGGATAGGACCGGAGCCGAGTACAACTACTCTCTTTCTGTCGCTTACTTCAACCTCATCCTCGGTTTCGTAGCAGGAATAGTAGTACGGGGTTGCAGCTTCAAATTCCGCAGCGCAGGTATCAACCATTTTGTAGGTCGGCAGAATGCCGTTAGCCTTACGCATATCACGGATTTCAAACTCAGTCTTGCCTACGCGTTTACCGATAACAGCATCGGCAAAGCCCATTCTCTTAGCCTTACGCAGCAGGCTCGGAGTCAGCTCGTGAGTTTCCAGAGCTTTTTCCATTTTAATGATGTTTTGGATTTTGGAGAGGAACCACAGGTCAATCTTGGTGATATCGTGAATCTCTTCCAGAGTAATGCCGCGGCGGATAGCCTCAGCAACAACGAAGCAGCGCTCGTCATCAATGCGTTTGATGCGGTCATGAATTTCTTCATCGCTCAAAGCCTTCAGCTCAGGCATTTCCAGATGATTGAGGCCGATTTCCAGGCAGCGAACTGCTTTCAGCATAGAAGCTTCAAAGCTGCGCTCAATTGCCATAACCTCACCGGTAGCCTTCATCTGAGTGCCCAGGGTGCGGTCAGCAGTTACGAATTTATCGAACGGCCAACGCGGAAATTTCAGTACGATATAGTCAATGGTAGGCTCGAAGCAAGCCTTAGTCTTTTTGGTAACAGCGTTTTCGATTTCGTCCAGGTTGTAGCCGACAGCAATTTTGCTGGTAACCTTAGCAATCGGATAACCGGTAGCTTTGGAAGCCAGTGCTGAAGAACGGCTTACACGCGGGTTAACTTCGATTACATAGTAGTTTTCGGAGTACGGGTCGAGAGCCAGCTGTACGTTACAGCCACCAACTACGCCCAGCTCACGCACGATATCGATAGAAGCCTGACGCAGCAGCTGTACTTCTTTATCGCTCAGAGTCTGTGCCGGAGCCACAACGATGGAATCGCCGGTGTGTACGCCAACAGGGTCCACGTTTTCCATGGAGCAGACGGTAATGCAGTTGTCAGCAGCGTCACGGATTACCTCGAATTCGATTTCCTTCCAGCCGGCGATGCTGCGTTCAATCAGGCATTGACCGATAGGGCTGTAGCCCAGGCCCTTTTGCACGATGTCAATCAGCTCTTCCTCGTTTTCAGCAATGCCGCCGCCGGTACCACCGAGGGTATAAGCAGGACGGACAATCAGCGGATAACCGATTTCCTTGCCGAAGTCGCAAGCAGCTTCAATGGTTTCTACGATAGTGCTTTCAGGAATCGGCTGATGGATTTTCTCCATAGTTTCCTTGAACATTTCGCGGTCTTCGCCACGTTTGATAGCGCTGATCTGAGTGCCCAGCAGACGAACGTTGTATTTGCTCAGGATACCCTGCTCGTCCAGCTTCATAGCCATGTTCAGGCCAACCTGACCGCCAAGTGTTGCCAGCAGGGAATCAGGACGCTCACGTTTGATAATTTTTTCAATGAATTCAATGCTGATAGGTTCAACATATACACGGTCAGCCACATGCACATCAGTCATAATGGTTGCAGGGTTACTGTTTACCAGTACAACCTCCAGGCCTTCCTCCTTCAGAGCACGGCAAGCCTGGGTGCCTGCATAGTCAAACTCTGCTGCCTGACCGATAATAATAGGGCCGGAGCCGATAACGAGAACCTTTTTAATATCTTTAAGTTTCGGCATAATTAACGACCCTCCATCATATCAACAAAATGTTTAAACAAATAATCATGATCACCAGGGCCAGGGCAGGCTTCCGGATGATATTGAACGGTAAAGGTAGGATGCTTGGTGTATTCCAGGCCTTCGATAGTACCGTCGTTCATAGAAATGTGGCTGATGTTGATGCCCTTGCCTTCCAGAGATTTTTCATCTACAGCATAGCCGTGATTTTGGGCGCTGATGTAGATGCGGCCGGTTGCCAGGTATTTTACCGGTTGGTTAATACCGCGATGGCCGAATTTCATTTTATAAGTATCAGCGCCGTTAGCCAAAGCCATGAGCTGATGACCGAGGCAGATACCGAAAATCGGTTTTTTGCCGATTAATTTCTTAATGTTTTCAATAACCTCAGGCAAATCCTTCGGGTCGCCGGGGCCGTTGGACAGGAAGATACCGTCCGGATCACATGCCAGCACCTCTTCTGCGGTAGCGGAAGCAGGGAATACTGTCAGGCGGCAGCCAAAGGCTTCAATGGATTTCAGGATATTGCGTTTAATACCGAAGTCCATAACAGCTACATGCAGCTTGCCCTCACCCATGGTGTAAACCTCGGGAGTGGTAACCTCCTCAACCTGGTTGTGTACTGCCGGTAAAGCCAGCAGCTTCTGTACTTCCTCCTCAGGCATTTCTGCCGGAACGATTACGCCCTGCAGTACGCCGTGATTACGGATTTTACGGGTGATAGCACGTGTATCTACACCTGCTAAGGTCGGGATATCCTGTTCAGTCAGAAAGTCCTCCAGGCTCTGCTCATTGCGCCAGTTGCTGGGGCAATCGCACAGCTCGCCGATAACGAAGCCCTGGAAGAAGCATTTCTTGCCTTGGTTAAACAGCGGGTTGCAGCCATAGTTGCCTACCAGCGGATAGGTCATTACTACAATCTGACCGCAAAAGGACGGGTCGGTCAAGGTCTCCTGGTAACCGCTCATGCCGGTGGTGAATACAACCTCACCTACAGCATTGCGTTTGCCACCATACAGAGTGCCTTCAAAAACGCTGCCGTCTTTTAAAACTAATTTTCCTTTTCTCACTTTTTCGTGCATACTACACCATCCCTCATTACAAAATTACCGTGCAGCATAGTGGCAACAGCCTTGCCGGTGCAAGCCTTACCTTCGTACGGGGTGAATTTGCCGCGGGTATAGAATTTGGAGCTGTCAACAGTCCATTTTTTATTCAGGTCCATAATAGTGATATCAGCAACGCTGCCTTCTTTCAGAGTACCACCGGCAAGCTTGAACAGCTTAGCAGGCTCGCAGCTCATTTTGCTGATAATAGTATTCAGGTCGAATACATGGGTATGATATAAGTCAGTCAGCATTACTGCCAGAGAGGTTTCCAGACCGCAGAAGCCGTTCGGAGCATAACGGAATTCAACATCCTTTTCTTCCGGAGCATGAGGGGAGTGGTCGGTAACGATTGCGTCAACAGTGCCGTCTAAAACAGCCTCACGCATAGCCTGTACATGGTCTGCACTGCGCAGCGGCGGGTTAACGCGGGTTGCGGAATTGTAATCTGCGCAAGCCTCATCAGTCAGAGTCAGATGATGTACGGTTACTTCGCTGGTAACATTCACGCCGCGTTTTTTAGCCTGGCGGATGATGTCGATAGCACCCTTGGAGGCAACGTGGCAGATGTGTACATGTGCGCCGGTGTATTCAGCGATGATGCAGTCACGTGCAACAGCGATATCCTCGCTGATTGCCGGTACGCCCGGTACGCCGATACGTGCGGAAACAGCGCCTTCATGCATGTAGCCTTCGGAATCCAGCTCAGGATCAATTGCATGGCACAGCAAAGGTTTGTCGAAAGCAGTTACATATTTGGCAGCCAGCACCATCAGGCGGGAGCTCTTTACATAGTGGCCGTCATCGGAGAAGCCCATAGCGCCTTTTTCTGCCATGTCGCCCATCTCTGCCAGCTCTTCGCCCTTTTCGCCCTTGCTGATTGCACCGATAACTTCAACGTTAGCGTAGCTTTCCTCGCGAGCGCGTTCTTTAATACCGCTTACTACGATGGAGGTATCAATAACAGGCTTGGTATTAGGCATGCAGGCAACGGTGGTTACACCGCCGGCAGCAGCAGCCTTGGTACCGCTGATAATATCTTCCTTAGCTTCCAGGCCGGGCTCACGCATATGAGTATGTACGTCAATCAGACCAGGAGTTACTACGAGGCCGGTTGCATCAAAAACCTCGTCAGCTGCTTCGGCAATATCCTTGCCCAAAGCTTTGATTTTGCCATCCTCAACGAGGATATCCATTACAGCATCTAATTTTTGGCTGGGGTCTACTACCCTGCCGTTTTTAATCAATGTTTTCAATGTGTTTACCTCCTGTCAAAGTCAAGAATAAGAGTGCCATACGTACAGCTACGCCGTTTTGTACCTCAGTACGGATTGCGGCGTTATCGCAGTAACCAACCTCCCAGGAGATTTCCAGACCACGGTTCATCGGGCCTGGATGCAGCACGGTTACGTCAGGCTTAGCCAGCTTCAGGCGGTTTTCGTTAATACCGAAGATACGTGCATATTCACGCGGAGACGGGAACAGGCCCTTTTGCTGACGCTCCAGCTGAATACGCAGGATATCGATTACGTCAGCGCCTTCGATTGCTTCTTCAACGCGTTTGTGTACTGTAACGCCAAGAGAAGCGATGTCGTGCGGCAGCAGAGTCATAGGACCTGCAACGTGTACATCAGCGCCCATTTTGGTCCAGGCAGCAATATTGGTGCGGGCAACACGGCTGTAGAGAATATCGCCGATAATTGCCATTTTCAAGCCCTTCAGGTTTTTGCCCTGCTCACGGATAGTAAACATATCCAGGAAGCCTTGAGAAGGATGTGCGTGTGCGCCATCGCCGGCGTTGATGATTACAGGGTCTGCAACCTTAGCAGCATATGCTGCAGCGCCTTCAATGGGGTGACGCATAACAATCGCATCACAAGCCATGGATTGTACAGTCAGGATGGTGTCGCGCAGGCATTCACCTTTGACAACACTGGAGGAGGATGTAGTGATGTTTACTACATCGGCACCCAGATATTTGCCTGCCAGCTCGAAGGATGTACGGGTACGTGTACTGGGCTCATAGAACAGATTGATGATAGATTTACCGCGCAGTGAGGGCACCTTTTTGATATCCCTCTTCATAATCTTCTTCATTTCCTCAGCGGTTTTCAAAACCAGCTCGATTTCCTCAACGCTGAGGCTTTCCAGATCCAGTATATCTCTGCCACCCAGAGATACATTTGATTTAGCCATTAGCTTTACCTCCTGTTTTTTATAATAAAATTGCATAATAAAAGGCCTTCTCGTCCCATGATGGTGCAAAAAGGCCTTAGGTTTCATAATAACTTATACCTTGCAGTCTCACAGGACCAATTTAAAGGTGCAAATTGATTGTATATATTTTACACCTTAATGAAGAATACGTCAAATATTTCGAGGTAAAATCTTGGCAGGATTTTTTTACTTATAGTATAATAAAGAAGATTAAAAATTAGCGAGGTACTTATGCGAAACACCATTATAGATAATCTGCGTGGCATCTGCATGCTGGGCGTCATCGGTATTCATATCGGCAGCCTGGCACTTGCCCCCAACAACTTTACTCTTTACTTATTACTGGAGATTTTAAGCCGTTACAGTGTCCCCTCCTTTTTCTTTATCTCCGGCTACGGCCTTGCCTGTACGGATAAAGGCCTTTTAAGCGGCAGCCGGCTGAACTATATCGACTTTATGAAGAAGCGTTTGCGGGGAGCAGGCCTGCCCTATCTCAGCTGGTCGCTTTTTTACATGCTTTACTTCTGGCTGATTCTGCCACCGGGCTTCGTCAGCTGGAATCCGCTGCATGTGGCCTATGTTTTATTCTTCGGCCTGGGCTGCTACCATTTGTATTTTATGGTTATCCTGCTATGGTTTTATGCAAGCTATCCGCTCTGGCGCCGGCTTCTGCGTATAATTATACATCAAAGTATACCGTTTATGCTAGTGCTTTTATTCATTTTCCAGCTTGTATTTAACTGGTGGACAACGCATCCGGGCTTGAACACAGCGGGTTGGAGCGTCTTGGCTAAAAATTTCTTTGATTATCGCCTCAACTATCTTCCCTTGCATTATCTGCTTATTTTTATAAGCGGCGGCCTGGCAGCCTGCTATTGGGAAAAATTCATCGCCCTTCTGCGCAGATACAGCACCATGGTATGCGTAATTTTTGCTGCAAGCGTGGCCTGGGACGTACAAAGCTGTTACGAAGCAGTTACTGTCAAAGGCTATACGCTAATTGATCTGGCCAACACCTATCACCAGCTCAGCCCGCAGGGACTCTGCTACACTGTAGGCTCGCTGCTCTTCTTCTGCCTGGCACTGGACTGGCTGGAGCGCAGAGCGCAGGCAAAAGCATATACAGAGGCTCCCAATGCACTGCAATCTATCCCTCAAGCAGCATCGCATACAGAGGCTCCCCTTGTCGTCGCAAGCGACATTAGCACGACCAACAGCTTGTCGCCGCGCAAGCTCACGACAAGCTGGGTCTTAGCGTCGGGGAGCTGTCACCGCAAGGTGACTGAGAGGGGTTCTATAACCACTTTAATCTACAAGGCCATCAGCATCCTTTCCGCTTATTCTATGCTCATCTACTTTGTGCATCCGCTGCTCTTGGACTGGCTCAGCAGCGCCTATAACCATTTCGGCATCATCATGACCGTTAAAAAGGTAGCCCTTTCCTACGTGCTGCTGGTGCTCTGCTCGCTGGCCCTCAGCATCCTGCTGTCGAAGGCATTTGCAAAATGCAGTACGGCAAAGCTGCTGTTTACAGGCAAACGGTGAATTCAATACAAAGCAAAAAGACGTTGCGTGCTTTTTCAAGCACACAACGTCTAATTTTTTCTTTTAAAATTTACAGCTGAGCCTTCATTAATTTCTTATATACCTCAACGCCGGGCTGGTCAAATGCATCCACATCCGCCAGCTCGCCCTCGTAGGCAATCGTCAGCATCAAAAAGTACATCAGCTGACCAAGATAATACTCATTCAGCTTCGGCAGTGTAAAGCGCGCATTATAACGGTTATCACCCGTCAGCGCCGCTTCATTGGCATTCAGCGCCGCTTTAAGAGCCTTCGCCATATCCATTCCCTCGTACTTATCGAAGAATGGTACATCGGCAAAGGGATTGTGCAAAACTGCCTCAACCTCAGGATTGGCAACCTCCAGGAACTGCACCACCTTATTCAGACGACCGTCCTGATGCTGCTGTGTCTGTGCATGCATATCCGTTGTGCCGACAGCAACAATCGGCGTTCTGCCGTAGTAAACAGTTGCACCCTCACGGTTACGGCGCTTGCCAAGCGATTCCGCCAGCAGCTGCACATACCATTCGCTCAACGATTTCAAGCGCATGCTGTACGGCATGAACACTTCTATATCGCGTCCTCGCTCATAGGCCATGAATTTCAGTAAAGCGTTGAGCAGCGCCGGGTTTTCCGCAAGCTCCGCCTGCTGGCAATAGATATCCATATCACGCGCACCGCGCAAAAACTCCTCGATATCACCGCCAAGAGCGGCCATCGTTACGAGTCCCGGGTCAGTCATAATGCAGAAGCGTCCGCCAATGCCCTCCTTGATGTCAAAGCGCTCCCAGCCAAATTTTTCCGCCAGCTGCAAAAGCGGCGCATTTTCCACCGGAGCCTTTAAATCAGTAACTACCGTGCAGTCAAGGTCGATATCTGCGTTTTGAGACAGATTAGCATAGAAATACGTAAAAGCAGAAATTGTTTCCAGCGTAGTACCGGATTTGGAAATCGGCACCAGCATAATCTTTAGCTTCTTGCCTGCTTGCGCACTTACTCCAGCCATACGGCGCATCTTGAACAGCAGTGAATTGCAGTCCACCGGGTCAAGATTGTTGCCGGAAAAATAAATGCAGGGCTGGCCTTGGCGCAGCGTTGCACTGGTATTCCAATGATAACCGCCAAAGGCATCAAACAGCACCTTATTGCCCAGGTAGGAGCCGCCAACGCCCAAAAAGATTACGACATCCTTGCTGCGCAGATGCTTGCTGTAGCGCATCAGCTTAATAATCGACTGCTCCGTATTGGGGTTGCCGTCAGCAATATATGGCATGCGTGGAAAGTAAACATGCTCCGGCGTGCCATCCTTAGATAAATGATTCTTGGAAAAACCGGTACGGCGCAGCTCGCACACAGCCTTTTCGGCTGCGGCTCCCTGCTGCTGCAGTGCCTGCTCCACTTCCTGCGCTTGCAGTCTGCCCGCTCCAACCATGTTGCTGAAGTCAAAAACAATACCACTGGGCATAACAATTTTATAATCCAAAATATACACTCCCAAATATTAGTTGTACCTATAATATGCTATTGTACATAAGTTATTATAACATATTCATATAGCAAGTTCCATAGACTATAAGAGCAAGTAATATTTTATCGCAAACAAGACTGAAGCTTTATTTTACCTCTACCAGCTCAATATGGAAGTTCAGTTCCTTACCGGCCATTTCATGGTTAGCATCAAAGGTAATATTGGTATCATCCTTTTCGGTTACCAGTACAGGTACGGGCTGACCAAATTGGTTCTGCAGGTAAACTCTCTGGCCAACGGTCAGGTTTTCGGAACCCGGCAGCTGGGCAATCGGCATGGTGAAGATAGCCTTCGGGTCAGCCTCGCCATATGCTTCTGCCGGCAGCAGATGGATGTCAACTTCAGCGCCAACCTCCAGGTCTGCAACAGCTGCATCAAAGCCTTTGATCATCTGGCCTGCGCCGCAAACAAATTCCAACGGCTCGCCACGATCATAAGAAGAATCAAATTGCTTGCCGTCATTAAAGGTACCTTTATAGTGTACGCGACAGGTTTTTCCTACATTACGTCCGGTTAATTCATTGCTCATTATTAATTCACCTCATAAAAATATTTGATATAAAGCCGGTATAAGCGTATATCAGTTACAGTTATGTATATTATACTATATATCGCTGTTTATTTCACCTCAAAAAAACGGTAGCCGGTTAAATTCCGACTGCCATAATATTTCAGGCTCTGCACATCAGCGCTTCTATTCACCTTCCTGCAGAAAGATACTGCCTCATCAGACCCTTAAAGCCCTGCTTTTTGAAGTCCTTCAACGGCAAATATTCAATTTCAACACTGTTATTAGCGTATTCAGACCTCATTTCATTGAACTCTTCCACAGTCATATCTGTTTCCTGCGCAGCATCTGCCTCACTTCTACAGTTCATGTTGCGGTAAACGCCAAGGCCGTCATCCTTTGGCCAGGTAAAATAAAGCTCATAGCATCCGAGGTTGCCGTCAGGCTGCAAATGCTCCACAGCAAGCACCTGATGCGAAATGCCGGTGCCGCCTCGTGTCACCAGATTGTCATTTGCCATAAGCTGCAGACTGCTGCGGCTCCAGCCCTCCGCAACGTATTTCACTCTGTCGTCCGCAAAGGTGTAAATCGCATAAATCTCCTTACCGTAATGCCCCGCGCCGCGTTTTTGGCTAATCCAACCGATAAGCAGCTCCGGAACACCGTCGCCGCTGATATCCTGCAGCGTGTAGCCAAGCTGCTGCAGGGCCGCCTCCCGCTTGGCGAAATCCCGCACCTCGCAGATGCCTGTTTTTCCCTGCTCCGGCAGGTTATCACTCATACCGTCAGCGATAAATTCATAAACGCTGTCTACAACCTTCGTATATTCCTGCTCATAGACCGGCGCTGCTTTGGCAGCGGCCTCCGCCTTAGGCAAATTCATCTGCGGTAATACGGTATTTTCCTTCGCACCGTAGCCGGCAAACGCCACCAGAAGCATTGCCAGACACATGCTCTTAAACAGCTTCCGCTTCATTACGCCACCTCCTGTCAAAAGATGCTTTAGCAAAAAATTGCTTTGTCCTTTACTTTGCTTAATGAACGTCATGCTCGCAGTAAATAATTTCCGAAATCACCTCTTTAGAATCCAATTTCACATAAAAGCTCTTGTGCAGGAATTTTTGCCCCCTTGCGTTATAGGCATATTTTACCCAGCCGATCATATGATGCGTATCAGAACGGCCTCTGCTCATATAATCATACTCCCAGCCGTTCATTTTCAGGTAACCGTCCAAACGAATCTGGCTGTCAGTATTAAGCAGCTGGCCGACAGCATAGCCTGCCATCATGCCATGAAGCTTATTGATTTTCACCTCACTAACTCTGTTTTTTGACGAATCTATATAGAACAAGCGCGGTCCGACCTGCAGCTTCTTATCGGCATAGGAGATAGTATCATCCGTATTCTGCTCCACAGGCCCCGGGTAATAGGCACCTGAAGCAAAAATTTCAGGCTCCATAATCCAATCTGCTTCCAGGGCAGCATTAAAGCGTCCTGCTGCGCTGGCAGCTTTCGGTGTTAAATCAAGATATTTGCTTGCCATAAAGCCAACATGACCCTTTTCAGTAGTACCAAGAAGCCATGTGTATTCACTGTTTACTACGTCCACAACTCTGCTTACATAAAATTTATCTCCCTTTTGCAGCATAGTAAGAACTTCACTATCAGTGTTAGGCTGCGTTCTGACATTCACATCTGTTGCGTTGCAATATACCTCCAGCGGCCATCCGGGATAAGACCTGAGCTCGTTGGCCAAATAAGCTGTGTTGACCTCGGCAAAGGCAGTGTTGGCAAACATTGCCAAACCAAGCGCTGCGCTTAAGAATAATTTCTTTTGCATATCCATCCCTCCTATTCCTGCCATCTGCGTTACGGGCAGTTGTTTTCTGATTATATTGTAGCGTGAAAATAAGCAAAGCGCCCCACCCGAAAGCGTGAATTCGGGTAGGGAGAGGGGGGAATTTTATGAAATAATTATTGGATTCTTATACGTTATCAGGATTCCGCAAGCGTTTCAGCTATTTATTAGCTATATGATACCATTAAATTCCATAAAGCTTCCTTTTCTCATATACCATTTTCAACAATTCAGTGTATAATTAAAGCATAAATAATTTTTCAGAAAAGGAGAATCCTCACATGAAATGCTTACTCATTAAAAACGCGGACGTCTACGCTCCGCACCCCCTCGGAATCGTCGACATCCTGATCATCAATGACAAAATCGCCAAAATAGGCCAACAGCTTGCAGCACCGCAAGGCTTAGACTGCCAAATCCTTGACGCCCAAAAGCGCAAGGTAGTCCCCGGTTATGTTGACCAGCACGTACACATCATCGGCGGCGGCGGTGAATCCGGTCCCTACAGCCGCACGCCGGAAATCAACCTCAGCGAGCTGACGAAGGTTGGCATTACAACCGTAGTAGGCGTTTTGGGTACAGACGGCACCTCCAGACACAACGAAAGCTTGCTGGCGAAGGCCAGAGGCCTGACGCATGAAGGCATCACCGCGTACATGCTCACCGGCTCCTACGAAATCCCCCTGCATAACATGACCGGTGATGTGCGCCGCGACATCATCCTGATTAACGAATGCCTTGGCATCGGCGAGGTTGCCTTATCTGACCACAGAAGCTCGCAGCCTACGCGCGAAGAGCTGGAAAAGGTGCTTACGCAGGCTCGCCTGGGCGGTATGCTTTCCGGCAAGGCCGGCGTTGTGCAGTTCCACATGGGCGTAGGCAAGCGTGGCATGGATGTTCTGCTGACAATTGTCAAGGAAACAGAAATCCCCGCCCGTCATTTTATCCCCACCCACGTCAACCGCGCTTTCCATCTTTTTGAGCAGGCCAAGGAGTTTGCCCGCTTAGGCGGTTATGTGGATATCACCTCCGGCATCAGGGAGCAGGATGGCTTCCCTGCCTGCGTCAAGCCCAGTGACGCCATCAAGATTCTTTACGAAGAAGGCGTGCCACTGGATAGAATCACCATGAGCTCAGATGCTAACGGCTGCATGAGCGTAACGCTTCCCGATGGCAGCCAAAAGCAGCTTGCTGTATCGCCTGATTCCTTCCAGGAGGAGGTTAAGGATGCTCTGCTTGCAGGCATTCCCACGGAGGTTGTGGCAAAGGTTGTCAGCAGCAATCCGGCGCAGGCCAACGGCTTGTATCCGCAAAAGGGCTGCCTGCAGCCTGACAGTGATGCTGACCTGATTATTTACAGTGACACCTATGACGTAGATACTGTAATTGCCAAAGGTCAGATTATGGTGGCAGCAGGCGAAGCGCTTGTCAAAGGCACCTTTGAAAAATAAAGAGTGTAAATTATAAACATCCCCTGCACAAGCCTATGCTTATGTAGGGGATGTTTTAGATTACGAATTCAGCTCGCAAGCCATTCAAAACTGGCGGCCACTGCCGTTTTTCACCCTTGCAAAACCCTTAAAATGCCGTATTCATGCGGTTTAAGATCACTACAGTTTCAGCGGTTCGCCGTCCCCAATCTTGCTTCGCTCACGCTCGCATTCTTGGACGGCTATCGCATGGCGCGCACCGGCTGCTCACCGCGTCGCTCAGCTCCTAGTGAGCAGGGTGACGCACTCAACATAAAACGATACGATAGGCTGAATTACTTGGCTGTTTTGCCGTTTATGGGAACAATTCCATAGCCTTTTTCGTGTTTGAGCCGTTTGCGGGAATATATCTACGTGCTTTCACTTGACTGAACCGTGTCAAAATGAATTACAAACTCATTAGCATTGGTTCTAATTATTTCATTACCGCATCATCTGAAATATGTGAAAGAAAATACTTATCGGCATCTTCACTACATCTTCCTTGCGTCATAAGAATATGTGGTGTGACAGGCATTAAACCCTCTTTCAATCCATCAACCCTAATATGGGGAGCAAATTTCATCACAAATAACAGAATATGCTCCCCAAGATAGGATTCTTATTTGATTTACATCGTTTTCCAACAGCGTTCCTTCATGAAAGTGGCGATAACAGAAATATCTTTACCCTCATAATATTTTACAAGCAACTGCTTGAACTGCGGCACTTCCTTTTCGGGAATTACCAGAAAACCTCCACCGTGTGCAATCAGATAATGATTTGCGAAAATTACAGATGCTCGTTTATTACCATCCAGGAATACTTGCGTTTTCATACAATACAAACACAGTTTGATAGCAACATTGATAGCCTCATCATTTTCTTCGGCAATCTCGCGGATTCTGTCTTTTACCTCCAACTCATTAGGCAACGGCGGAACATAGGATGAACCACCAATCGTGACTGGCACGCCACGAATACGGCCACCCTCGGCAAAGAAACCTTCATTAACAAGCCTTGCAATGTGACTGAGCATATAGTAGTCGGAAAGACTGGCAACCACATCACGGTCGAGGATAAACTCCCATGCGTGTTTTAAGTTCAAAATCTTTTGAACATCAGTAGCTGTCATACCAGATACTTTTCCGTTTTCTATGATTTCTTCTGTCTGTGGGAACGATGTAGCAACACCCTCCAAAACAGCCTGATCATAGATATTCATTTTCATATTTGCTCGTGCAAATGCAATATTGTTTATCACATCAGAAGAAAGTTCATCTTCCGAATATCCGGCGGCAGCAAGCTGCTTTTCTATACTACGAAGTTCTTTTCTGATTTCTCTGGCTTCTCTCGCGTTACGAAGAAGCAGATTATATAATTCTTCTGTATATGCGCCTACATAAGTCGATGTCTGTTTACCTGCCACACGCTTTCTGACATAAAGATATTTCCCATCTCCACGCTCTTTAATTTCAGGTGTCCCATCATAAGGCATCAGATTCAGTCTTACATGAAGGTCAGCTCGACTTCTTAGTAATTCCTGTATATCTTGATATTGTACTGCCATAGCATTTCCTCCTTTGGGGAACAAATTGTATAATTATTATAGTACAATGCTCCCCAATATTCAATATGAATTAGGGAACATTTTCTTAACAAATCACATTGAAATGTTCCCCAATTCAATATGCACAGGAATTTGTACCATCTGCACAGCACCCCAACGGTCATAGGCAATTTCACGGATGTTATATTTCTAACCTAGGGACTCGATGAATTTCTCAATGTATCCGTAATGGACTACATTGCCATCTGTCAACTCAAACCTCGGATTTCTGCACTTGTTATGTTCCTACAAAGTAAAAATCGGGCATCCGTTCAACTCACATGAAGTTATCGAATACCCGAAAATGCTTTATTTTAAGCCTTTTTTATATTTACTTCTGTACCTTAGTCATCAATACTACTGACTCCACATGGCTAGTCAATAGAACTAGCTTCATCATAGGTATTTTACAGCCATAAGATTTCATTTATATTAGTTGAAAACTGCCTTAAATAAGGGATTGAAGCAACTAAGCTACATCTATTGTAATTAAATCGCTTTAGGGTACATTTTGTCAGCGGACACAAAACGGCCACAATGTACCCATTGTTCAAGCTATTCAAATCGAACATTACTTAATAAGCTATTAATAATAAATTCGACGTTCCCTTGTTTTTTCCTGCCCCGGCTTTTTGTTACAGCTTTTCCTTGACTAAAACTACAACTACACCGCCGGCAATAATCTGCCAAAGCAGCCGCTGTCTTTTAACGCGCTTCTCCTCGCGCGCGGATGCCTGCAAGGATTTGTTGGCACTCTCCAATAAGCTGCTCTGAGCTTGCAGCTCTATCTGCAGCTTTATTGATTCCGTCTTGAGCTTGCTCAATTCTGCTCTCGACTCGTTCAGCGCTGCTTGTGATTCTGCCAGCGCTTGCCTGGTGCTCTTGGTTTGCTGCAGCAGCAGACTCAACCTGTTGTCGAGTGCTGACATTTCCGCCGCCGTCATCGTGTAAGTTGTAGCCGATGATGCCTCCGATGCAGAGGCAAGCAACAGCAAGCACAATGTAGCTGCAGTAACTGCGAAATATTTTTTCCACATCTTAGCCCTCCCACAGATAATAGCCCGGCACGGAGCCGCCAGCACGCATGTCGACGTGCACAAAACCCTGCGATACATAAGTACCAACACCATCAAAAATCTGCTTACAGATGCGGGCCAGCTCGCGTGTAGATACGCCCTCAACATAGATATCTGCAGCAGTACCAGCGACATGCTGAGAGTTAGACACACCGCCTACATTGGCATTGTGTACCGGGCAACGATAGCCGCTGGTGATGTTTATGGGACGACCTAAGCGTGCACGCAAGCGTTCCAGACCAGTCAGCAATGCAGAGCTAATGCCATAAGCAGGCAGCTCGCCGCAATGCTTGCAAGCAAATTCGGACTCAGAAAAATGAGCAGATAACATAGCCATAACAATCAACCTCTTCTCTTTTTGATAACATTAACAAGACCTTGCACTGCCTCAATACCAGCGTCATTGAGGTTCTCGCAAATAGACAGCAGCTCCGTGATTACCAGATACCCTGCCACCAATGGGACAGCCCATACAGGCTGATGCAGCGTAATCATCGCCAAATCTACCAGCACAGCGGCAAGCACACAAAGGATGTACACGATGACCTTGCCAACAAAGCGATGCTTCATCACTTCCGAGGAAATCAATCCTTCCGCACGTGCTGCCTCAATGCCGCCTATAATCTGCATTACAGACGGAGTCTGACCCATGCTCTGCAGGCGTTTGTATGACAGGCTCATCCAGCGAGTGAAGCAGTCCAAAAATACCAACGCGGTAAAAACCATAAACAGCACCGCGTGTTTGTGCAGCAAGACGGCCAAAATAGCTCCAATCACCGATTTATAGGTGAAACCATGAGTCAAAGTGTGCGCCGCGTTATAAACGGCCATACGTAAAGCTAAGAAATCCATCTCTTTACCTCCTATAATTCTAATGTAACAGCATCGGCTTCTTCCGCTGTGCCTGCAGCTTCCACCTGCGCCTTTGCCTTGCGGTAAGCAATATGCAGGAGATTGGAGCGTACGGCGACCGCTGCTACGATAGCACGCAGGTCCGCAGCAGTTACAATGGCATCCTGGTTGTCAGCAGTAGTCCAAGCAATATTCGCGTCCTCACCCTGCAGGTCTAAAGCAACGATTGCAGCCGCTATGCGTTCACGAGCCTTGCTGTCGTAGTCATAAGTATTTCCATTGTAGGCAACGGGAGCAACTTCAGCTTTATCACGTCGTTGTTTGAGCATGAGGATTTTGCGTTGCTTAACTGTTTCAATATCAATAGGTTTAAGAGTAATGCTGCCATCCTTCAAGCAAATCTCATTCAAATCGTAATCTATCGCAGATTCAACAGCTACTTCTGTTCTAGTAGCCAAATCAATCAAATCTGGGGCCGCAGTACTGGTACTTACTATTTCACCTTTTTCGTTAAAAATATAATACATCTTTACTCCTTTATTCATATACTATGCATAAATAGTTAACAGTAGGATTATAGTCTGTCACATTTCCTTCAGCATCCTCAATAGTTGCGCGGCAAATTACTCTTCCAGAGCCTTGATTAACCTTACATACAATCCGTGTAACATTCTTTAATTCTTGGTTTAAGTCGGATATCCATACCGCATAATAGCAATTTTCGCGGTTAGCTCCTTGAGGGATAGGAATAACACCACCCTGTACTGTCTGCCCCATCATTATATGTGATACTTTATGGGGCTTGTTTATTAAATCATCATAGTTGCCACTAGTTGCTACCTTAGCTAGCGAATTTATTTTAGTAAGTAACATGTCATTTGTCGCATAGTCCGCATCATTTTCCAAATCAGTTAATTTTTCAGGTATGCACTCAGAAAGAGATTGGAAGCCATATTTCATTTTAGTCCCCAATCCCGAAAAAGCAGCATTAATCACTTTATTCTGTACTGGATTTTCACTAGCATCAGACAATTCTGCATCAATAGTAACCATAGGAAGTAACCCAACAACGGGGTTGCCATCAGCACCTGTAGCTTTAACTCCTGCCGCCAAATTGTCGGCAGTGACAGTGTCGCTGGTCAAATCGACCAGCGTTGCACCATTGTATACAACTTTGTTCACTGCCATAAGTAATCTCCTTAACCGATTGTTACAGTAACGCCGCCCTGAGGGTTATCACTTTCGTTGTAAGGAATCGCCTCAACAACGACTTGGGAGATGTAATTAAACCCTTTTGTGCTGTCCGGCAAAATGGTTTGCTGAGAAGTAGACGGAGTCGCAGTTTTGGATTCGGCCTTAGCGCCCTCGGTGCCGCTCATGGTACCGGTTACGCCCAAAATTTTAACACCGCTTCTGATGTTGGTGGCAATAATCTTAGCCTGCTCGGTGGAGCTGATAGCAACCTTGCCAGAGCCGTCATGGTAACCGACGGGAATAGTGTAGGACTCGCCCTTGGTGCTGATAGTGCCAGTAACAGCACCGTTATTTTTCATGGTACCGGTCAGTTTGACGCCATTTACGTAAGCAGTTTTTCCGGTAAGAATTTCCGCCACAGCTGCAGTAGCGTCGCTGGTGTCAGCATTAAATGTACAGGTACCGGTAATGGGTGCGCCACTCTTATCGTGGGTAGTATAGCCCTTTAAGACTTTATCTGCCGTAACGGTATCTGCTGTCAAGTCGATAAGGGTTTTGCCACCATACACAACCTTAGAAATATTTTTGTTAGCCATTGATTTCAATCTCCTCTCCAATATACACAGTAAGACCATCTGATAAATTGCTGGTCTCGTAATAAGGTATCTTTTTTACTGTAATATCCCGCTGCAGATAGCGTTCGGCCGTCGGCAACAGATAATCATCGTTGATTCGGGAGCGAGCAACATAATCACCGGTATACGGCGAGCCCCCAAATCCTTCACGCACTGCACTAAGTGTTCCATGTAGGACAGCAGCGTTTGATACAAGTTCACCCTGCAGCACAGCAGCTTTAGCCAAGGTTAATGTACCGATAAGCTTCATCAGTATGTCACCTCTTCCAAAAGCTGAAATTTATGTGGCGGGATAATCGTATCAACGAAGCCGTTGATACGTTTAAGCTCAACATCATATGCATACATGCCAAACTCCATTTTCTCCGTGTCTGCCGGATGAATTGTTAACATGCCGTCCGTAATAGTTTTCTGAAGAACAATAGTCGGACTGCGTGTTGCTCTGCGCAAAGTGAACGTCAATACATCGTTGTCATCCAACGCTACTGCATTGCCTGCTACATCAGTGACATCAATTTTAAAAATACCGCTATCTCCTCTAATCATTGCAATGTTGTTATCCTGAACCGAAAACATCTATATCACCTCCTCCCAAATTACCCGATAACCATAAACGATGTTGTTACCTCTATGGCTCCAGATATGCCGAATTCGCCTTGGTTGAAAAAGCCACCATAGGCATGCACACTGATTTTGATTGATGTCATTGACAAAAATGTGATATAGAGCCTGTAATTTATTGTAACCTGTGGCGTGTACCGCCAAAAATTGCAGGCTGAGAACGGTGCAATTTTTATTCCTTCATCAAAATCCAAGATAGTATTTTCAAAAACCTGTTGTGCATCATGCAATTTTTCGGTGCATTTAAAATAATAATGTAGCACACGCAGATACTGTTCTTCTGAACTAAATATAGGCTTGCCGTCTTTGTTATAAATCATCAAACCTGCGCCGTGTTCCGGAGCAGTTAAATCGCGATTGTTATATTTTGCAAAGCTGATTCTTCCCAAATACACCTGTAAACTTGACTCACTGTCGCCATAGTTTGCGTCAAGCGGCACGATTATATTAATCATATATCTGTCTCGTATCCGTAGCGGAAAGAATTTAACAAGCTCATCTGCAGGCGCACTGAAAGCCAATATCTCGTTTATGCTCTCATCAACGTCAAATGTAATTAATATGTCCCAATGGTTTTCATCTTTAAAATACTGATATATCTCGTTGTTGCTAGGGACAAATTCTGATCTCGAATTACATTTTTTATATTTTCTAACTCTAAAGCTTTTGCCATCACGCACAAGGTTTTGATAATTATCGTCAATCGTAACAATGTTATCATTGTTTCTGACTTCGATGTATTTAGTAACTGCCATAAACAAGCCTCATCCCCTTTGCGTATTTGTTTGTGCCTGCTCCATAAATAGCATCCTCCAGATATATCCAATTAATCGTATTACCATTAATTGTAATTTTAACCGGGTAGGAACCGCCGCTAGATATGCGATATACATAAGCCCATAGCCTGCTATCTTCACAGACAATAGCCCCTTGAGAGTCGGTCAAATCAACTTTGCCCAACACACGGCAAAGCGACGTGGTAACGCTTATCGTCGGACTGCCACCTTTATATATCTCTATTCCTTGCGGCATTTTACCATACCCCCATTTTTACGCGCAGCACATTATTACTGTCGTAAACCTCAATTAAGTTATCTTGGATTTCCGTGCGTGCACCGCTCGTAGCAGTACGCAGCGTGCCGATGGTCGCACAGATGGCTGACAGGCTATTAACCATAATCTTATCAGCGGTGATACCACCAGCCAGCATATCATTTGTAATTATGCTGCCATCAACTTTAGTATTACCAGTGATATGAATGTACTTGCCATCAAGTAGTATCGTACCATCAGCAAGATTGATTTTTGTCAGCACAGTGTTGCCGTCAACATCAACATCTTTGACTGCCAGGCTTATGGCATCGTTCATCTGGGTGATTGTAGCATACGATTTCAATTCGCCATTTTTAAAATTAGCCATTGTATTGCTAATCTGATTATCAGTCTCAGTCTTCGTGTAGACGTTGCCGTTAAGTTTTGCTGCTTCTTTGGCATCTTCAAGCGCCTTTTTCGTTGCTGCGTCAAGCTTATCAGTGCTTATTGCCTCTGCAGCCAAAAGGCTGTTATCAATAGTAGCTTTCACACTCGACATAATCTGTCCGCTAAATGGTCCATTGCCAAAATAGTCATAATAGCAGGCCTTTACATCATATACACCGGCACTCAACGATTTGAAAAAGCTAAGATTACTGGTTTTTTCATCGTAAGTATATTGCGTTCCTGATATATACCAATGAACACCAATGCAGTTAGCCGGGATACTGTTCACATGGCATTCCAGGCCTTGGAATCTCGCATCGACAATTATTTCAGGTACTTTCTGTGCTTCAAAGCTGTAATCTGCTTTAGCCGGGGCAGAAACCTTGCCATAAGCACTTACAGCAAAAACATACACACTTCCTTTGCGCTCCTGTACAGCGTTAGTCGTGCAACTGGCATCGCTCACGCGAGCGATAAAGTTACTGTTATCAACGCCAGCTTGATTATCTAACCGGACTTCGTAATACTTGATGTCAGCATTACGAACTTCATCCCATTTAACTGTAAAATAATCGCCTATGGCAATGCTGATGTTTTCCGGAGTATTTGGTATTTCTGTTGAGAGCGCCACCAGAATACTTGTTTGGGCGCTGCTGTCAGGCGTTTCTATATTTCCAAACACATCCTGCGTACATACGGCAATATCGTATGTCACGCCAATGTCAACCTGAGGCAATGTAGCCTTGTTATACCCTTGCCCGCCATATTGCCACTTGCTTTCCGTAGATGCCTTGTACCACACCTGCGCCTGTTGATAGTTTTCCAATCCTGCCGGTGGTTGCCACTCCACAATAATGTCATGGTACACAATAACACCATCAACATCACGATACTTGTTGTAAGCCATAATGTTTGTGCAGTTAGGCAAATCGCCCACCCCAACAACGCACGTATAGCAGTCAACGTCAGCTAAATCTTGGCCGTTTGCCTTGAAGGCGTTAAACGCTGGGAACTTAAAATACAGTGTTTTACCGATATATGATTTAGGCAAAGACACAGCGTAAATATTGCCGTCAAGTATAGCAACGTCGTCATCATAGTAATGTTCGCCCTGTTTGGTGCCACATTGTGCTCGAACAAGGCCGCTCAGAGTATAAATATTTGAGCCTTGCAACGTTGCAAGGCTGTAGCTCATGCACTCGCCGTTTATCCAAATCAGCGTATTGCCATCTTTAGCATCCTGAGCGCTGCCAGTTAAAAGCTCTACGGCACGAGGGTTGTCCAGCTCTATATCAACACTATCTCCGTCATAAGACAAATCAGATACCAGCCAGCCATAAACGCTGCTCACGCCATGCGTGCCGTTGTAGCTGTAATCACCGTCATTGGTTGATACATAAACGTCACAGCCGCCCCAATCTTCGCTGTCGCCATGCAAGGCTATCCATAGCTCGCAGCCGCTGCTGCTCGCCACCAGGTCAGAAGGAGGGATAATGAAGAGCGGCGTTGCAGTGTTGCCTGGATTCACGTTGAAGTCCTGGTATTGGTATTTATTGTCTACCTTATACTTAGCCTCGCTGTAATCACCAGGAGCACGCTGCAGGGCAGTAACTGTTATCAAGCCGTTGTTTGCTTCTGTAACCTCGCTGACCATTGCAACCTGTCCTTTAATGCCAATCGCATCATCTGTGATGCGGATAAGGTCACCGGGCTCAAGGCGACAATACTTCCAAGGCAGCTTCAGCGTATATTGGTTGCATTCCGTCTGCGCAAGGCGCGTTTTCATTTGTGCGTACTTCAGAGCGCGTTCCTTCGTGTGCAGCCATTTCGCATCATAGCTCACGCTCCGCACACCATAAGTTTTGATGCTTGCGATGTCCTGGAAGCTCACGCTCTCCTCTTCATAGTCATTAGCGCGGTTCAGGAAATTAACAGTAACATAGTTGTATATCTCCGTACTGTCCTTACGCTTGAAAACAACAGGGGCACCGCCCTGGCTAATCAGTTCATCAGCATCAATATCATAGATAATCTCTGTATTCGGCTTCCACGTTCCGCGTGGAATATCGTCGCGCGGAACAAATTTAAACCTGTCCACGCTCCAGAACATGTAGGTATTCGTCAGCTCCAACAGCTCAGCAATGACTTCCTGCGCTTTTTTCTGATTGGAGAAAGCGTCATTATAAGTGCTGATAAGCAGGTCAGCATTTTTACAATAGCTGGCATAATTTTTTAAGCTCAGGATATCAACATAATCGCCAAGGCCAATGCTTCCTAATATGCTCTTAATAACTCCGGCCGGATTGGCATCAGTCCCGTCATTACTGTCTATAAGCGTTCCCTTGACTTCAAAACTATAGGACGGCATGGAAGCGCTGTCTTCTCCCAAGAAGATTTTTCCATAAAGATAAGCAAGATCAGTATATCCTGTAGCTATCTCAGGATGGTTTGTAGACATATACGTTGTTGGTGCATTATTATCACCGCGATTCAACGATAATCCCGCGCCTTCGTTACGGCCGTTGGCGTTAAGTGCTGCTAAAGAATTATATGCTGTATCGCCTACCCATACCTTGCTTACGTCCTTGATTACGCCTTCGCCTAAAGCCAGCTCTGCATAAACATAGTAAAGATAAGTGATTGTTGTACTTTTGGACTTGCCGCTTTTCTGCGTCACGCGCTTTTCTTTAGTCGTAAAATCTTGGTAACAAATCAGATTCGGTGAAACCTTACATGTACCAAAAAGCAGCGGAACCGGAGTTCCGAACTCACAGACTGTACTTTGAAAAGCATCTATTTTATTTGAGCGGCTTGTAAAGCTTGTCTTTTTAAATAACCCCATGTTTAGGCCTCCAAAATCCTGTTATTCTGCTTTTACCAAGGGCGTCAGTAAATTTCGGATCATCAATATTGGTAATGGTCGTACCATCATCAGCGTCACAATGCAGCAGCATGCCTTTGCCTAAATAGATAGCAAGATGTGCATATTTACTGTGTCCCCAACGGTAGCTGAGCAAATAGCCAGGCATCAAGCACTTAGTGCGCACAAAATGCTTTTCTAAATAAGGCAAGAGCAGTTCCTTACAGCCTTTTTGGCAATACCAGTCTGCACTGTAACCAAATTCGACCTTTATTTTCTTATGCCCCAACTCAGCATAAAAATTTGTCACCAGGGTGCAGCAGTCAAGCCCTGCGCCCTTCACGTCACCACCATTGATATGCGGCGTGCCTATATAGGTTTTTGCTAAATCAAGGAGTTTATTCATATCTTCACCAGCACATTCTTCGATGGTTTGAGTGGAATCATACATGTGTAAGTGTCTTTGCTAGCCGTGCTGACCACCCCGTCCGCCTCTTGGTAGACGTTCTGCGGCGCAAAGGTGCGCAAGGGCACAGACGCATTTAGCCCAACAGTCTCGCTCTTTACTGACAGCTTGCAGCTGATGCCGCCGCAAGACGATATCTCGCATCGGCCTGTGAAAAGCTCCAGCACACCTAAGACAGCTCCTGTCTCCGCGTCCAGAAAGGCGCGTCCAAGCGTCAGATAAGCATCATCCAGCGTGCCATCATGCACTGCCTGCAGCAGATATTTGCCATCAACCTTATCATCATGCAGGCGGTCAGTATTCAGCGTCACGCTCAAGGTTTCAACTGAAGGCGCGCCAGAACTTTTCGTCTGCTCGCGTTTCATAATAAAGCGGTCAGCCTTGTATAATTTGCCGTTAAAGCTGATGTCCTTGTCAAATTCGGCAGTACGGTAAATACTGCCATTCGCCAACTTTAGCGTAAACAAATCACAGCAGACAAATTCATTATCTGTATTCAGGTGTTGAGCAAGGGCTAACGTACAGTTTTTCATCTTCATCACCTCACTGTAACCAATTTCAAGTTAACGTTGTTTACATTCTCAAAATTCTGAGTGACAGAAAGCGTATCTGAGAAGCGTACACGCCAATAATAGTCAAAGCTTGCCATAACAACGCTTTTTGCCGTCGCAGCTGGCACTGTCAGCATGTCCCCGTCTAATTTGAAATCTACAGTCTCGTTATCATCAATATAAACACTTACATTATCAGCCTTTTCGCAAGGCAGTACATAGCCGCCATTTTTAATAAACAGCTGATATTTACCGCTTTCATCCCTACTAAGCTCCTGCAGCTCGACGCGCGCGCCATAATCCTTGTAAAAGAAGGGTAAAAGAGTACCCTTGCATTTCGCATAAAAGCCAATTAGTAGCGACAGATTCTTATCGTCTAAAGCTGTAAAGCTCACATTAAAAGATAGTTTAGGATACAGCTGGCTACAAATAGCCCTACGCCTGCCGCTGGCGGTTTCTGTCTGTGTGACCTCCCACGCCTGCTGCAGTGTACTGCTCCATGCTGTTTCACCGCTGTCAAGAGGAAATATTCTTTCAGCCATATGCATCCTCCTTAAAAAGTATCAAACGCCGCGTTGAAGTTGCGGTTGTCGTCTAATGTTGCCTGCTTTAGAACCTGCATGCCTCCGCGCGCCAAAAAGTCAGCAAAGCTGGATGCATCCAACGCTGATACGTTAAGAGTGATGCTGTTGCTCGTAGAGCTGCTGGAGGAACCAACGCTGGCAGGACGGTTATAAGCACCGCCGGAACCGACAAGCCCGCCGCTGGCAAAGCCTCTCAAACGTCCCGTATTCAGGCCATTAAGGAACGGTACGCCCAAACGGTCTACAGCCTGAGCATTCAGGACATATTCGCCATTAGAGAGCATTGCCGGAACACTATCACTCGTACCGGTACCGGGACCAGCGACAGAACCACCTGAAGCAAAGACTTTGCCGAAAGCACCCTTCCAACGCGCAGCAAAGCCACCACCACCGCCAGTGCAGGCAGCTACAATGGTTGCGTAAAGAGCTGCCTGGATAAGCTGGGAGATAAGCTGCTGCAGGACGCTTTTCATAGCATCGCCGAAGCTCTTAGCCCCGGTAATCCAGTCAGTTATAGCGCCGGAAAAATCCTTTGCCAGCTGATTGCTGGTCTGCTGAATCTTGCTGATGGTATTGATTTTCTGCTGTTGCTCATCGTACTTCTGATTGATTGCAGTCAGTGCTTCCAATTTCAGTTTATCGTCCAGAAAAGGACTATTTGTCACAGACTCAGTAGCTTCTTCCTTCCACTTGTCATTCTTCATAGTCATCTTCCCGACGGCGTCAGAAGCATTGTAATCAGCCTTCCAGCTGATTTGCTTATTGCTATAATCAAATTTAGCACTTTCAGTATTAACAGCAGCGGACTGATTGATATTATCAATCGTATATTGGTGAGTCTTCTTAAGCAAGGCCAGCTTCTCTTTGAGTATGTCCAATTCTTTCTGAGACGCGCCACGCAGCTGTGCTTCCTTAAGTGCATTTTCAGCAGCAAGCATCTGTTCCGTGTAGGCCAGTTCCTCTTCCTGCAGCTCCTGCTTTTTGTTGAACTCAATTTCTTTGAGCTGAATCTGATATTTTTGAGCGTCAGTGCCATACTTTTTTGCAATAGCATTTTGAGCTTCAAACAAATCTTTTTCCTTTTTTAATTTTAAGCGTACGTACTCATTTTCAATTTTGCGCCTTTCTTGATTAATCTTATTTTCTTTCTGCAGAGCTTTCAGTGCAAAATTCTCATTTCGGCCATTGCCACCTGTTCTAGCTACATTGGTATCTCTGCTTGGGATTATAAGCGGCCTTTTTGGTGTCGCAGGTCGTTTTTCAGGCTTTTCAGCAGAAGAATCATCACCATAGCTGCCACCGGCACCACCATGACCATCATCAGCCGAACTTTCTGTAGCTGTTGCTCTTTGCTTTGCTGCAAAAACTTTATCAAACCAAGCTATAGCCTTTCTGGCGAAATCTTCCACTGCATCCATGGCATCACCAAGCATATCGGCAAAATCGTTAAACCAATTATTATGGTCACCTGTAATATCTGCCCACATATCGCCTATCGTATCAAGAATCCACCGTACAACGCCCAGAATAGCTTCTGTAACAGCAGTACCGATGATAATAACGGCATCAAGTATACCCTGCACAGCTGCCTTTACCGCATTAGCCAAATCATCCCAATAGGTGATTATCAGCGCAATAGCAGCGCCGATTGCAGCACCAGCAGCCACAATACCTGCAGAAAGTCCCAGCACCGCGCCTAACGTCGCTACGGCTGCAACCGATACAACAACAAGCACTGCAGCAAATGCACCTATTGCAGCGATAACAGGAGCAGGCACGCACTCTTTTATAACGTCTCGCAAGCTCTTGCCCTGCTCTGTCGCCGTCTGCATCTTCTGCTGAAACTCTCCCAGTCTGTCAGACACATCCTTTAAGATACCCTTAATGTTAAAGGCTTCCGTCAGATATTTGCCTACAGCAGCGGAAGTGTTGCCGGCAGTTTCTTCGATGTTAGCCAGAAGACCGGCAACTTCGTCCGAAGTCTTGGCCATCATACCGCCGAACTGATCGTTCATGCCTGCTACAATGGTCTGCACTGCCGCTTTAGAGTCAATAGCGCCTTTAGAGCAAAGGTCCTTCATTTCAGCTACTGTTTTGCCTGCAGCCTGCGCCAGCATATCCCATGCCGAAATACCTGCGCTGGTAAGCTGCATCATGTCCTGCGCATTGAGCTTGCCGCTAGTCTGCATCTGCCCTAATGCGTATGCAAGACGGCTAACGCCTTCCGTGCCTAAACCTAAACCGCTGGCTGCATCGCCTAGGTTGGTAAGCATAGGGATAATCTCTTCAGCTTTAAAACCGAACGCCATCAGCTGCTGACCTGCGCTTACAACACCGGGTACGTCGAAGGGTGTTTCTGCAGCAAACTGCTGTAAATCCCTCAGCATTTGCGTGCCAGCCTCAGCAGATTTCAGCATGGTCTGGAAGGCAATCTCATACTGACGCATCTGTGCTGCAGCCTGTACAGACGCTATGCCCATATTAAGGATACCGCCCGCCATCCCGGTGAAGACGCTGCCTAACTGCACTGCAGCAATAGCGCTAAGCGCTCCACTCATCTTGTTGCATTTATCAGCAAAGCCTTTTATTCCGCTGGTTGCCTTTTTGGACTGCTTGCTGACAGTTTCCAGATCATCACCTACACGCCGGACATTCTTGCTGTCGATACTGTCCAGACTCTTGCGCATTGCTTTCACGTCAGAATTCAGCTGCTGAAACATTTTGGCAATATCGGTAAGAATAGCTGTCGATTTGCTCATTTTTGCGGACATTCTGTCGGCAGCATCGCCTGCAGCTTCTACTGCTGCTGCAGTTCTGCTGAAGCCTTGCTCAGCCTGTTTGCTATCCGCTGTAATTTTGACGGATATTTCTTTATTTGCCATTGCCTGCCTCCTTCCTCTGACGCTCAAAATCAGCATAGAAGCGTTCCCGCTCCCTTGCCTGCTCTTCTTTGGTCTTCTGCTTCAGGAACGGTCGCATCAGTGTACCTGCTTTGGCAGGCTTGCGGAGATGCGGGGAAATGATGTTGGCTACCCAGTAAGCCGTTTCCCACCGCTTTGCCATTCTTATTTCATTACATGCATCGACCATATCGTTAAACTCAAACACCGAAAGCCTGTCCAGCTCCCAAGGTTTAAGCCTTAATTCACCAAAAGCAAGGGGTTTGGCTGCATTGTACCAAGTCCGCATAGATACGCAGCCACCGCCCTCGCTAATTAGTTTTTTTCGTATTCAATATCAGCCTTCTGCTCATCGGTCAGTTCGTCCGGGAACAGCTGATAATAAGCTCCCACGCCTAAAATACCGCTGGCAGCCACAGCCTTCACAACAGGCAGCTGGATATCGGCAATGCTGTAACCGTTTTCCATGGCCTCGTCAATCTTTTCAGCATAATACTGTTCAGTCTTATTGCCGTTCTGGCTCATGCCTACGCTCAGCAGTACCAGCAGATTTTTCAGGCTCAGCTTGTCAGCGTCCTGCAGCACCTCGCCAATCGGACATTTCAACATGTCCTCTACACGGCGCAGGCGGCCGATGTTAAACCAAATCTGCTGACCTTCACCAAAAGCCTTAATGTCAATCTTTTTCATTTGTTATCCTCCATATAAGAAAAAGGCCAGCTAAGTGCCAGCCTTATTTTAAGAATCAGCCCTTGCTCTGTTCGCTGAGGGGACCATCGCCGCTGATGGTGCCTTTAAGAGTAGCAACATCATCATGCGGAGTGCTCAGAGAGCATTCAGTAATAGAGCCCCAACCGGTAACAAAGCTCTTATCCGGATATTCAAATTTAACATGCACCTGCTTGCCTGCCAAAAAAGCAGCCTCCAAGAACTTGGCACCGGTATCACCCGCAAGGTAAACGGTTTCAAGGTCGATAGACCAGCTGCGCAAACCTGGCAGGGTAGATTTCCAACCACCGGAAGTCTTGTGGGAAGCATCAATCTCATCAGCCTCACGGTTCAAATCACCGCTGCGCTGGCCACCCAGCAGAGTCCAGGTCGGCGCTGCTTCGGTAGTGCCGGTATTCAGGTAAATCAAATAATCTTTGCCCGCAGTCGCAGTGCTGGTCGCATCGGTGCGGGTTGGGAAAGTATATTCACTCATATCTGTTCCTCCTAACAATCAAAATAAACTTCATAGGTAATCAGCGCCATGCCTGCATCAGCCTTGCCCTGCGCCACGCCAAAAACGATTTCTTTCACTTGGCTGTCAATGCACCAGCCACCTAAATCGTGATAATGCGTCAGCAAGGCATCCAGCTTATCAGCCAAGGCATCGACGCCTTCAATGCTTGCCGTATCCAGCAGGTAGATGCTGTATGTCAGTACGCCCTTGCGCCCGCTCTTAGTCATCTCCACATAGGTGATACGGTCACAGCTCACAGTGCCTTCCAGCTTATTGCCACGGCTGGCACCGGTAACAAGGCTGCTCCAATGCACTTCCGGTATCTGGTCCTGCAAAAGTCCCATGATAACATCTGTAATTTCAGTACGCCTGCTCATGAACGATACAGAGGAATACTAGCTCGCCCCTGCCCTCCGGTGACGCCGAAATCAGCAGCTGTAAGACTTGCCATAAGGCGTTCCATCTCAGCCTTGTACAGCTTCAGCTTCTGTGCGTATATGTCGCTGTTTTCTACACCGCCAGCGCCGTTAAATACAGTCGTAGGGTCTGTGCCGGTCTGCAGCAGGCATCTGTTATAGCAGGCTGCCACAACGCCCAAGCGCTTGACTATGTAGGGTACAGGCTCGGGAATATCGGTTACCTTCAGCCTGCTTGCCAGGCTGTTTATGATTTCATTGCCATAGACAATATCCTCATATTTGCAATCCAGCACCGCGTCCTGTATATCTCCAAAATCAATGTAATCCATTATAAACCTCCCAGCAGACTGTCTAAAGCCTTGGCAAATCTGCTGACAATAACAGGCTGCATAACATCAGCTGCCGTATAAAGAAAATGGTCCGCCTTTATGCCGGGGTGACGCACACGCTTACTGAAGACAAAGCTTTTGTTTATGGCAAAGCGCAGCACCTTTTTACTGCGTGGCAGTATCAAATGCGCCTTAGTGCCTTCATGTTGGAATACAGCTGTGCTGCTTCCAAGATAAACAGTACCTTGGTTCTCCTTCACTTCGCTCATAATGCTTTTTTCAGTCATACCGCTTCTGGTAACGAAACGATGATGGTCACGTGCATATTCCCTGACATCTCTGACGGCCATCTTCACCTGTCTGCGTACCATGTCGCGCGTTTGGATCGGTGCGGCCTCGAAAGCACGCACCAGCTTTTCAAATTCGCGCGTAATCTCTACGCTTTTCATTATTCTGCAGCAGTCTTATGTACGTAGATAGCACCTTTCTTATTTTCCAGAACGAATGCATCATAGCGCACACGACCTTCAACTAACCAGCCGTTGATGCCAGGCGGGTTGTCATGAATCTTATAATCTGCCAGCTTAACAGGAGCGCAGCAGGCGATAGGATTGGTAATGATAAATGCGGTTTTCGCCGGCATGTAGGATGCAGGCACCACGATAATAGGAATACCGTCAACCATACCTACCTGACCTTTTACCAACATGTTTTGTGCCAGATCAGAAGCCTTGATGAAGGATTCATCCTGTTTCAGCAGCTTGAAGTAAGAAGCAGCCACATAAGCAATACGATTGCCTAAAGGTGCTTTCTCGTCGGTCAGCTTCTCGGTGCCGTCGAGGAAGGCGCTGTAAGCGTTAGCCTTGGTAACTGCAGCGGTTGCGCTGTTCTTAGCGCCTGCAGCGATTTGTGCAAGACGATAAATATCCAGCTCCGGAATGATTACCTCGTCAATCTGGCGCTGTAATGCTGCACCGGCTTCTTTCAGCATACCGGTATCCTGATAGTTGCTCTTGTCGATGGTGAAGGTGAAGGAACGGTCCTTAGTCAAAGTCAGCTCCTGTACGGAATCCTCCAGCTCTGCCGGGGTACCATAACGGTTTGCACCGGTAGAAGTGTAGTCATTCATGCCTGCGGTAGGGATAGAGTAAACCTTTACAGTCTGCACACCGGTAAAATCATAATCGTTGTTGATTGCCGGAGCGGTCAGCGCACCGGTCTTGAAGCGCTCATCAATTTTTGCGCTATATTTGTCTGCATAGTTAATAGCCATAATAAAAATTCCTCTCTTTCGTCATTAAGAATTAAAGCCACTGAGGAACGGATCATCAGTACCGCTGCCACCGCCATTGCTGCCGCCACCGCCTGCACCATTAGCCTTAACTGCCCAGCTGTTCTCCTTCAGCCAGCCGTTAACACCATCTTCCAGGCTGATTTCTTTACCATCAGTACCGGTATAGGCAAGGCTTTCATCGTCTTTGACAACGATACTACCTTCCAGCAGCTTAGCCATGTTCTGCGGGCTCGCAGCGTTGCCCTTGGTCAGCAGCTCAACAGCCTTAGCCATCTTCATGCCGTCAAGACGCTTGGTCTTTTCTGCCTTCGCGGTTTCGGTCATATCAGCCAGCTGCTTAGTGACCTTGCCAACCTGTGCGGTTAAGTCAGCAATCTGCTTTGCGACCTCATCAGGCTTTTTGCCGCCCTGGGCAAATTGGTCTAATGTAGTCTTAAGTCCTTTGGCTTTGTCTACCACATCGTCGCCATCTGCCAAACCAATAGCCTCCAAGATGCTTTTAAGCTTTGTCGCACTCTGCTCTCCTGCCGTGCGGTGCTTCTTAGCTTCGTTGTTGAGAGTGTTAATTTCGCCCTTGATATCAGCGATGAGGTCAGCACCGTTCTCAACTTTTTCCAGTGCTTCGTAAACCTGTTTCATTTCCATTGTTCTGATACCTCCATAATGGGCCTCCGCCCTATATTGTGCCCTCTCCTGGGCAATAAAAAAGCACGCTGTTACACGTGCTTGATTAACGATGTTAAATTAGTCTAACAAAAAAGCAGCTGTTCGGATTGCCCGAATAACTGCTTAATCCCGAATAACTGCTTAATATCGATATTCTTTATTAGACGACTGCTCTTTAAAGGTAAATCAATAGCAGGCTGCATCCGCTATCAATTCTTTATACCTTTGCATTTTATCTTTTATATCAGCTGGCGCGTCATCCGACAACTTACCGCATCCCACAACATACGGCGAAATCTCCTCAAATAATTTTTCTACTTCATCACTAAATTCCAATTTCATACTAGTCACCCTAATAATTTCTTAACCCTATATTCAGTCATTACCTCATCATATCTACCGCCTATGTACATTCTCGATGCATAGTCACTTATCTCAGCAAAATTATACCTCTTTTGCACTAATTTGTCTACAAAACTCCTATGTTTTTCTATTATATGTGCCATATATTCGTCCTGTTGGGTTATTTCTCCAAATTTAGCAACATATTTTCTTGCATCCTGCCAATGTATCATTTCATGTAGCATTGTCATCAAAGGATTTCTTGAAGCAGGGTTTTTCAGCGTAGCAAGATACTTTTCATAGGCCTTTCGATGAAGAGTCTCAGAATTTATATACAGTTTATTTTCACAGGCCACATAAGAACCTAACGCGTCATTCAAGTCATCATTACTTGCTATTACTATTTTCGGTAACGCTTCTTTGTTTCGAACACCTAGCAAATCAATGCACTTATTTATCTGTCTGTTGACTTCTGCCAACATCTTAGGTTTCAAGTTGACATTTTCTGAAACATGAATGTCATAAGTAGCATTTTCAACTTTTCTAGTTTGAAATTCTTTGATAGTTCCTTGTGGCGATTGATATTTATCGGCTTTAGCCTTCTCGCTCAGTTCTACAGGTTTGTACATTTGCAGCCTGTTCTTTGCTTCCCGCAGCCCAGCATACCCACGCATATACTTGCGCCAGTCTTCACCATCTTCCCACGCCTTCAAGCCCTTACGCCCAAGCACCTGCGCCCTGCGTGACTCCGGCAAGCTATTCAGCCATTTGTCGCCAGCTTCCCGCACCTGATCGCGTTGCTGCTGCATATCAACTTCGCCTTCAATGACTTCCACGTACCGGCATAAGCAATGTGGGTGTACCGGCAAAGGCGGCAGCTTATCCTTGGGATATATACCTGCACCTAAGCCATACATATCAGCTTTGGCGTACATGTCGCACGCCAGTCTTCACCGTCTTCCCACGCCTTTAAGCCTTTACGCCCCAGCACCTGCGCCCTGCGTGACTCTGGCAAGCTATTCAGCCATTTGTCGCCAGCTCCCCGCACCTGGTCGCGTTGCTGCTGCATATCAACTTCACCTTCAATGACTTCCACATACCGGCATAAGCAATGCGGGTGTACCGGTAAAGGCGGCAGCTTATCCTTGGGATATATGCCTGCACCTAAGCCATACATATCAGCTTTGGCGTACATGTCGCAGATGTCGAAAACAGGGTGACGGCTGCTTAATTTGAATTTCACAGCCACAATATCAGCGTCTGTTTTCATCTTAGCTATAAAGCCATCAGCCCATGCCCTCGCCATCTCAGTTCGGGTGATACGTTCGGCTACATAGCGGGATTTTTCATTGACAGCAACTTCCACGGCCTTTTCAATAGCCTTTTCATTGCCTTTCTGCACTGCTTCCAGCAATTTATTATAGGCTGCCTGCAGCGCCTTGTTAGGTGCGCCATTTTTAGCCAGACGATTGATGTTGTCAATGGCCTGCCTTTGTTCAGCCAATGCCTGCAGGTCGTTGCCTGTAGCCTCCCTTACCTTCTGCAGATACTTTGGCAGGTCCTGCCTGCTGATAATATCCTTGCCACCGTTATATACGTTCCGACCATCTTCGCCATAACCGTCATACAACGCCCTTGCAGCCTCAGTCCAGGTCTTGTTCCGGCGCATCTGTTCCTGCAGGGTGCTTACAATAGCACCGCGCATCTTCACGCCTACGCCATGCAGCTTTTCAGACAGCGTCATGCCGCTTTCATCCCACTTATCGGCCAGCTCTTCACCCATGCTTTCTACTTGCGCTTTAGTCAGCATAGTCGGAACAATACCATAAGCATAAGCTGCAGCCTCTACAAGCGCAGGCTTCAGTTCTGGTAGCGTAAACAGCTTACCATAGTGGCGCTGCACATTATCCAGTGCCTCTTCAAACTTCATGCCACTAGCAATCAGCCTTTGTAAGTAAGCTACTGCTTTTTTAGCATCCTTACGCCAGCTTTTATTCAGTTTCTTAATCAGCTGCGCCAGCCTGTCCGTCGTCGTCATCATCGCCACCGCCATTATCACCAAAAGCATGGCTATAATCCAGCTTTTCCTGCTCCAAGTGCTCTTCGTAGGTCTTCACCAGCGCGTCAAAGTCATCAACCTTAAGCTCCGGCAGATAGCTGGTAAGAACGCGCTTGAATACTTCCATGTTAAATTCATCGCCAAAGTTCAAGCCTTTAGCAATTTCAGCATTAGCAAGCTCCTGCTCAACCTCACTGATTTTGAAGTCATTCGGGTAGTTCACACTGTATTCCAGCGGCACGCCGGTCCAGATACTGAACAGCCTTGCCAGATTCTCTTCCGCTGCTTCCACGAGGTCTGCAAAATCGGATAGAATCTGATTGGTTGCCTCATAATCCCACGCTTTCGCCTGCCCGCTCTGCTGCTTGCTGGAGCCTGTTACGTTGACAACAACGGCCATGCGGTAAATCTCCTGCTGCAGTGTAGCAATCTGCGCTGCCAGCACCGTTGCAGGACCATCAGGCGGAGCGATAAACGCAGGCGCGTGGCTGCTCTCCGGAGGATATCCCAAGGCATTATTGGTGCCGATGTTGATACTGTCTGGGTCACTCGAAGGGTAACACAGAACGCTGAAGGTCTGATTGACTAAGATGTCAGCCAACCAGCTGCACATATTGTAGATAGCAAGATTTGTTTTTGCTATGCTAAGGAATTCACTAGGCGGGAAAGGATTGTGACTATTCCTCACTTTGCTAACCAAAGGAACAACCGGCACGCGCCCAAGATTCCAGGTTCCGCTGTGCTTGCCTTTGCTGTCGATAAGCTCCCAGCCTTCTGCCGTCAGTGTTCGTGTCGCCATCGTCTGTTCCTGGTATGCATCAGGCTCCATAAAAACAAACTTTGTGATACGTCCCAGCTTATCCTGACAGATTTCCTTTACGGCATTAAGATTCACTACAAAAGCATAAGGCAGGTTATTGCGGTCCGCTTCCAGGTCTGCCACGCGCATATCCTCAGCATCGCCCTGCGCCTTATCCATAACGATATAAGCGACGCCTTGCAGCTTCGCACTGCAGGCAGCCTGCTTCATAAGGTTCTGGATGCTGGTGCCCAAGAAGTCAACGTCCTTGCTGAAGGTTTCCCACAGCTCCGAGCCTGCGCCGCTCCAGTCACGCACAGCCAGTGTTTTGAAGATTGGCGCTACATGAGCATTAACGCAGGGTGCCAGATAGTTAAGGTAGTACGCCAGCTCGCGCCTCATGCCGTACTTTCCTGCATCCTCACGCGGGTGCTGGGTTAAATAGCTGCCGTCAAGAAAGCCTCCGCAGCCTTCATAGCCATCTTCCAGCATTTTGTATAATCCATGTTTATCATTACGCATTTTTTCACCTCTCTTAATAGTTGACGCGCATCGGTTTAGGCCTTGCCACCTCCACGATGTCCTCACACACGCCGGTCAAAGCATCCGGAGCATCATCGTGTGTGTTCTTGCCTTCCTTCTGGTACTTGCTCAGTGCTGCATAAAACTCCGGCCAGCGGTTCTTCCAATCGCTTGGGAAATAAATATGCTCCATACACCACGTAGCATTAGACAAGATTCTTGCAGCCTTGTTCTTGTGCTGCGTAAAGGTTTCAATGGTTGTATGGTTGCTATGCAGCAGCTTCTTCACGTTCCTGGCAAAACCACGCCCGCCATTGTTGCTTTCGAAGCGTGCCACATTCGTGCTGTTGCGTTCCAGTGCCCTCGCCGTTGCCGGTTCAGTAACCTCCATAGGCTCCTTCGTGTATAAAACGTCAAGCACATACGCTTCATCCGCAAAGGTGCGCCCATAAATGATGCAGCAAAGGTAATCGGCACCTGTATCAGCCGTATCCGTATAAGCACGAATCTGCTTGAAGGCAGGCAGCGCGCCATCATAGGTCTTGAAGCTACTGTACAGCCTGCCCTTGATGTCTATCGGCTCCTGCTGGTAGTTGGCACTCCATATATCAAGCCCCATAAGCTGCTTCTTCTCCATGCAGCTTTCAGCATCCAGCACGCCATCACACAGCATGCTGCCGTCATCCTGCACTGCCTTCATGTTGATATGCACGATTTTTTCTGCCGGATAATATTCCAGCACCTTGCCTGCCAAATCATCACTAGCCCAACGCGTCATAATGACGATGATTTTATAATCGCCCTCGCCACGTGACAGCATGGTATTGGTGAACCAGTCCCAGTGCTTTTCTTTGACATTTTCGTTATAGGCTTCTTCCGCATTCTTGATTAAATCGTCTATGATCATCAGCCTGCAGCCAAAGCCTGTCGCTGTACCGGTTGGCGATGTAGCAAGGTAACTTGTCTGCTGTCCTTCGAGGCTCCACAGGTTCATAGCGCCGTCGCCACGCTTAATTTTGGTGGCGGGGAACACATCACTATAGACCGGCTTATAAATATCCGCCTTAGCCTCGCTGATGCTGTCACGCACGTTCTTACTGAAGCGCGTCGACAGTGTTTCGTTATAAGAGCCAATCATAACCTGCAAGGTGTTATCCCTGCCCAGCGCCCATTCCACGAAATTGCTGGCCGTGTAGCTTTTGCCATGACGCGGAGGCATGTTCAGTACAAGTATCTTCTTATCTGAGGTCAAGAACCATTGCAAGGCATCGCACAGCTCCTGCAGGTACTTGCGGTCGCTCCGGTAGAAGTCCGGGTTCTTCAGCTGGGCGTAAAAAAAGAACCTGCGTCTTGCAAGTTCTATCTTTGCTCCCAATGTTATCAGCTGCTTATCCATCCATACCAGCCAGCTTTTTCAGTTCTGCATCCGTCAGCCCTGCGAACGGATTGGCAAGCTCACCGGAGATTTCCACATTTTCTTTAGGCTTTAGGCCTACGGTATCGCGATAAATTTCAAAAGCCTTGATGTTGCCACGCTTAGCCTTCAGCTTCAGCGCGTCCAGCATCTCCTTGCGCTCATCGTCGGTCGTGAAGTCAGCGTCCAGCTCGCGGAACGACTTCAAGCGGCGGCGTGCTTCACCGGATGCCTGCCCCATTTTTTCAGCTAGCTCTTTTCGCTCTTTCGGAGTTCTATCGGAGTTCGATATTAAATTAGCCCGACTTTTTGGGTTCATCCCTCTTGGCATCCATCTCACACCACCTTAATCCCACATCATCAATAATATCCCAAAATTCTTCCACATCATGCGGCACAATATAGAAGCCTGTTTCGTCTTTCTCAAAATCAATCCCCACATGATGCAGCTCATGCCTCAGCAATGTTTCCAGCTGCTTTTCGCTAAAGCCAACTACATTCGGTTCATAAACCACAATAAAAAAATCATAGGGGCAGCACCAGCTGTAGCGGTCGCTCACTAAGTTGCAGTCAGCAAATATCGTCCGCTTATTGCGCTTCTTTTCTTCCAGGCTGGATAAGTAGGCTATTTTCACCTTAGCAGCCTTTATATCAGCGAATTCCGGCAAAGTGCGTATCAGCTTATTAGCTATTAACCTATACTTTTTACTGTGCTCCATGATAAACCTCTAATTTCTTCTACCCTTGCCGGACGCGCCGCATTGCAGTGCGGTGTCCTTGCGTCCGGAAAGAAGGTGTTCTATTCCGGCGTGGTAAAAATTTACAAAAACCCACGCCCGGCAAAGGCAGAAAATATATAAGGGCAGTCACCGCAGCTTCTGCCCCTCACTACTTCGCCCGCAGGCTTTTCGTTATTCTTATTGGTGCGTAGGGCTGGAATTGCACCAGCGTTGTATCTTACGTCACGGATTTACAGTCCGCTGCCTTCGCTACTCGGCTCACCTACGCATATAAAAGCAGGGGGTAAAGGGATTCTTGACGCCAGCTATGCTGCGCTGCGAATATTTGCAATGTCCTATTCGCAACTTGCATCTACTCCCATTCGGGAACCTTGCCCCTGCACCCGGGTATCTTTAAAATCTTACCATAACGCCACCCATGACGTTATCAGCTCTGCCGGCTACCCAACCACCAGCATTACCTTTCAGCGGGAAGTTAATAACGCCTACCGCGCCATCTTTAGAGATGCCAGCACCAATGCCCCAGCGCCGCGTTTTATCCACTACCGGTATCTTTATATTAAGATCCGTACTGCTGGTCTGCGTCAGCGTCAGTTTATTCTTGTCAAACAGGTACTGTTCATTCTCTGCTTTGGCCACAACGAAGGCCTTGTCATTAACCTTAACATTCAGCACCGGCTTATTGAGCTTCACGTCAATATCCGTTTTTTCCGGTTCGCTTTTAGTGCTGCCGTCAGCAGACTTGTAGATAACAGTTTCTTTAGGCACATAAGCGATTTCCGTTTTCACCTTGTCCCGGTATTCAACCTGGGTAACTACTTTTGTGTCAGCCACCGGGCAGGTATGCAGAACGCCGTGCAGAGCGAAACCGCAGGCAAAGGCAAGCACAGCAGCTATTATTAAAAATATTGCATTTTTACTTATCACTGTGCGCCTCCCTTTCCATGGCATAGTAAAAGCCCCACCGCCATTACAGCAGCAGGGCTTTACTCCCTTGCGTCTCTTGTTTTCTTCTCCGCTTATTATAATTATATCATCAGCGGATACTGTCAAACAATGTCACAACATATATTTTTACAATTTTTCATTCCATCTCTGAACTATTTCAAGGAAAAATTCCCCGTCTCTCGCCAGCTCAAATCTTTTACAGCATGGGCAGTAAATCCCTAAAACGCCTTGCTTATTAAATGCACACCTTGGCTGCATGCCGCAGCAGTCATTGATTTTCAGGTTCAGTTTCTTTCTTTTCTTCTTCATCATGCGCCAGCCTTTCCAAGATGGCTGCATGACGGCGGTGCACGCTGCGCCAGTTGATTCCCATGCGTACAGCCACTTCTTCCCACGTGTAGTTGCTGAAATAATGCATTCTCAGCATCATCTGGTCTTCTGCAGGCAGCGATTCGATGGCCTTTTCAATATCCATCTGCAACCCTACCAGCGCGCCAAACTTTTCGTAATACAGACTGCGCAGTTTATCAGCCTTGGCAATGGCATTGGTTACATTGTCACGCCCGCTATTGCCGCCACCGGGCATCCCTGTTAATTGCGAAATTCTTGGCGATGTCATCATGTTGGTAAGCTCGTTCACCTGGTCCTGCAAATCCATTATCTCCATTTTCAGATGCTTGCATTTACGCAGATCATATTTTGTTATCAAGTTTTCACCTTCTTTTCTAGTTTTCCACGCCAGTATCGTACCTTGCGTACTGATTCCAGCAGAAAATATTTATAAAGAGAACAGCAACATTTTCTGTATGCTTTCCACCAATGCTTTAAGCTTTTGCACCAATAGTCGATTTTATCTTTAATTATTTCTTCATCGGTTTTTCTACTCATCACATGCCCACCTTAACAGTGATACACTTTTTCTAATCCCTTATCAGTAACAACCGTAATGCTAATAGGGAAGCCCGACGCGTCAACCGTAATCGGCTTAAATCTCATGCCTTTAATAGCCAAATTTGTTTTATGGTTTTGTTCACACTGTTTACATGCAAATTTTTCGGCATAATCTGTGTGACAAAATTCACATGTATAAAGTTTTTTCTCTCTCATTCCTGCACCTCTTAAACTTCTTCAAATAATATACCAGGGTTCTTATACAGCAGCATTTTCCGCTTCAGCAAATAGTCCTTTGTTCTAAAGCCCTTAGTGTCAACCACTACTGTACGCCCATCTTTATACTTGATGACAAAATCAGCAATATACTTGATTGCTCTTTCGGTTTTGCCGGCATGTTTGAATTTAGGCTGCAACTCGAACGTTACCTGACGTTCAAAATCTATAACCTCGCCTGCCCTGCGCAACACTTTCAGTTCGCAGTAGTAATTTTTCTCTTTGGTGCTGTCAAATATGATGCCATCACATTCAACTTTTTTATTATGGTATTTCATTGTTGCTTGCGCGTCCTTTCCCAATCCGCCAACGCATCCGGCGTACCAAATTCTTTTAACAGCTCACGTTGGCATTTTTCACAGTAAACGGGTCGGCCGTTGTCGAAAATGCTCGGCACAGCCTTTTCTTTATCGCACCATACACAAATTTCACCTGCGCTAGTTTCCATGTTGCACACCCCCTAAAACGGAATCTCTTCGTCAAAAGGCACTTGCTGGCCGAAACTTTCCATGCTCTGCGGTGCTGGCTGCTGTGATGTCTGCTCCTTGCGCTCAATGAATTCGGCATGGTTGACGATTACTTCAGTCACCCAGCGCTTGCTTCCGTCTTTGGCATCATAGCTGCGGATTTGCAAGCGGCCTTCTACCAACAGACGTTGTCCCTTATGCACGTAGTTGCCGATTGTTTCTGACGTCTTTCCCCACGTTACGCAAGGGATAAAGTCCGCTTCACGGCTGCCGTCTTTAGTGTAGGGGCGGTCAACAGCCAGCGTAAACTGTGCTACGCAGGCACCGCTCGGGGTATATCTGATTTCGGGGTCTTTGGTCAAACGGCCTAACAGCATAATTCTATTCATTCTCATTCTCTCCTTTCAGCACCAGCCGCAGCGCCAGTACAATGACCAGCGCCAGGCAGATGGTTCCTGCTGCATTGTAGATTAACTCAGTAAACTGTATATCCATCATCAGCTCCGGCTAAGCCTCCTTTTCTTCTACACCGATTTGGGCTTTGATATAGGCGATGGCCTTATACAGATAATCAACATCACCGCTATCACGCCACATATTCAGATTGTAATGTACCGCCGTCATAAAGAACTGTTTTTCCTCCGCTTGGGTTTTATCCTCAACGACTTCATTTTCTTTAACCAGTTTGTCGATATACCAGCGGGCTTTTTTCAGGTCCTCAACGCCATTCTTCTGGCCCCAGCGCCACAGATACTTGATGGCATTAGCGGTGCAAACAGCATCAAGGCCTTGCAGATTAATCGTAGCCGCCGCCAGCGCGTCGATGCATTCAACACCGCCTTGGGTGTAGTGCTTGGGATGGTTTACATTGTCAGTCATTATTTATGCCCCCTTATCCATTTCTCATGTCTTGCGGCAGTTCCGGCTGTCGCTAAATTTTTCAAGTTGGCCTGCCGCTTCGCTTCCAGCAATTTGTATTGCTCGGTTTTCCATTCGCTAAATGCGTTGCAGATAGCATGGCAGCCTATTCTTCTTACTTCGCATCCTCTGCATGGTGATTTGCCTACCATCTTTTCTTGCTCACCTCTTCCTTTACCAGTCTGCCGGCTTTATGCGCCTGCCTTGCAATCTTTGCTTTGTCATCGCAGCTGAAGGCAAGGCATGCAGGGCAGATGGTGATAATGTTAGCAGGACTGAAGTAGTAGCGGTTGCAGCTTCCGTTCTCCTGCCCGCACACTTGGCATTTACGTTTCATCTGCACACCTCCTAAGCACGAACCAATACTCTCCCAATGGACTAGGTGGGTACCATTCCCATTTATATCCCTGCTCCTTGCAGTACATCACCAAGGCATCAGAATCCAGGCACATACGCCCGCTCTTTCTGTACTGCTTTGCTATAGGTTCAAATTTCGCACGCATTTCATCTGCAGTATAGTGTTCAAGAGCACGGCGGCCGTCGAATATAAGACGTGATGCAAGTTTTTCCGCGTGCCAGATTTCGCCACGGCGTTTCAATTTTTTCTCTAATTCTTCATTCCACTCCATGATATCTCCCTCAATCTGCTATAACCGCATTTCGTCGGCGTGTTTAAGCACCTATCTTCACAAGTTTCACGCTCATAGCAATCTAAACAGCACATCCCATGCCTGCTTTTATAACAACAATTAGCAGGAAAAGGACACTTCAACGCCAGCAGTGCTTTATTTTTTGCTCTAATCGCTTCACCCTCAGCCCTTTTAGCTTCTGCTGCCCTGCGGCGCTCCTTCAAAATGCAACCACAACTCTTTTTACCACCACGCAAACTATCACTATAAGCTTCGCAGGTGTTACCACAGTCACATTGGCACAGCCATAGAGGGGTTTTCTTTAGTGCTGTCTTGCGGGGCAATTCTTTGATAACTATCAGCCGCCCAAAACGTTGCCCTGTTAAATCTACTTTTGCACTCATCTTCTGCCTCCCTACAGCCCCAAAAGCTCATTCATGCTTCTGAAATCAGCTGCTACCTTCTGGCGGCGACGGCTCTTGCCGGTTACTTCTACCGGATGGCACATCTCCAGCACTCTGTCATAGATACGGCTGTTGCCGATGCTGTCGGGCTTTTTGATTTCGTCGATGCTCAGGTTGGTTGTGATGATCATCGGCAGCTTTGCTCTATACCGCGCATCAATCACGTTAAACACCTGCTCCTGCGCGTATTCGCTACGGCGTTCGGCTCCCAAATCATCCAGAACCAGCAGGTCGAACTGATTGAAGCTGTCAATATAGGTTTGCTTTTCCTCGATGCTCCACAAGGTATTCAGCACCCGCGCAAAGTTGGTCATCAGGCAGGTTCTGCCGGAGTCTATCAGCGCATTGGCGATGCAGGCAGCAGCAAAAGTCTTGCCGGTTCCCACACCACCATACAGCAGCAGGCCCTTCCCCTGCTCCCGAAACTGCGTAAAGTTGCCAACGTAGTTTTTAGCAGCCCTCATTATGCGCGGGTCTGCACCATCATCAGCTGCAAAGTTCCAATGCTGCATATCGCTTTCAAGAAAGCTAGCACGGCGATGCTGCCTGATGCGAGCCTGCCGCTTTTCAGCTTTGCGCTGCTGTTCTTCTGCCGCCAATTTTTCGGATCTGCACCGGCAGAGGCACGGCACCACCTTGACCATGCCAAGGAAATTGCCGCGGAACTCTTTTGGCGTATGGCATTTGCCGCAGTACAGCAGACCGTTTTCCATATAGTCGGCTGAACTTCTTGGCAAGTTGGCGGCGGTCTTTTGCTCTACCGTCGCCACAATTTCAAGTAAACCATCCATGTTATCACCATCCTAGAAGTATTTGTCCAAATCAGTCATATCTTCACCGCCTGCAGACTTTGCAGCCGGTTTGTCGCGCCTTGCCCAATTACGGATAGTAGCAAGGTGGTTTTTATAGCTCTTGCCGCTGGAAGCCATATATTCAGACAAGCGCTGTATACGCTGGTCCCAATCAGCAGGGAATTCAGCCTTCAGCTTCTCCAGATCATCATCAGACAGCAGCACGTTTTGATATTCGCCGTGTTTATGGCGGGGGGATTTTTTAGATATACTCTTATTCTTATCTTTATCTATATCTTTATCTATATCTTCTTCTAGTGCGTTACCTTGCGTTACTGTAACGTTACATGTAACGTTACTTTCACCGTCAAGCTGTCCCGCTGCAAGCAGCTTTTGCTTTTCCCGGTGCTTCGCAACCCTTGCCCGCGTCTGCTCTCTGATTTCTGTCAGCCTGTCTGTGCTCTGGTACTTCTCCCAGCTTGACAGGAAAATCATGTTGTTGATGATTTCTATCATGCCGAACTGTTCAAAGGTCTTCAGCGCAAGCCTTACAGTCGAAATAGGCTTGTTAAACTGCGTGGCCAGCATTTCGTCCGTATACGGGATTTCCTTTGTCAGATAGATAAAGCCGCCATCGTTGACATTACCGGCAAGGCAGAGCAGCTGCACCCACATCAGCAGAAGGCTGTCACCCTCCGGCATGCTGCCAATCTGTTTAATCTTGCGGTTGTCGAACATATCAACAGCAATCTTTATCCATTTCACGTCCGCCACTTTATCAGCTCCCTTTCCATGCCGCTTTGATTATATCCAGTTCCCATGGAGGTAAGGTCTCAACGCCCACACTTTTAGCTTCTGATACAACACTGTCTATCAGTCTTGACATCTCGGCTATTGTATAGGTGCTGCTGCCATAATATGCTATTAGACTGGTATATTCTCCATGTTGGTCAATAGTATCTGTCAACCAGCCCAGGCCATTACCACCCCACCGCGTTGAAAACTGCGGCACGGAAGAAGTAAGCATCTCTAAAGTTGTGAAACTACCAACCTCACGTATATTTTTCTGATATACTACCGTTTTCGGTGCGTTAATCTTTTCCCCAATCTTATGGCACAATTCCCAACAATAGTTGTAAGCCCTAAGACTTCTTCTTTCTTTTTTAGGTTCGATGGATATCGTATATGGCTTCTTATCGCCCTGCATTGCGTTCATGACTTCAAAAACATCCTGCCTATACAAACTATCAAGCACCACCGTAAACTCTATTGTAGAGCTCATACAGGCCACGTCAGCTATATGTTTAATCTGTGCTTTCACGTTTCCACCGCCCTAAAGATAGCTTTTGCCTATCAACGCCCGGAATTCTTCTCGGCTATGCCCCAGGGCTTCATACTTACGCTGTGCGTGCTGTTTGATTTTTTGGTCAAGCACCTGGTTATTATTATGTATGCCAGCCGCGCCGTTATGATGATAGTTGCACAACGGCACTACAAAACCGTGTTTGTCGCTGATTTTCCGCAGCGCAGTTCCGAAAAATACGTGATGCACTGCTTCCCGCGGTCTGCCGCAGACTATGCAAAATTCCATGTTATCCGTTACAATAGACTTTTTCACTGTGCGTCCGCCCGCTTTCTTAGGCTGTTCATGCATTGCGCCCATTGCGCTGCAGTGATATCCCGCAAGTTATTGAGCTGCAGGCTTTGCGCGATGCCTGCCACATCAACGCCCTTCTGCTTTGCCATCGTCTGCAGCTGCGCCAGCTGATAGCTGCTCACCTTGTCGGTATGCTTCGTTGCAGCCTTCGTCTGGCGGGAAGCCTGTGGCTCGGTTCTGTGGCTTTCACCATACTTGCTGTCCCGCAAGCCACGATACACATCAGCCGCAACGCCGATGCACTTCATAGCGTTGCCCAGCGCGTCGGTAAGGCACATTTTATAGGCTTCGTCATTGGGAACAAGCCCGTTTTTGTTTTTCTCGACGATGAAGTCACCGCCGCAGCCGTAGACCGGTTCGCTCCAGCCCTCTCCATCGTGATACATAAGCGCAACAGTCAGGAACAATAAAATCTGTCCGTCACCGCACTGGAACGTCTTTTCATCGGCGATGTTAAACTTCCAGCCAATACCGCACGGACCGAAAACCGAAGTCATAGCTTCAATCTTCCACTGCGGATTAATGTCGCTTTTGCCTTTTAAGTTGCCGCCCTGGATAGGCTTGATGGCTTCGGCAGGCGGAGCGGCAAGCTGACTATAAAATTTCATGTTATCCATAATAGGCCGCCTTATTTAATCTGCAGGTTCTGGCGCGCTACCAGTTCGCAGCCAGGTACAGTTTCACCGGCCTTGATAGCCTTTTTGACTGCAACCTTGTCCAGCTCCGGATCTTTGAATTTCAGGAATTCTTCCGGAACATCGCCGATGCACTTTGCGTCAAACTCTACCGCTTCGCTTTTGCGGAAGCTCATGGCCACCTTCGCACTTTCAAACTTTTTGCCGTTCAGATAGCGGCTCAAAAAGCCTCTAAGGCTTTCCGCCTTGGCCTTCTTAGCCTTTTCACGTTCTGCAAAAGCGTTCTTCTGCGCTTTCAAAGCTTCTGCCTCCGCTAACAGGTTTTTATACCAGCAGCCCAGGTTCTCAATCTTCTTGTCGCGCTCCATTTCCAGAGCAGCGATTGCTTCAAGGTCGATGATTTCACCGCTTTCGGTATCTACAACGCGGCTTTCGTCCAATTTGACGCAGGCCGCCAGTCTTTCGTCTATATCAAACAGTTTCATGCTATGCCTCCTTTAAACTTACGTTGTTTACGATGTTCTGCAGCTCCCGGGTGGTAAGGCCGGCAAACTGATCCATGTTAAACATTTCTTTGGTAATGCCTTTTGCAAGCAGCTGATTTTGGAAGTAGTCCATTGTCAGGCCGTCATAATCTCTTTCGTTCATCTGCGCACCTCAATGGGAATCAGCACGATGTCCCCCGGCTGAAGGTCACCCTTCAAGTTGCTGATTTTCTTTGTATAAAAGATGACCTCGCGAATATCTCTGCTGTCGCCCTCGTGCTGCATGGTGTCACCCACCAGGTGCCAAAGGGTATCCCCTTCGCAGGCCGTAGCCTTGACAACATATTTTTCCGTCGGACGTGTTGCATCCCATGCAGCCCAAACGCAGCAGGCTACCAGCAGAATGAACAATACTTTTTTCATATCTACAACTCCTTCACGTTAAACGGATCAGTCACATCCTTGCCGTCATATGTGCTGAGGAACTCTTCCAAAGATTCCCGGCGGCATTTAAGGTTGCCAAGCTTCATGAATCTCAGCAAACCGGATTTTTTGAGCTTGTAAACATAGTCAACATTACATTTCAGAAGTTTGCTTACTTCAGCAACAGTCAAAAGCTCAATACTTGCCATAATCTCACCCTCCCTTCTTCCCTCACTTCTCCGCATCAGTGCTATAATTAAGCTACAGACAGGAGGTGAAATAATATGAATATACATAACGACGCAATGGATTTATTAAGGTACATTTATGATGGCCTTTCAGAAGGATATGATTCCTACAATGTCAGCGAAGATAAGCTGGAAGCTATGAGCCCTAATGACAGAACATCATTTCTTGCTTCTGTAAACTATTTGAAACAAGAAAATTTTGTTAAGCCATACGCCGAATATAAAGGCGTTCCTGTTAGTGTTAAAATCACCTCTAAAGGTACAAAGGCTATTGAGAAAATTTCCACTGTGCAGCCGGCCGCAAACATCATTGTCAATAGCAACGTTTCCGGTATCGTTGGTCAGAACATTACAGGAAACACTATCAATCAAGGTTTGTCTATCGCTGATTTTCAAGCTATACTACAAGCCACCATTAGCGACAAGCAAGACCTGCAAAAAATTCAAGAAGAGCTTTCACCTCTTTTTAAACGGATGGAAATCGGTTCTCCGTTAGAAAAAGGTCTGCTTTCGTCCGCTAAAGAACATCTGGAAAACTATCAAACTATGTACGGTTCACTTTTACAGGTCATCGGTACCTATCTGCTCGCAAAGTAGCGGTAAAATATTTTCATTTAAAAATTTAAATTCTTCGGCCTTGATTGCATCAACAGCAGCCAAGGCTTTTTTTATTTCTTCCCGGATTTTCGAACTTTCAATTATGTATAGCGAGTTATCAAGTTTACCTGAAGATGTTTTTCCCCAAAGTTTGTTGATTCTAAATTCGGCTTCTTTAATTGCCTTTAAGCTTCTTTCAATGGTTTGCAAATTTTTCGTAATCTCCATCGCCATTGCCTCCCATCACCATCACGCCCCGCAAAACTTGTTGATAAAGTACTGCTGGCCTTTGCCGGTAACCTTAGTGGTTTTGCTGACGCTGACGTGGCCGTCACTGTGGGAAATAGCCGTTTCCTTAATTTTGAACAATCCCATTTCCATAGCGCGCTGCGTCGGGCTGTTATAATCCGCTCCGGCACGCTTAATCAGGTATCCTTGCTCACGCATCCAGTTGAACAAGCGCTTCTGACCAATCGGATGGCCGTTCTGCTTCAGAATCTTCGCAAGGTCACCAATCAGAATCGTGCTGTCCGACGCGCTCACCGCATCCGCAAACAGCACCTTCGGTTTCGCCGCTGCCACATCGCTTTCCAGCTCCTTAATGCGCTGGTCACGCTGCCGGATAGTGCTTTGAGCTACCAGCACAGCCTTCGCCATAATCTCTGCGTCCGTCATGTTCTCACTGCCTGCGATGTACCCGCCGGTCTTTCTGATTGCCGGAATGACTTCACTTGTCACCCAGCGCTTGAATTCCTTTGCTTTGGGCATCTTGCTGGAGAGGATGAGAGAGTAAAGACCGCTTTCGTTGATAATGGTCAAACCACGATTACTTTCAAAAGTACCGTTTTGGTAGTTTTGCCTGTCATCTTCATCTACATGGCGGTTGACATCTCGACTACCGTTTTGATAACCGAGAATGTCAGCCACGTCCTTGCCAACGAACCACGGTTCTCCATTCTGTTGAATGGTGCGAATCTGTCCGAAGTCGGGACTGTCGAAAATCTGTAAGTTGTTCATGTTGCACCTCTTTTTCTAATCTACTTTTAGTAGAGTTATTGAGCAAAAAAAATATCATCATAAGATACGCCAAGAAATTCCGAGATAATTTTAGCTTGCTTAATAGTTACCTCATCAGGATTTTCCTCTAATTTGCGATAAGTTTGGACATGAACGCCCAGCTTTTCAGCCATTTCGTCCTGTGTTTTTTCTCTCACAAGGCGTATCTGCTTCAAAGATAAGCCCATTTGGAACACCTCCTTTGTTTGATTTACAAGTCTATTATAATCTACTTTTGGTAGAGTGTCAACTACTAAAAGTAGATTATTTTCGTTTTCATGTTGATTTTTTTCTACTTTTAGTATATGATAGTGATATAAAAATAAGAAGGGAGCAACATCATGGGAATCAGTGAAAATATTAAGTTGTTGCGCGAACAATATGGATTATCGCAAAAAGAGTTAGGTCAAATTGCAGGTGTTAGTGATAAAGCTGTATCAACATGGGAACAAGGCATAAAAGAGCCACGCATGGGAGCTATTCAAAAAATAGCTGACCATTTTGGCATACAAAAAAGTAATATTATTGAAGATAATGGTTTGCAGAGCCAATCCGTCCCCCTCACCCCCCGCGATGAACGCCAAATCGCCGCCGACCTCGAAAAAATGCTTGCCGACCTCGACAGCAAAAACGCAATGGCTGCCATGGGCGGTACCGTTGAAGATGATGAAGACAGAGAACTCCTGAAAGCAAGCCTGCAGGCTACCATGCGACTGGCAAAGAAAATCGCCAAAGAAAAATACACTCCTAAAAAATATCGCCACGAAGAGGAATAATATCATGGATATCAAGGCTGCTGTGAAGCAGCTTACACATAAGCACAAAACAAATAACCCCTATGAGCTGGCGCAGCTGCTGAACATCATCGTCATGTACGCAGAGCTTGGCAGCACATGGGGCTACTTCACTACATATAAGCGTTCCAAATTTATCATCATTAACCAGAACATATCCGAAGAATTGCAAGCATACACCTGCGCCCATGAGCTTGGCCACAGTGTTTTACATAAAGGCGTGTCGACGCCATTCCTCAAAGCCCATACCCTTTTCAGCATTGATAAAATAGAACGGCAGGCCAACACCTTCGCCGTGGAACTGCTCCTGCCGGATGAGCTGCTGCAGCAGTACCCGGAAACTTCCATTCACCGCTTTGCTGACATGGTAGGCGTGCCGATGGGGCTGGAAGTACTGAAGAAATAAAATAGAACTTGGTAAAAACAGCCTTTTTTACCAAAGATAAAAAAATACCGCCAGCGGAAGGCTGACGGTTTGCTTGATGCAAACACTATATATTGTGGTTTTAGATACTTAAGCCATATATAGTACCACAATGCTGACAAAAAAGCAAGTTTTTTTCCATACCTGTCATTGACATACATACTTTAAATGCGTATAATAGAGATAGGAAAAGCGCCGGTATCCCTACGGGGACCGGTACGGAAGAAGGCCTTCTCTGTTATCCAGAGGAGGTCTTTTTTTGTGAAAGAATTTAAGTCCCTTGAAGAACAAATAGAACTTTTAAAGCAGCGCGGGCTAATTATACCCGATGAAGAACGTGCAAAAAAATATCTTTTAAGCCAAAACTACTATAACCTTATCAATGGATACGCCAGATTTTTTCCTAGAGAAGGAGATAATTACACTGCTCAAACAAGTTTTGACGAAATTACGAGCTTATATGTCTTTGAACGTGAATTCAAGCAGGTATTGCTTTTAGGTATTTTAGAAGCTGAAACGCATTTAAGAGCAATATTTGCACATCGTTTTGCTGAAATGTTTAAGGATGAACCTTATGCGTACTTAAACATAAACTGCTATGAGCAAGACAAGACGTTGTTAGTCGCAAAAACAATATCAAACCTTTCAAGAAAAATTTTATCCCATAATAAGGACAAATCTAACAAAAACAGCAGCATTGATCATTATCTTAGGAAATACAAACATGTTCCCATATGGGTATTGGTTAATCACATCGAGTTCGGAGAGCTGCGTTATTTATTAAAACACTCTAAAAAATCCTTGCAAAACAAGATTTGTAAAGACTGTCTTGAATTTATCGGTCAAAACATTCCTGATAACCATAGCCCGTTTCCACCGGAAATGCTGAATAGTTTTCTTGAAAATATCAATGATATAAGAAATATATGCGCGCATAATAATCGCTTACTAGGTTTCCGATGCCACCAGAACACTAAGTATTGGACACCACTTCATGAAAAATATAATATCCAGAAGGAGGACGAAAGGCGCAGCGCATACGAAGCCTTCATAACACTTCAATGCTTCATTAGCAGGAACGAATACGCTATAATGCATAACACATTCAAAAAGCGTTTCAAGACTCTTAGCAATAAGCTAAAAACAATCCCTATTAATAATGTTTTAAAAGAACTTGGGTTTCCGGATAATTGGCATATTGATAACGATAAAATAGAACAACTTTAACTGCTCAAAACAAATACCGCCAGCCGGATGCTGACGGCGGAACCATTTTGCTATTATTTGTTCATTATCCCGTTATACTTGATTTTTTCCAATAAAAGTATATAATAATTGATATAGATACTTTCGTTATTGGAGGGATAAAAATTGCAAACAAACATTATTGAACAAAAATTACAAACAGCTTATCTTTCTGTATTTACATCTGATGTACAATCCGTTCTGCCCTCATTGATTTTTGAGGCTCAAGATTTATGCAATGAAGCATATGATACTGTCTATCTGCTTAAAGTAACAACGCTTGCCAAAGACCTTCGCGCCCATATTTTACGTATTGCAATAGGAATAGTAGCTAAGAAATACTGCGATAAAGGCTTATTGCCATGGTCCTACTCTATCGAATTGAACTCTGCCAAAAATTGTAGCCACATTGAAATGAAGTCTGGCACTGCTACGATTTATTGCGCAAAGGCTAGATCACCATTAACCAAACCAAAATCAGTAAAATATAGACCAGATGTAGAAATCAATCTCTTTACTGAACAAATGCCGCCTATTGATACGTTTCTTATCGCTTATGGAGAAAACAAAAATGGTACAATGTTTTTAAGCATTGGTATTCCCGGTGAAGAATCCTGGCTTTATGTTAAACCATTGGATATGAAACGTAATGCAACGGTTAATAATCAAGAGGAAAACAAAAAAGAACTTCTTGTTGAGCTTATTGACGAACTTGAAACAGGAGCTGATATTTATGGTACTCAACAAGCATAACCACATCACAGGTTCCAGACTTCGTGATGCCAGAATACTGGCCAATAAAACTGCTAAAGAAGTTGCAGCTCAAATAGGTGTTAGTGCTCAGGCACTTTCCTTATATGAACATGAAAAAGCTACACCTAATGCAGAAAACTTCAGGCAACTGTCAATAATATATGGATTGCCTATAAGTTTTTATTATAAGCCAGAAATTACTTCAAAACCTGATGGAGACGTATATTTCAGAAGCTTCTCCTCTGCCACTAAATTAAAGCGTGACAAAGCATTCACGCAAGCGAAACTATTTGTTAATGATATCGTCGGACTTATAGGAAGTAAAATCAAATTCCCTCCAGTAGACCCTTTATTTAATAAAATAAAAACTTCTACAAACATCGATGAAGATAATTTTGATTATGAAGTTATGGCGAAAGTTATTCGTAGATCTTGGAATTTGGGATATGAACCAATACAAGACCTTATGTATGAACTTGAAAAACGTGGAATCATAATTATGGTTATCGATCTTCCTGAGCAGATTGATGGTTTTTCTTTCTGGTTTGGAGGCAGACCATATATGGTCCTTAATAGTGAAAATAATTTTTTCCGTCTGCGTATGAGTATGGCTCATGAGCTGTGTCACTTATTTTTTCATGGTGCATTAGACGATATATCCAAGGATTTAAAGCGTATAGAGCAAGATGCTAAAAACTTCGCTGGTGCCTTTTTACTTCCTGACGTAACTGTAAAAAAATACATTAACTCTGCTACTCTGCAGGAATTAGCTCGCTTAAAACCTCAAACCAAACTATCTATTACAGGTATGATAAAAAGATGTTCCCAACTTACACTAATCTCACCAGAAAGAGAAGTGTCATTGCAAAAACAAATTAGTTCTAAAAGATGGCGTAAAGTAGAACCATTTGATGATTACTATAGTCCAGAACGCCCTGTCCTAATAAAGCAAGCAATAGAACTTCTGGTAGATAAAAAAATATACACCAAGCAATTACTTTTAGATACATTTGGTTTAGATACTCATTTTATTGAACAGGCTTGTTCTGTTGATCCTGATTATTTTACACAAAGTAAAATTCTATATATGAAAATATTATAATGAGTATTAAGAATAATATAGACCGCCAGCAGAAGACTGACAATAAATAAGTTATATATTTTTTTGTTGTCATCTGGATTATTCCAGACAAATAAAATTTTTCAAGGAGTGTTTATGATGAAAAAACTACTTTTACTGGTAACTGCACTTACATTCTTATTTTGTAGTGTTACTTCGGCTGCAGAGTTCCAGCCTACTAAAAAGGTTGTTCTCTTCTACAGAGTTTCTGATGCAATCCTTCAATCTCAAAATGATGCTGAAGACATTGCCAAAGGACAAGAAGAATTTGAAAAAGAGCTGCTCAAGCATTATTCCAAACGCTTTTTAGTGCAAGATGTAAAGCGCAATACCTATCAACCGACATCCCCTGTATTTTATCAAGAGCTGATTAAACCGAATCAAGTTCCCTTAATGGTGCAAATCGAACTGGCTGGCGAAACTACCACCAGCACCAATTATCAAAATGCTTATGGCGCACAGGCAACTGGCTATGCTCCTGCTATCAATGTTCATTTAAGCGAAGCACTACCTAGAGCAAACAGCAAAGAGTTTGTTAATGTCGATTATGGAATTAAAACCTATTCCTCCGGCACGTTTGCTCTTGGTATGAATATCTATGCTGCACAAACTGACCCTCGTAAAAATGTAAAAAACTCTGTAAGAGCTTCATTTAGAGATGCATGCAAACTTAATGAGCAAATCAACAAATTTGTTGATCCAATGGGTGCAGAAATTGAGATGGCTCGTTTTAGTGGTAACTTTGAAAAAATGGAAGAATTACAGGCACAAAAATATGCTCCTGCACTCGCAGAAATCGAACGTTTTACAGCATGGTGCAATGCAGATGAAACAAAAAAATCTTTTTTGCAGGGGTTAGGAATGCTGTCCACAATTGAACAAAAGCTAGCTTACATCAACCAACTTAAATCCATGGGTTATTACAAATAATTTTACCTAACCTATAATACTCAATATATTTACAAAATAAAAAGCGCCCGGTGTTACCAGCACCGAGCGCTGTGCGGAGCGTGTTACCAGCACGCAGCCGCTTTGTAATCCCTCAATTCATGGCAAGAACAGAAGCTGATTACCTTTTTATTATATCAGATTTTAATCAGCTCTGCTACACTACACCCAATTTTAAGCAAAGGAGCTGATTTTTTATTTCAACATTAAACGTAACAAGACGCGGCGATAAATGGCAGTACCGTTTCGAAGCTGCTTCCGTCGATGGCAAGCGTAAGCGTGTTTCCAAATCCGGCTTTAAAACGAAAAAGGAAGCCGTGGAAGCCGGAACCAAGGCGCTGGCAGAATACAACGAAAGCGGTCAGACTTTCAATCTTTCCAGCATTTCCGTTGCGGATTATCTGGACAGTTGGATTGATACTTACTGCAAAATGAACCTAAAATATAATACCCAGCTTGGCTATCTTTATACTATCGAAAATCACCTAAAGCCCAGCCTAGGAATGTACCGGTTAAAATCCCTCACCCCTTCCGCCGTTCAAGAATTCGTAAATTCTCTGAAGCTGCGTGGCCTCAGCAGGGCAAGCATCGTCGGTATCTTCTCCACGCTCTCTGCAGCGCTGGATTATGCTATTGAGCCGTTGAAGTACATCCAGTATAATCCATGCAATAACGTAAGAATCCCCAAGGATACGGCACCCAAGAAGGAAACCCGGTACATCATTACACCGGAGCAGTTTAAGCAGATTATAGAGCGCTTTCCGGAAGGCTCTAATTTTTATATTCCGCTTATGATCGGCTACTATACCGGCGTAAGAATTTCCGAATGCTTTGGCCTTACCTGGAACGATGTCGATTTTGACAATCAGACCATAAGCATTAGTAAGGCTTTGCTTAAGCGCAACTGTGGCGCAGATGTAAGGGAGATTCTGAAGAAGAAGGGCATGAAGGAAGAGAAAAGCGCCTGGTATTTCAACAGCACAAAAACTTTCAAGTCCAACCGCATCATCAATATCGGTGATACACTCTGTGCTGCATTGAAAAAAGCTTATGACCGGCAAATGGCCAACAAAGCCTTCTATGACGAATACTACACAAAAATCTACAAAAAGCCGGAGCAGGACGAAAAAGGCGATACCATTTACCGGCTCATAGAAATTGAAGCCGGAGTTCCCTGCCCTCTTGAGTCCGTGGATATGATAAACGTAAGGGAGAACGGCCAGCTGCTGAGTATGGACAGCATGAAATATTGCAGCCGTGCAATCCACTATGAGCTGAAGATAAATTTCAACTACCATTCACTGCGCCACACACACGCTACAACGCTTATAGAGAACGGTGCCAATATAAAGGACGTGCAGGAGCGTTTAGGACACTGCAACATAGAAACAACGCTTAATACATATACCCACAATACTAACTACCTGAGAAATCAATCAGTAGAAATCTTTGAAAAGGCGGTTCATAAATAGCAAAAAACGGCGCCCAGACAGCAAATGATTGTTGTCTGAGCGCTTTGTTTTTTGCTATTAAATTGTGGCCATCTAAAATTTTCGGCCACACGAGGGCCACAAATTACAGTTTTTCGCCCCTCTGAAACCCTTAAAATGCCGTATTCATGCGGTTTAGCAGCACCACAGTTTCAACATGGCTAGTCATCGGGAACATATCCACCGGCTGCGCCACAATCGCCTTATACCCATGCTGCTCCATAAACGCCAGATCACGCGCCAAGGACGCAGGATTGCAGGACACATAAACAACGCGCTCAGGCTGTACCTCAGCAATCGCAGCCAGCACCTTCTGCTCGCAGCCCGCACGCGGAGGATCCACCACCACAACGTCCGGACGCACGCCGCCGGCCAGCAGCTTCGGCAACTCTACCGCTGCATCGCCGCAGATAAATTCCGCATTAGCGCATTTATTCTCTTCTGCATTTTTCTTGGCATTTTCAATCGCAGGCGCCACAATCTCGATACCATAAACCTGTTTGGCATGACGCGCCAGATACAGAGAAATCGTACCGGTACCACAGTAAACGTCCACTACGGTTTCCTTCCCGCTCAGCGCCGCAAACTCCAACGCCTTGTTATACAGCTTTTCTGCCTGCTCGCTGTTCACCTGAAAGAAGGCCTGTGCAGAAATATGAAAGCTCAGACTGCCCAAGCTGTCCTTAATCGATTCCGCTCCGTACAGCACGCGTGTTTTGCTGCCCATGACCACGTTCGTCTGTTTTTTGTTGATGTTCTGCACCACGCTCACAAGTCCCGGAACATGGCGTTTCAGCCATTCAATCAGCACGCCGCGATGCGGAATGTCATAGCTGGAGGTAATGATAACCGCCATCACCTCGCCGCTGTGCACGCCCACGCGTCCCATAATATGGCGCACGAGTCCCTTACCTGTCTTTTCGTCATAAGCGCTGATGTTATAATGCTGCATCCAGGTGCGTACCGTTTTCATAATTGCATTGTTCGCTTCCTTGGAAATCATGCAGGCATCAGTATCTACGACGCTGTGTGTTGCCGTTGCATAGCAGCCTATCTGCAGCACGCCTTCGGCGTCCGCTGCCGCCGGGAACTGCATCTTATTGCGGTAGCTCCACGGCTCCGCCGCCCCCAACACCGGCAATGCCTCTAAGTCCAGATGTCCGATTCTGGTAAGTGCATCCTGCACCTGCTGACGCTTGCATGCCAGCTGTCCCTTATAGCTCAAATGCTGCAGCTGGCAGCCGCCGCATTCCTTATACACCGGGCACGCAGGCTCCACACGCTCGGCAGATGCTTTGACAATCTCCTCCAGCGCACCTACAGCATAGCTTTTCTTCACCAGCGTAATAGTTACGCGTACCTCTTCCTCCGGCAGCGCGCCCTTAACGAAAACCGTAAAGCCCTCGTACTTGCCAACGCCCTCGCCGCTGCTGCCGAGACCATTAATCGTTAATGTAATATTATCACCCTGTTTTACAGGAATTATCTGCTTCATAAAAATCCACCCAACCTTTACCGTTTATTATATATATCTATAATTATATCACAAACATGGCCTGCAAAGGAACAGCAGCGCGGCAAGATAATGCTTTATACCGACGCAACAACCGGCTTACGTCTCCCAACACTGTATTTTTCCTTTTCCTGTAATTGTGATAAGTGTGCAACATTTTTCGCAAAGCTATATACTTTGCATATAACATAAGCTATAATTAAATTAGGGACATTGAGTTTCCAGGTTTAAAAAGGTTTTATTTTGCGAAAGGAGCGATGCACAATGGCAGTAAAATTTTTGAAATGCAGTATTTGCGGTAATATCGTCGGCCTGATTCAGGACGGCGGCGGTGAACTTGTCTGCTGCGGTAAGCCGATGCAGGAGCTTGTTGCCAACACCGAGGACGCAGCGCTGGAAAAGCATGTGCCGGTTATTACTGTTGATGGCAGCACGGTTCGTGTAGCTGTAGGCAGCGTGGAGCATCCCATGATTGAAAAGCACTACATCCAATGGATTTATCTGCAGACAACTCATGGCGGTCAGCGCTATATCTTAAAGCCCGGTGACAAGCCGGAGGCTGTTTTTGCTCTTGCCGGTGATGCAGCTCCGCTCGCCGCTTATGCTTATTGCAATCTGCACGGGCTGTGGGCAGCAAAGCTGTAACAGCTAAAGCCTTACACTAACAAAACGTTGCTCTAATAAGTGCTCGAGTCTTGATCTGATTCAATTTCAGGCCAGGAGCTCCGGCACTTATTTTATTTTAAGCTAAAAATAAAACCGGCCTCAGACAGCTATATGTAATAGCATATCCGAGACCGGTTAAATTACAAAAACAATCACACGAGGCCTATGGTCTTAAGCCCCAAAGGCTGTTCAAAAAGCACAGCGGGAGAATTATTTTTCTACCCACAGGCCTTTTTCGTCTTTTTTGTAGCCGGCAAATTCGATTGCCAACGCAGCCATAACCTTGGTTGCGTCCTTAATCTGTACGTTCAGCTCTTCTGCGCGGATGAAATCATCGTGGCACATTTCGCTGGGGTTTTTGCCAGTGAGCAAAACGTATTCATTCTGCATTTCTACAAGTGCTTTTGCTTCTGCATTAAATTGTTCCATTAGACTAATCTCCTTAGCTTTTATTATTGTACGATAACGCTCAGGTCACCTACAGCATGGGTAATATCCTTAACTGCTGCCAAGAGTGCCAGACGGTTGTTCTTCACGCGAACGTCCTCGTCCATAACCATAACGTCTTCGAAGAATTTGTTGATCGGGTCAACCAGCTTAACTGCTTCAGCCAGAACTGCAGCATAGTCATATTTGGTTGCTGCAACCAGCACTTCCTTGCTGGCTGCCATAGCGGCATTGTGCAGAGCGCCTTCAGCTTCAACTGCAAAGAGCTGCGGGTTAATAGCGGATTCTTCTTCAATCTTCTTGCACAGGTTAGCAACACGGGTTGCAGCCTGAATCAGTGCCGGAGCCTCTGCGGAAGCAACGAAGCTGTTCAGAGCCTTAGCACGGGCAACAAGGTCGGTAAAGTCGTCGTTCATCTGGTCAGCCAGAACTGCGTCAACTACGTCATAACGGATGCCCTGATCCATCAGCATGTTGCGCAGGCGCTGTTTCATGAACTCAGCAATCTGCGGTACGAGCTTTTTGGTATCCTCTGCCGGGATGTTCAGCAGGTACAGAGCGCCGGCGATAACCTTGTACAGAGATACATGGTAGTTGCCGTCCAGCAGAATGTTGATGATGCCCAGAGCCTGACGGCGCAGTGCATACGGATCCTGAGAGCCGGTCGGAGCCAGACCGCGGCTGAAGGTAGCGCAGATATTGTCCAGCTTGTCGGCAATACCGGTCAGACGGCCGATATCGGTAGTCGGCAGCTCGTCACCAGCAAAGCGCGGCAGATAATGCTCGTAAATACCCAGTGCAACCTCAGGAGCTTCACCGTCGAGCTTAGCATATTCGCGGCCCATAACGCCCTGCAGCTCGGTGAATTCGATAACCATGCCGGTTACCAGGTCGCATTTGCACAGCAGAGCGGTGCGCTCCAGTTTTTCTTTATCAACCTTGGCATTGATAGCCATAGCCAGCATATCAACAGCCTGTACCAGACGTTTGCTCTTATCGTTCATATTGCCCAGGCCTTCCTGGAAGGAAACAGTTTTGAGTTTTTCCAGACGGTCAGCCAAAGTTTGTTTTCTGTCTTCGTTGAAGAAGAATTCAGCGTCGCTAAGACGTGCACGCAGTACGCGCTCGTTACCGTGAGCAACAATTTCCAGATGCTCCTTGCCGCCGTTGCGGACGGTGATGAACTTGTTCAGCAGGGAG
>NZ_FR892771.1:77358-111883 GCF_000434895.1 Phascolarctobacterium succinatutens CAG:287
TCAGCAGGGAGCCGTCCTCTGCCAGTACCGGGAAGTAACGCTGATGCTCGCGCATCGGGGTGATGATGCATTCCTTCGGCAGAGCAAGGAATTTCTCTTCGAATTTGCCGCACAGAGCAGTCGGCCATTCTACCAGATAGTTTACTTCCTCCAGCAGGTCTTCATTGATTTCGGCATGACCTCCTTCGGCAATTGCCAGGTCAGTAACCTGTTGACGAATCAGCTCACGGCGAGCGTCCTGGTCAACCATTACATAGTTGTCATACATAACCTTTTCATAGGAATCAGCATCAGGGATTTCTACAGCGCCGATGGTGCCGATAGCAGCGGAAGCTACAGCGTTCTTAGCCTTGCTCTTTACGGTGTCGAACAAAGCCTTGGCAGCATCGCCGATTGACTCATGAGCTTTAGCGTTATCCAGTGCGGAAGGACGCAGGAAGCGGTGACCGCGGCTGAATTTGCCGGATTTTACGCCAGTAATTTCAACAGGGATAACTTCATCGCCGAACAGTGCAACCAGCCAACGAATCGGACGGACAAATTTGAATTCATGATCTGCCCAACGCATGTTTTTCGGGAAGTTCAGGCTGGTGAGGATATCACTCAGCAGACCCGGCAGCAAATCTTTAACCGGTTGGCCTGCCAGATGCTTAACAGCATATACATATTCATCGCGAACAACGAGCTCTTTTACGTCAACGCCTTGGCCGCGAGCAAAGCCGATAGCTGCTTTGGAAGGAGCGCCGCTTACGAAAGCGATTTTTGCGGAAGGACCTTTAGCCTCAACAGTGCTGTCCTCCTGAGCCTCGGCAACGCCGCTGGCAATGAAGGTCATACGACGGGGAGTGCCATAGGTTTTAACTGCTTCGAAGGGAATGCGCAGCTCAGTCATTTTCTTTTCTGCCAAATCCTTTAATTGTGCTAGAATGGCAGGCATAAATTTCGCAGGAATCTCTTCTGTACCGATTTCAAAAAGTAATTTTTCCATTATTTATTCTCCCCTTTCTTGAGCAGTGGGAAGCCCATTTCTTCACGTTGTGCTACATAAGCCTTTGCACACAGGCGGGCCATCGCACGTACACGACCGATGTAGGCAGTACGTTCACTTACGCTGATTGCTCCGCGGGAATCCAGCAGGTTAAATGCATGGGAGCATTTCAGAACGTAGTCATAAGCAGGACGGATATAACCAAGCTCAATAACGCGCTTAGCTTCTGCTTCATATTTGTCGAACAGGTCAAACAGCAGCGCGGTGTCTGCTACCTGAAAGTTGTAGAAGGATTGCTCTACCTCGTTGGTGTGGAAAACGTCACCGTAGGTGATGTCGCCAACCCATTGGATATCGAATACGTTTTCTACGCCCTGGATATACATAGCCAGACGCTCCAGGCCGTACGTGATTTCAACGGTTACAGGCTTAACGTCAATGCTGCCTACCTGTTGGAAGTAGGTGAACTGGGTGATTTCCATACCATCCAGCCAAACCTCCCAGCCAAGGCCCCAAGCGCCCAGAGTCGGAGATTCCCAGTTATCCTCTACAAAGCGGATATCATGCTCCTCCTGATGAATGCCGAGCTCAGCCAGGCTCTGCAGGTACAGCTCCTGAATGTTTTCCGGAGAGGGTTTTACGATAACCTGGAACTGATGATGCTGGAACAGACGGTTCGGGTTATCACCGTAACGGCCGTCTGCCGGGCGGCGGGAAGGCTCTACATAAGCCACACGCCAGGGCTCAGGTCCGAGTACGCGTAAAAAGGTAGACGGGTTCATTGTGCCTGCGCCTTTTTCGATGTCATAGGGCTGTGCCATAATGCAGTTTTGGCCTGCCCAGAATTTTTGCAGCTTCAAAATAATTGTCTGAAAATCCATGTTTTACCTCCTATATTTGTTACAAAGACGGCAGCAGCAGCTTTGTCAGAAAAACAAAAAAGCACCCGCGTCCCCGTAACTTAAATGTTACAGGGACGGAGTGCATACAGCTCGGACTCCGCGGTTCCACCCTGCTTGACTGCAAAAATGCAGCCCGCCTCAATCAATATACTTTTACAGCTCCAAAGCGCCTTCATCTGCCTTTGCCGCCTTGCACTGTCACGGCTCGCTGTGGTTGCAGATTACTACTCTTCTTCTTAGCTTAACTGTTAGTATATAAAATACAGCGCTGTTTGTCAAGAGCAACAGACAATAAATACTAAAAACAAAAAGAGATGTTGCTAAAAGTTTGTTTATATGCTATACTCACAAACAGAAGACAACCGTGTTGCAGGGTGGCGTTGCCCCATTCTTAAATAGAATGGAGGTGATGTCTATGAAGCATTTCACTTTTCAGGACCTAATGGCTTTTGGAATGTTCATTTTGGCATTACTGACCTTTATTTTTCTGTTTTGTAAATAATGCGTGCATAGAAAAACCGCCCCAAAACTTTGCCGGTTAGCGGAGCGGATTTTTCTAAACCATTAACTTTAGGCAACCCACCTCTGTGGGCGGTTGTCTTTCTATGTTCAATATATCACAAAAGGCTAGCTTTTGCAAGTAATACAGAACGAACTTACTTTTTTTTCACACCCTGACGGCGGTTGCTGCCTGTTTTAGGAGCCTTGCGCTTATCAGCAACAGCATTGCGTCCGCGCTTAGGTCCTGCGGGCTTTTTCTTTTTGGCAGCCACAGCAACGCGACGTGCCACAACACCGCCCTCCAGGTTTTGGCGTTCCATCAGAATGCCCAGCTTGGTTTCAATATTACGCAGCCATTTAACCTCGTCGGCAGTATAAAGCGTAATTGCTTCGCCCTCATTGCCTGCGCGTCCGGTACGGCCGATGCGGTGAACATACCAGTCAACATCATGCGGAATATCATAGTTCACCACATGGGTTACACCCTCAACGTCCAATCCGCGGGCAGCCAGGTCGCTGGCAACAAGAATCTGAATCTTAGCATCACGGAAGGCCTTCATAACAGTTTTGCGCTTGGCGGGAGACATTTCGCCATGCAGCACGTCAACATTATAGCCCTGCATGCCCAGCCAGTCGCCCAGCTCCTTGGTGCGCTCCTTGCTCATGCAGAAGACAATCATCAAATACGGGTTCAGGCGGTCAATGAGTGCTGCCACAGCCTTATTCTTATATTCATCGGTTGTTTTCAGGCAAATCTGCTTGATTTTTTCAACGGTAGCCTGATCCGGGTTAATATCAATCAATGCACAGTTTTTCGTCAGCTTGCGTCCCAGCTTGCGCACCTCTTCCGAAAGTGTTGCGGAGCAAAGCATAGTCTGGTGCTCCGGTGCAGTCATAGCAATCAAATCAAGCGCTTCATCCATAAAGCCCTGCTGCAGCATTTCGTCTACCTCGTCCAATACCAGATAACGCACGCCGCCAAGGTCGGTATTGCCCTTGCGGATATGGTCCAGCAGACGGCCGGGAGTACCAATCAGCACATGACTGCGTCCCTCAAGCTTATATTTTTGCGTTTCAAAATCGCGTCCGCCAGTAACAGCCAGCACCTTAATATCGCTTTCGCCCAGGATTTTTTTCATTTCAGTAGCAATCTGCTGTGCCAGCTCACGCGTCGGCGTAATTACCAGTGCCTGCACATAGCTTTTGGCAATGTCGATTTTTTCTGCCAGCGGTACCAAAAACGCCAGTGTCTTGCCTGTGCCAGTCTGCGCACGGGCGATTACATCACGTCCGGCAAACAGCGCCGGGATAGCCTGCTCCTGTACAGGCATCGGCTTTTTGATGCCCATTTTCTGAAGCTGCTCTACGGTGTGGGCACAAACCTTTAAGGCTGCAAATCCATTTGTCATTTCACATTCCTCTTTTCCTCTAAAATTTATCTTCAGACCTTATGGTCTTTTTTCTCTATAACTTTAGTATTATATCATAAATCGGGCAGGAACGGAAAGATGCAGGCAAAGTTTTTTCTGGCCAAAATAATTACACCAGCCTGAAAATTATCCATAGCTCTTATAACGAAGCCTTTGAAAACAACTATATCGCACACATATCACTAGTGAAGCTTACAAGCGTCAAAAATCCCCTGTCGACAACTGCCGACAGGGGATTCAGCTTATATTTACTTTTACATCACGCCTCTGAAATAGTGGCCTCTTGTAGTGCCTGGCAGATTCTCCGGTGCCTCTACAGCACCGCCGATAATCTTGCGATACAGCGCCACAAGCTCGCCCAGACGCGCCACATCGTAATCACGTCCGTCAATTCTCAGCGCTGCCACGCCTGCTTCCGCCATGTGCTGTACATTGGCAGTCATCGAAAGCTCATGCGCGTTCAGAATATGCATGCGGCAGAATTGGTCAGTAACAATCGGGAAGCGTGCATCCTTACGGTCACCCAGGAACAAAGGCTCCGCACAGTTAAACTTGCAGGCACCCTTATCCAACGCACCCAGGAAGCTGCCGCCTACGCAGTATTCGGAAACCATCATCTCCAAACGTCCCTGAATCATGCACTCCAACGGCAGCGGGCTGACGCTCACAAGATGCTCTACCTGCGCCATAGTCAGCTCCGGACTGAGCACTGCACCTGCAGCGCCCTGCTCCTGCCAGAACTGCAGTGTCTGACTGTTGAAGATGTTCAAAGACATATCTGCTACCAAATTAAGCGCAGCATGCTTCTTCGCCAAGGGCCACAGACCGTTGTTGTTGATATAAACAAAATCAGGCTGCAGCTCTTCCCACAGAGTGAAGAGCTTATCGAAATATGCCAGCTGTGCTTCCTTGATGATACGCGGTGTAGCAAAGGCCAGCTGACGACCATCCTTGCGCACCAGCTTGGCAGCCTTGGCATAATCAGCCTCGGACGGCAGCTGATGGTTAAAGCAGTCACCGCCGAAGAGAATACGCTCCGCACCTGCCTGCAGCGCAGCATTGACCTTCTCAACGCTGTCGCAATGCACTACCAGAACGGATTCATGCTGTTTAGCCTTATGTGCCTGCGGCACTAATTGTTCGCTGAAGCTGTGCACCGCTGTGCGCGCAGGAGCGAAAGCACTCAAACGCGCAGCGTCCAGTGCTTCGCACGCCATACGGCGTGCTTCGTTCATTTCGCTCATCGGCACCATAACATTTTCATCATGCTCAAAGAGCAGGCTGTTCAGGAAATATTCTGTCGTACCCAAGCGGTCCAGCTGCTTGCGCACACCGGCTTCATCCAGCGCACGCTTGCGTGCTGCCTCTACGATAAAATCGGTTTCGCCGTAGCCGACGTTGCCTTCATCATCCGTCAGCATAACGGTCATGGGCTCGTCTAAGCGCGCAGTAACAACAGCATCTACCGGAATGCGCTTTTTGGCGTCCGGTCCGAAGAACTGCTGCGCATAGCTCATCAGTCTGCTGTCTAGAGTACGGAAAACGCGGTCATTCAAGCGTACTCCGTTAGGCACATCAATCGTTACCTGCTGTCCGGGGGCAGCGCTCTGCACGCTATTACCGCTGCACAGCATATCAGTAACAGTGGTGCCCACACGTCCGCCGACGCTTACCCAGAATTCCAGTCCGTCGCCCAGATGCAGTGCCTTATCCAGCTTGATAACTGCCTTATTGCGGTTTTTATCCAGCTTCGCTACACGGCCGATAAGCACACCTCGGTTGTTGGGACGGCGGTCGCTCATCATCGTGCGTCCGGGACGACGCTCAAGATAAGCGGTGGTAAAATCACGGTTGAAGATTTGCTCGATATTCGCCAAATCCTCCTCCGACACGTTGTAGTCACCGGCAAGATAGCTGTCAATCGCACGGCGGTAAGCATCTACTACTACCGCAACATATTCCGGACGCTTCATGCGTCCTTCGATTTTATAGGACACAACGCCTGCGTCAATCAGCTGCGGCAAAATGCTCAAGGTATTCATATCCTTGGGGCTCAGCAGATACTGGCCTGCATCCTTGCCCTGCAGCATATCCTCATCCTTCGCGTTGAGCAGCTTATACGGCAAACGGCAAGGCTGGGCACAGCGTCCGCGGTTGCCGCTGCGGCCGCCGATAAGGCTGCTCATCAGGCATTGTCCGCTGTAGCAGACGCACAATGCCCCATGGATAAAGGTTTCGATTTCACTGCCGCGACTGCAGGCTGCGCCGATTTCCTTCAGGCTCAGCTCGCGTGCCAATACGCTGCGCTCCATGCCTGCACCCATAGCGAAGTCTACACCGCTGCTGTTGGTAATGCTCATCTGCGTGCTGGCATGCAGCGGGAGCTCCGGCACAATTTTCTGCGCCAGACGGATAACACCCAAATCCTGTACAATCAGTCCGTCTACGCCCACGTTATTCAAAAACAGCAGGTAAGCGGACAAAGCCTCCAGCTCGCTGTCATCAACCAAAGTATTGACGGTAATATACAGGCGCACATGGTGCATATGCGCAAAATACACCGCCTTCGCCATTTCCTCTTCATCAAAATTGCTGGCATAGGCACGTGCGCCAAAGGCTTTACCGCCCATATATACAGCATCGGCGCCGGCGTTTACCGCTGCCTCCAATGCTTCCCAGCTGCCTGCGGGAGCAAGCAGTTCTATTGTTTTCTTTTCCATATGTTATCTACCTTTCACGCACTGCTGCCAGCAGTCTTTCATATCTGGCCTGCAGCTCTTGCAGCTCTTGTACCAGAGCAGCATTTCTTTGCTGCATTTGCTGTTCCATGGCAGTATATTTCTCCTGCATTTGCTGCTCTGCCGCTATACATTTTTGCTGCATTTCCTGCTCCATAGCAGTACACTTTTCCTGCAGCTCCTGCTTCAAGGCAGCACATTTTTCCTGCAGCTCCAATCTTTCAGCCGCCAGGTCAAGCGCCGTCCAGATGGCGATTTTATCTGTCTGCAGCAGCTTTTTGCTTTCTGCCAGCTCCTGCATTCTTCTGTCTACCTCTGCTGCTATTTTCAGCACCTGTTCTTCGGAGGCAGAGGTCGTTAATGCATAGGTACTATTATATATTTTTACAGAAACTGATGCTTTCTCCATAAACACATCCTCTAGCTTATTCTGCGATAACGGTAAAATTAAAGCTTTGCAGGCTCAGCTTTTCCCAGGAACGCTTGTAATCCATGCGGATATTATAGGTACCAGGCTTGGTAACCGCGAGCACCAGAATTTCAACGCCGGGCGCACCCATTCTTTCCTCTTCACCGCGCGGAATGGTGAACGAGCTGCCTACCTTGCTTACTGCCGGCGAGCTGCAGGCAAATTGCCAGCCGTAGCCGGTGGAAGGATTGCTGTCCATCTTCAGCGCCATCAGTCCGCTTGCAGGCAGACGCAGTGTTTTGCCCGCAGCCTTATCGGTAATTTTCGCCAGCTGCAGCAAGCGTCCCGCTTCACCGATGCGCAACGAGGTAACTACCTCTTTATAAGGCACGAAGCTGCTGTACGCTGCATTTTTCTTGCTGCGCACAAACAAGCCCTCTTCGCCGAAGAGCACATTATCATAATTGCCCAAAGCTGCCTTTACATTATCATTATCGACAAAGAAATCCGTAACCTCGAACTCCTTGCCGGTGGTCAAATCAAGATTCAGTCCGGCATATGCCTTGCGTCCGCCGTTGTCTGCCTCCAATAAAAGGCTCACCAGACTCGGACGGTTCAGCATCACCTTATAGGTTACACTTCCCTGACCGCCAACCTCCTTGACCAGCTTAGCTGCAGCATTGCGCACCAAAGCGTTGGCCTGTTTTTCCAGCTCTGCGGAATTACTGCCGTCGATATAAGGCAGCGTTGCCGTTGCCTTGCCGACCGAGGTCTGTTCGGTAAGCACCGTTGTCTGCTGGTCTGCCAGCACCGGCAGAGATAAACATAAGCACAATAATGTTGTCAACAGGATTTTCATAGCCTGCAGCTCCTTTCCAAAAAAACATTTCCCAAGCCTTGAACCCCTTGGTAAAAATTAAGCAGGAAGAAAGCCCTCCTGCTCAATTAAAGCCATCGCGTTAAATTTAGCCGCCAATCGCTATTTTTCAATCATAAACTTTTAATGTACTCCACAGCCTTTTCCAGACGTGCCAGAGTTCTCTCCTTGCCCAGCAGAACCATAACGTCAAACATACCGGGGCTTACGGTGCGTCCTGTCAGAGCCAGACGAGTCGGATGGATAACCTTGCCCAGAGCCAGACCGTTATCGGCAGCAATCTTGTTATAAGCTGCTTCGGTAGAAGCCAGGTCATATACATCATCAGCCTTAATTGCTGCAATGCATTGCTCCAGTACAGGAATATTTTCTGCTTTGAAGTGCTTAGCTACACCCTTTTCGTCGTATTCTTCAACATCCTTGAAGAAGTAAGTGGAAGCATCGGCAACCTCCTGCAGAGTTTTAACACGTACACGTACAACGTCTACGAGCTTTTCAAAGTATGCTTCGTTGGCAGCATCGTTGAACCATTCTTCAGTTACCAGGCCGTCTTTAACGAAGAAGGGCTTAGCATCCGGCAGAATTTTTGCCAGCGGCAGCTCGGACAGATATTGGCCGTTCATCCAAGTGAGCTTTTTGGTGTCGTAAATAGCAGCCTTTTTGCTCATCTGCTCCAGCTCAAACAGCTTAACGGTTTCCTCTAGAGTGAAGATTTCGCGCTCATCGCCGGGGCCCCAGCCCAGCAGAGTCAGATAGTTGATGATAGCTTCCGGCAGGTAGCCTTGGCTGCGGAATTCTTCAACGGAGGTTGCACCGTGGCGTTTGCTCAGCTTGGAACGGTCCATAGCCAGAATCATCGGCATATGACCGAACTTAGGCGGCTCCCAGCCCAGTGCTTCGTAAACCAGCAGCTGCTTTGGAGTGTTGGAAAGATGCTCCTCGGCGCGCAGTACGTGAGTCATGCCCATCAGATGGTCATCGACACAAACAGCAAAGTTATAGGTAGGAATACCGTTGGATTTTACAATTACGAAATCATCGAACTGGTCCATGTTAAAGGTAACTTCACCATGAATCAGATCATGCACGGTGATGCTGCCTTCGGCAGGAATCTTGATACGGATGGAATACGGTTCGCCTGCAGCAATGCGTGCTTTAGCCTCCTCTGCCGGAATATCGCGGCAGGTACGTGCATAGCGGAACGGTTGCTTAGCAGCGCGTTGTTTTTCACGTTGTGCAGCCAGATCCTCGGTAGTGCAGAAGCAGTAGTATGCTTTGCCTTCGTCCAGCAGCTGCTGAGCATATTTTTTGTAAATATCAAAGCGCTCGGACTGATAGTAAGGACCGTATTCGCCGCCGGCCTCCGGGCCTTCATCCCAGTTTATGCCCAACCATTTCAGGCTGGTAAGGATTTGGCTTACGGAATCCTCTTTCAAACGTTCAATATCGGTATCCTCAATACGCAGAATCAGCTTGCCGCCCATTTTGCGGGCAAACAGCCAGTTAAACAGCGCAGTACGCGCACCACCAATATGTAAATACCCAGTAGGACTGGGAGCAAATCTTACTCTGACTTCAGACATTTCATCGTCTCCTTACATTTTAATTACAAATATAGATTGTCAACCAGATTAATTATACAGCTTTACAGAAAAAAGTGCAAATATTAATCTGTCTTGTCGTCTGCTTTTATTTTTCTTCATGATTCAAAGAAAAAACATTTCTGAACGGCTTCGTTCATAGAAAACGTCTTTTATTGCTATTATTTCGCATTTTTTTCGTTTGTCTAACCGTTAATTTCGTATTATAATATTGTAATAAAGTAAACATAAAGGAGGATGCTTATGTGCCAAGCCCCAGATTGGTCTATTGGTGACCGCTATCTGCGTGAAAACGTTCCAGAGCTCGCCCCGTTAGTTACACGTTATTCGCCATGTCCGTTAACCCCCAAATCTAAAGAGGTTTATTTTACTACATTATTAACCGGTATAATTGCCCAACAGCTGCCGCCAAATGTCAGCCAGGAGCTGATGAAAAAGCTGGAAGCACTCACCGGCAATCCCATTACACCGCAGGCAGTACTGGCAACCCCGATTGAAGCTCTGCTCGAAATCGGTCTTGTAAAGCAAAAAATAGATTACGTACGCAGCTTTGCTGAAGCAGTCATCAATGGCAGCGTCAATTTCGACAAGTTCGATGATATGACCGACAGCCAGATTACCAAACAGCTGATGCAAATCCGCGGCCTCGGCCAATGGACCATTGAAATGTTTCTGCTGCTGGCTCTGTGCCGCACGGACGTTGTTCCCAGCGCCGACTTCATCTTCAAAAAAGAGCTGCAAAAAATGCTCAATCTGAGCGAAATTCCTAAACGCGGCAAAATCAATACACTAACAGAAAGCTGGCGTCCCTGGCGCTCGCTCGCAGTGTGGTACATCTGGCAAAAAGCCAACGATTCCGGAAAAAAATAACACAAAAAACAAAACCGTCCTTCCCAGTCTGCGATTATGCAGATAACGGGAAAGGACGGTTTTTCTTATTCTCCGAACACTATTTACTGTTCACTAATCACTGAATACTATTTCAGGCTGGCAATAGCAGCAGCAGTATCCTCAGCGCCATAAACATAGGAGCCTGCTACCAATACGTTGGCACCGGCAGCCTTCACTACCTTAGAGGTTTCAGCATTAATGCCGCCGTCAACCTGAATATCTACGTTCAGGCCTCGCTCAGCAATCATTGCATGCAGACGCTCAATCTTCGGCACTACGCCTTCAATAAAGCTTTGGCCGCCGAAGCCAGGGTTTACAGTCATCAGCAGTACCATGTCAACGTAAGGCAGAATTTCTTCTACCGTACTCAGGCTGGTAGCGGGATTCAGCGCAACGCCGGCCTTCATGCCCTCAGCCTTAATCTGCTGGATGCAGCGGTGCAGATGCTTGGTGGTTTCTACATGCACAACAATCTGGTCGGCACCGGCAGCCTTGAAGTCGGCAATGTATTTTTCCGGATTTTCTACCATCAGATGGCAGTCAAAAAACAGGTCGGTTACCTTACGGATTTTTTTCACTACAGGAGCACCAAAGGTCAGGTTAGGTACAAACTGGCCGTCCATAACATCGATGTGTACCCAGTCGGCACCGGCAGCTTCAATTTTTTTGATTTCGTCCGCCAGATATGCAAAATCGGCAGATAAAATTGATGGAGCAACTTTAATCATCATTTTCTTCCCTCTTTCTCTTGCAGGAGTTTTACCTCTGCTAACATTGTCAAATATGATTCATAACGGCTGGCAGAAATCCTTCCTGCAGCCACAGCATCCTTTACACCGCAGACAGGCTCGTGCGTATGCGTGCAGGGACAGAACCTGCAGCCTGCCTCATAATCGGCAAACTCGCGGAAGGAGGCCAGCACCATTTCGGCGGTCAGTCCCTCCAACAGCAGGTTACCGAAGCCCGGTGTATCCGCAATGTAGCCTTCATCAAACGGCAGCAGCTGCGCATAGCGTGTAGTATGCTTGCCGCGACCGATTTTTTCGCTTACCTCGCCCGTGCGCAGGTCCACGCTGCTGTCGATAGCGTTGATGGTAGACGATTTGCCTACGCCCGAAGGTCCGCCAAAGGCGCAGATTTTACCACGCAGTCGCTCACGCAGAGCCTCCACGCCGGTACCGTTCTGCGCCGACAGAGTATAAACCTCGTAGCCGATAGGCTCATAAACTGCCTTCACCCGTTCAATCAGGCCCGCAGGAGCGTTATCCTCCTTGTTGAGCACTAAGATTGCAGGAATTTTTGCCAGCTCTGCCAACGCCAGCAGCTTATCTGCCAGCAGAAAGCTGAAATCCGGCGCAGCACAGGCAAAGGCTGCCACAAACAAATCCAGGTTAGCCAGCGTAGGACGCGGCAGAAAATTTCTGCGCGGCAGCACACCGGTAATCATCCCCTCGCGTTTTTCGCTGCTGCTTACCTCAAAGCCGGCGATATCGCCTGTTGCCAGCGAAAAACGGTTCTTCTTCATTTTCCCCTTTACCTTGCAGGTATAGGGCTCGCTTTCGCCTTCTACCTTCAGGTAATAATAGCCGTTGTAATTTTTCAGGACTCTGCCCTGCAGCTCTGCCATGCTTACAGATTCCTTTCAGATATGAGCTTGCCGTCACAGATGAACTGGACCTTAGCATTGCCTGCATATTCCACCTTCTGACGCAGACGCACGCTGCCGTTTTGTGTACCACTGTACAGCGTTGCCGTGCCGTTGTCATCCGTCAGCACGATGCGTACGTTGGCAGGCTTGCCGCTCGGTACGACAAAGTCAACGTAAGCGCTCTTCTTCTCGCCGCCGGCAGCCACCGTAATCGCTACGGCCGCGCCATCGTTAAGGTTACTGCCTACACCCGGGTTGCAGGCCAAAACTACATTCTTCTTGGCACTGGCATCCTGAACCTTTTTGATTTCGCCCAGCTTCAGGCCTGCCTGCTCCAGCATGCCCTTAGCTTCGTCAACAGATTTGCCGATAATATCCGGAACCGGCTTGTCGCCTTCGTTAATTACCAAGTCGATGCCTGTTCCCTTTGGAGCCTTGTCCAGTCCCTTAGGCGACTGGCTGAGTACAGCGCCGATTTTACCGCCGTCCACATGCTTGCGCGTCACCTTGCCGACCTTAAAGCCTGCATCCGCCAGCTGCTGCTCCGCCTTCGACAGCGACATGCCCGTAACATCAGGCACAGCCTTCAGCTCCGCGCCCTTACAGATGGTCAGGATAATAAGGCTGCCCTGCTTACGTTTTTCGCCGGCCTTCGGAGACTGCTCCATAACAGTACCAGGCTTGAACTTATCAGGATCGCCGTATTTTTCCTCCAGCTCTACCTTAAACTGCTTTTCCTCCAGCAGCTTCTGTGCTTCTACTACCGTCATATTGGTAACATTAGGCACCTCAATCTCCGCCAGATTGCGGTTGAAGATAAAGTGCGCTACCAGTGAAATTGCTACTACCGCAGCAGTAATCATTACTATCAGTTTGGTATAATTCAGCTTTTTCTTAACCACCGGTTTTTCATCCCCTGCTTTTTCGGAAGGCATTGCTTCCTGCTTTTCCTGAATTTTTTCCGGCTCTTGTGTTACAGCCGGAGTTACCTGCTTCGGCGGCAGCTCACTGCGCACCGGCTTCATAATCACAGTAGCGCCGTCATCACTGTTATCAACAACATTGCCGTTAGGCTTCACAGTTCCCAGCTCCTGATGATAATCCTCACTGCTGAACGGGAAGAGCTTCATCTTCAGGTTCAGCAAATCGCGTCGCATCTGTCCGGCGTTAGCGTATCTGTCCTCACAGCGCTTCGCCAGCGCCTTGTTTATAATCTCCTGCATGCCCTCGGGAACATTATCCATGTAGTCCTTCAGCTGCGGCACCGGCTTTTCTACATGCATCATGGCAACAGAAACAGCCGTAGTACCAACGTAGGGAACCTCACCCGTAAGCATTTCGAAGAGCACTATGCCCAAGGAATAGACATCGCTGCTGGCAGTAATCTTACCGCCGCAGGCCTGCTCCGGCGAAATATAATGCACTGAACCCATCACCGATTTGGAATAAACCATTGTCTGGTTGGTGACCATTTTGGCGATACCGAAATCAGCGATTTTCGGATTCATATTTTTATCAATGAGAATGTTCTGCGGCTTGATGTCACAGTGGATAATGTTATGGCTGTGAGCATGCTGCAGTGCATCTGCAAGGCGCACAGCAATTTCCAATACCGTGTTCAGGCTCAGCTTGTGCTCCTGCATGTATTCCTTCAGCGTCACACCGTCAACATATTCCATAACTATATACTGATTGTTGCCTTCCGACACAACATCATAAATATTGATGATATACGGATGCACCAGTCTGGCTGCAGATTTTGCTTCTCTACGAAACTGCTCCAGCAGCTCGTTATCCTCGAGGAACTGGTCGCGCAGCATTTTCACGGCTACATTACGATCCAAAAGCTGGTCGTGGGCCAAAAAGACTTCGGCCATACCGCCATAGCCAATCGGACGAATAATCTCATAGCGTCCGTTCAAGATGGTCTTGCCATTTTTATCCATTACAGCTTTCCTCCCCCTGCGTAGTTAAATCAATCAGAATCAGGGACACATTATCGCGTCCGCCGTTGTCCAGGCTCTGCTCCAACAGCTTGTCTGCAGCCTGCTCCGGATCGGCACAGCCGATAATCCGGCTGATTTCAGCTGCACGCAGCATGTCGGACAGACCGTCGCTGCACAGCAGCAGCCTGTCACCATCCTTCAGACGGAAGCTGAAGAAATCAGCCTTTACCGTTTCCTCGACACCCAGGGCTTGCAGCAAAATATTACGCTGCGGATGTACAAAGGCTTCCTCGTCCGTGATTTTTCCCTGTTCCTTTAAATCTGCTACCAGTGTATGGTCATGCGTCAGCTGCTCCAGCTTGTCGTTGCGGAACAGATACAATCTGCTGTCGCCTACATGGCAGCAGTAGCCGTGACCGTCCCCCGACAGATAAAGCGCCGTCATCGTCGTTCCCATGCCGGAATAGCTTTCGTTGCTTACCGCCATTTTGTAAACGTGCGTATTGGCCTTATCAAAGGCCTCCAGCATAACCTTACGGATATTCTGTTCCTCCTGCTCATGGCGCAGGCTGTGTGTTGCAGCCTCAAAGGCTTTGATAGTAGACCTGCTGGCGATTTCGCCTGCCGCATAGCCACCCATACCATCTGCTACAGCAAAAAGAGAAGGCTCGCGTACCAGCAGCGCATCTTCATTATTCTCTCTGACCAGGCCCACATGGGTTCTGCTGATTACCTGCATTATTTTTGCTCCTGTTCCTTGGCAAATTTAGCCCGCAGCTGACCGCAGGCTGCATCAATATCCTTGCCCATCTCCTTACGAACGGTAGCGTTAATCCTGTTTTTCTGCAGGATGCGCAAAAAGCGTTCTACTGCCGCTTTGGATGGACGATCAAAGCCCTGCTCCGGTACCGGGTTTGCCGGTATCAGATTAACGGATGCCTGCCTATAGCGCAGGTAATTGCTCAAAAGCTCCGCGTCCTGCGGACTGTCATTTTTTCCCTTCAACAGAATATATTCATAAGTTATCTGCCTGCCGCTGGCCTTGCTGTAGCTTTCGGCAGCAGTCAGCACATCCACGAAGGGATAACCCTTGTTGACAGGCATCAGTGCCGTACGCAGCTCGTTTTTGACTGCGTGCAGCGAAATTGCCAGATTAATCGGCTTGCCCTGCTCCTCCAGGCGTTTAATGCCCGGAATAATGCCGCAGGTGGAAAGCGTCATGTTGCGGTAGCTCATGTTGCAGGTGTCCTCGCGGTGCAGAAAATCAAGCGCCTGCAAAACGCTGTCAAAGTTCAGCATCGGTTCACCGCTGCCCATAACCACCACTCTGCTCACCATCGCACCCTGCTCACGCAGACGCTCGTTGAACAGGTAAACCTGAGCCACGATTTCTGCAGCCGTCAGATTGCGTACAGCGCCCTTCAGGCCGCTGGCGCAGAAGGCGCAGTGCATATCGCAGCCGACCTGGCTGGAAACGCACACGCTGTAGCCGTAATCATGGTGCATCAGAACAGTTTCAACCGAATTGCCGTCCGGCAAGCCCAAGAGCAGCTTGCTCGTCATGCCGTCGGAGGAATTCTGCTCACGCAAAATTTCCAGACTGCGCGGCAGCACGGTAAATTTTTCCTGCAGTACGGCAATATCAGCCTTGCTCAGGTTGTGCATAGCGGCAAAATCAAAGACCGACTTTTGGTACAGCCATTGAAATACCTGCTTGGCACGGAACTTTTTCAGGCCTGCCGCCACAAATAATTCTTGTAATTTTTCTATTGGTAAAGCAAAAATATCTTGCATTCTCTTACCTCTATATTACTGCTTTTTCATCAGCTTACAGATATAAAAGCCGTCAATGCCGTCATTCTGCGGCAGAAGCTGCAGCTCCTGTACCTGCTCGCCCGTCAGTGGATGCGTAAACTCCACACGCTGCCATTCGGGATGCTGCGTTAAAAACTCTTCCACCAGATAATGGTTTTCGCTCTGCTCAATCGTGCAGGTGCTGTAAACCATCGTGCCTCCGTCCTTCAGATACTGTGCGGCATTCTTTAAAATTGCCAGCTGCAGCGGCGGAAACAGCTTCAAGTCCTTACGCTGCTTGCGCCAGCGTGCTTCCGCACGGCGGCGCAGCACACCCAGGCCGGAGCAGGGTGCATCAACCAAAACTCTGTCAAACGCTCCCAGCCATTCGCTGCGCAGCTGCAGAGCATCGTTCTGCAGTGCTTTGACGCTCTTCATCCCCAAACGGGCAGCGTTTTCGGCAATCAGCTCCAGCTTGTGCTCGTGGATGTCGCAGGCGATAACCTCGCCCTCATCCTGCATAAGCTGTGCCACGTGCGTTGCCTTGCCGCCGGGAGCGCTGCACATATCCAGCACGCGCATTCCGGGCTGCGGCGCCAGCACCGGCGCTACCAGCATGGAGCTTTCGTCCTGAATATAAAAATGCTGCGGCAGTGCCGCCAAAAGTGTATGCAGCGACGGCAGATGCTCTGCCACAATGCCGTAGGAACTCCATTCGGAAGCACGCACCTGCGCACCCATTTCCGTCAGATCAGCCAACAGCTTGTCGCGCGTAGTCACCAGCGTATTGGCACGCAGGCACACCGGCGCAGCCGTATTATCAAACGCCAGCAGGCGTTCGGTGCCGCCGCGTCCCCACGGTCCCAGCCAGCGCTTCACCAGCCAGCGCGGATGGTAATACTTTAGCGACAGATAATCTGCATCCTGCTTTTCGGCATCAGGCAGGACGAACGCACCTGCCTCCTGCTTACGCAACAGACCGCGCAGCACGCCGTTGACGAACTTGGCACTGCCCTCATGGCTCACCGAGCGTGCCAGCTTCACAGCCTCGTTTACTGCCGCTGACGCCGGAATACGCGTCATATACAGCAGCTGGTAGGTGCTGATGCGCAGTATCGCCAGAATATCACCGGCCACCTTGTCCAGCGGACGGCTGACGCACTGCGCCAGATACCAGTCAAGCGTACCGCTGGCCTTCACCGTGCCGTATACCAGCTCCGTTGCCAGCCTTCTGTCAAGGTCGCTCAGTCTGCTGCCACGCAGATACTGGTTCAACGCTATATTCGTATAAGCGCCGTCCTCCAGCACCATACGCACCAAAAGCGCCGCTGCTCCGCGGGCGCTCTCAGGATAATTTGCTTTTTGTTTCTTCCGCATGCTTTGTTTCTTCCTCATCATCTTCCATAAATGTTAAAATTGCTGCTTCCAGCTTATCAATATCTACCCGCGTATTAAAGCAGGGACCAAAGGGACGCTCGTTTAAAACGCCCAACACCGGCAGAGGGAACACGTCCTGAATGCCGCTGGTCAGGTCACGCTCGCAGGCCACGGCCACAATAGCCTTCGGCCTTGCCTGCTTTACCATCTGCCTTGCCAGCGTACCGCCTGTAGCCACGGCAAAATGGCAGCCGTACCTATGCGCCAGCCCCAGCATAGCGCCTACGCTGCAGCGTCCGCACTGACGGCAGTTTTCTACGTTACGGGTTATCTTATGTACGCAGGTATCCAGCTGGATACAATGCGGTGTTAAAATCATAATTCGATTGGCAGGCACCTTCACCTTATGCTGCAGCACCAGATTATTGTTGACCTCGATAAAGGACTGCTCAATGCGGTCATGGGGAATATTGAACAAGCGTCCCAGCACTACCGCAAAGGGGAAAAGAATATTAATCGCCTTCCAAGCCCAAAAATACAAAATTTTGAGCACCGGTATTCCCAACAGCGCCATGACGATTCCCAGCACGCCGCTGAGCATTGCCAGCACGATAAGCACGCCAAAAAAGCCGAAGACTATCGGCAGAAAACGGCTGATTTCATAAAGACCCGGAAATGTTACCTTCCAGACCACATAAAACATCAACGCACCTAATACGGCGCTGATAGAAGTCAAAGCCATAAATATACGTTTTTTAGGTTTAAATACACTATCTTCGTTCATTAAAAGATTACTCCTTCAATTCACAGCCTGCTTCAGGCAAGCAGGTCGCCCTCCTGTACACCGCGGCCATTCAGGAAAACCTGCGCCGGCATACGTTTTTTGGATTCGGGCTGTACCTCGGTGATTTCCAGTACGCCCTCACCGCAAGCAACAAAGAAGCTGTGCTTGCCGGTTTCGATAACGGTACCGGCAGCAGCAGCGCTGCTTTTGTCAGTCATTTTGCTGCCCCAGATTTTCAGGCTCTTGCCGTTCGGCAGCTTGGTAAAGGTGCTGGGTGCAGGGTTGAAGCCACGGATAAGGTTGTGTACCTCCTGCGCCGTTTTGCTCCAGTCGATATGCTCCATGCTGCGGTCGAGAAGTGTTGCATAGGTAGCCTGCGCATCATCCTGCGGCTCAGCCACGGCAGTACCTGTCGCAATCTTGTCGATAACCTGCAGCAGCAGTGCCGCACCCTGCTCACGCAGAGCGTCATGCAGCTCGCCCATCGTGGTATTTTCAGCAATAGGCACTACCACCTTATCCAGCATTGCGCCGGTATCCATACCGATATCCATCTGCATAATTGTTACGCCCGATTCCTTTTCGCCCTTGATGATGGCATACTGAATCGGCGCCGCACCGCGATATTTCGGCAGCAGCGAAGCGTGTACGTTGATGCAGCCGTATTTCGGCAGCTCCAGAATTTCCTTGCTCAAGAACTGGCCGAAGGCAGCTACGACAATCAGCTCCGGCTGCAGCTCGTGCAGCAGCTCAACAAATTCAGGGGTTTTTACCTTTTGCGGCTGGTAAACAGTCAATCCCTGCGCCAGCGCATATTCTTTAACAGGTGTCTGCAGCAGCTTGTTGCCGCGTCCCTTCGGACGGTCCGGCTGAGTTACTACCGCAAGAATTTCATGCTTACCGCTTTCGCACAGCGCCTGCAGGCTGCCTACTGCGAAATCCGGTGTTCCCATAAATACTATACGCATTTGTTTTCCTCCGTATATCTTTTTTTTCATATCCCGCTCAGGATTTATCTTACAGCATCCTCGGGATTTTCCTTCTGCTTAGGCGAAATGGTTTTAGCCTTGTCGATGAACAGAATGCCGTCCAGATGGTCCAGCTCATGCTGAATGCAGATAGCCAGCAGACCACTTGCGGAAAGCAGCATGCGTTGACCGGTTTTGTCGGTGAATTCGCATTCCACATATTCGGAGCGCTCTACCTCGCCCTCGTAATCAGGCACGGAAAGACAGCCCTCGCTGCCCAGTACCTTACCCTCACGCTTAACAATCTCAGGGTTAATCAGCTCGTACAGGCCTTCGCCTACGTCAATAACTACTACGCGCTTGCTTACACCCACCTGCGGTGCTGCCAGGCCTACGCCGTCGGCCGCATACATTGTTTCTGCCATATCACGCAGCAGACGCTGTAATTTTTTATCTATACGCTCTACCGGTTGAGCCACCTCACGCAGCACCGGAGCGCCAGCAATCACTATTTTTAACTTAGCCATTTTTGTTCCTCCTTGTAGCTATTCCAATAGTTCATTATAACACATTACTACAGAAAAAAACAAATTCTCTGTGCAGGCTTCCTCATATATTTATGCCCAAACAGCAAAAGCCTTCTGCGTCAGGCGGATTTTCCGTCAGAAGCAGAAGGCTCTTAAGCTTTTTTGTTATCTATTTTTTATAATTATTTTTATCTGCCATACTGATACCGGTATTCACCAGCTTCTGTGCCGGCTTGCTGCCATCTTTTACTGCTGCAGCGGCAGCCATCACAGCCTCATAGCCCATTTTGTACTGATTCTGTACAGCAACGGCAATACTATAGTTTTTGTCCTCCAGGCCCAGTAAGGTCTTTTTGCCAAGGTCAAAGCCGGTAACGGCAATATCCTTACGGCCTGCAGTCATTACAGCCTCCACAGTTGCATTGGTGGAGCCGTTGTTGCAGGCAATAATGCCTTTAACATTATGAGTATTTTTGATTTTTTCGGCAACCAGCTTAACTGCGCCTGCATCATCACCGTAGTTAATAATATAATCATGTTCGATTTTCCAGCTTGCAGGAGCAAATTTACCCCAGTTTGCCATAATGCTGTTCAAGCGGTCGGCAATCGTAGTGCTGGCCAAGGTGCTGACATGCACCAGAACTGTTGCTTCCTCGGATTCCTTCACACCGTTAGCCTTCATCTGCTCCACCATCTGTTGGCAAACCTCGGCACCGGCTTCCAGGTTGTTGGTGAGGAAGGCTGCATCGTAATCATTGCTGCTCAATGCGGTATCAACCAGGAAAACCGGCAGCTTCTGCTCGCGCAGAGTTTTCGCACTTGCCGTCATATTGGAGCTGTCCGCCGGAGCAAGAATAACTGCGTCCGCTTTTTTGCCGGGAAGCTCCTTGACCATATCGCGCTGCAGCTCCCAGTCGCCGTCCTTCATAACGCCGCCGACATAAACGTTAACGTCAGCCTTAGCTGCTCCGTCCTTAATGCCACGGATAACATCCTCCCAATAGTTACCCTTCATAACCTTGAGCACAGCATAGACATTTTTGCGTCCTTCCTTAATTTCTGTTACAGGCTCAAAATCCTGCTTAGTTTTGGCGTTCATAACCTTTTGTGTCACCGCGCCCTGTTGCGCATTGTTGCCGCTGCAGCCTGCAACGCCTACAAGCAGTAAAGCCGAGAATAAAACTGCTAATAATTTCTTCATACCCATACTATCAACCTCCGCCTTTTTGCAAACACTTCGATGTTTGTTCATATATTGTAAGAATTATTATAGCACTTTCATACGAAAAATCAAGTAATTTGAGATCTTTATTTGTTTCAACCAGAAGTTTACTGAAATATTTACGCTAAAGATTAAAAGGGTTAGCAAGCATCAACCTTAACCCCAAAACCTGTTATTTGGTTCTTTCAAAACAAAAATAAATATTATTTTTGTCCTCATTCAATTCACAATAGCTTGCATTACACTAGGATAACTTTACAAAAACATCTTTCTTGTCACCGAAATTTGTGCTATAATCTATTACCAAGCAAACAAAAGCTAACAACTGTACAGTATGCTTTATGATTATGATAATTTAGGGAGGATTTTTACATATGCTGAACCAGGTTTCTTTATTCACCGAAAACAACGAGGGTGGTTTGTTCAAAATCACTACCATTCTCGCTAAAGCCAATATCAATATTTACACCATGCTGGCCAATGACAGTGCGGAATTCGGCATTGTGCGCCTGATTGTGGACAAGGCAGAAACTGCTATCGAGGTGCTGAAGGCAGAAGGCTACCAATGCCGTCAGGACAAGGTTATTGCCGTAGAGATGAACGATACTCCGGGTTATCTGGACGGAATTCTTTCCGCTATTCACGGTGCCAACATCGACATTTCCTATCTGTACATTTCCTTTAACCGTGATAATGTTAAACCAGTAGTAGTTTTCAAAACCAACGAGCCGGAAACTGCCACCTTCCTCATCGGTCGTGGCTACAAGCTGCTGGAAACATTTTAATAGCTAAGAAAATTTAGAGGCCGCCCGCTAAAGCAGGCGGTCTTTTTGCATGCAAAAAAAGCTGCTGCAGCCTTCGCTGCAGCAGCTCATACTTATCAGTTTACAATTCTTCCGCCAGGTCAAGCAGCAGTCTTTCCGTTTTTTCCCAGCCCAGGCAGGGGTCGGTAATAGATTTGCCGTAGACGCCGTCATGCACGCCCTGAGCACCGTCCTCGATATAGCTTTCAATCATCAGGCCCTTGACGATTCTGTTGATGTCCGCGTTCAGCTTACGGGAATGCACGATATCCTTGGCAATGCGGATTTGCTCCAGATATTTTTTGCCGGAGTTGGCGTGGTTGGTATCCACAATAATTGCCGGATTCTGCAGCTGACGTTCTGCGTACATATCAATAACGATTTTCAGCACCTCATAATGGTAGTTGGGGAAGCTGTTGCCGATGGGGTCAACATAACCGCGCAAAATAGAATGCGCCAACGGGTTGCCCTTGGTGCGTACCTCCCAGCCACGGAATAGGAATTCCTGCTCATGCTGCGCCGCCGCCACACTGTTGAGCATAACGGACAAATCGCCGCTGGTAGGATTCTTCATGCCAACGGGAATGCCTACGCCGCTGGCAATCATACGGTGCAGCTGATCCTCGCTGGAGCGCGCGCCGACTGCGGCATAGCTCAGCAAATCGGACAGATAGCGGAAAACCTCAGGATAGAGAATTTCCTCTGCACCGGTCAGACCGGTTTCTTCTACCACGCGCACGTTCATTTTGCGGATAGCGATAATACCGCCCAGCATATCCTCCTCACCCTCGGGAGAAGGCTGGTGCAGCATACCCTTATAGCCTACGCCGATAGTACGCGGCTTGTTGGTGTACAGACGCGGTACGATAAAAATTTTATCCTGCACCTTTTCCTGTAGCTTAGCCAGACGATATACATAGTCCAGCACAGCGTCCTCGTTATCGCTGGAGCAAGGACCGATAACCAGCAAAAAGCGGTCATCCTTGCCTGTAAAAATATTCTTTATAGCCTCGTCACGCTGCAGCTTCAGCAGCTTTGAAGCCTTACTTACCGGATAATCCTCCATTAAGGCCTGCGGTGAAGGCAGCACCTTGATAAATTCCATCTGCATGCTCATAAACAATTACTCCCATTAATCAATTTACTGACACCGGCAGATTTTTTGCAACACTCTACCGGCATTAGCAGTGTTAAATTTTCTATATTGTAACACAAACTCTGTTTTTATACAATCATTTATCACTTTAAATTACACTTACAGGATCAACATTAAAGTACAGGTTCGGCTTTTCCTTAAACTCGCTGTTCAGCAGCGCTTCCTTTGTTTCCCTCAAATCCCGCGCCTTCAACAGCACATTGAAGCGATACAGGTCATAGGCCTTCGCCACCAGCGAGGGGAACGGTCCTGCAATCAGCAAATCCTCCAGCTTACCCTGCAGCTTCAAGCTCTGCAGATAAAAGACAACCTGCTGCGCCAATGCCAGTCCTGCTCCCTCATCCTTGTCCACTATCTGCAGCTTGAGCATCTGGGCGAACGGCGGATAAAAATAATTTTGGCGCTCCTGCAGCTCGCGCTTGGCAAAGGTGTCGTAATCCTGCGTCACCGCCAGCTGCAGAATCGGGTTATCCGGATCATAGGTTTGGAAGATTACATGTCCCGGCCTGTCACCGCGTCCCGCACGCCCCGCTGCCTGCGTCAGCAACGAAAAGGCGCGTTCCGACGCTCTGTAATCCGGCAGATGCAGTGCGCTGTCCGCCGCCAGTACTCCCACCAGCGTTACATTGGGAATATCATGTCCCTTTGCCACCATCTGCGTGCCTATCAAAACATTGGCCGCGCCACCTGCAAAACGCCGCAAAATATCGGCATGCGCAAACTTCGCCACAGTCGAATCCTGATCCATACGCAAAACCCGCACCTCCGGCAGCTGCTGCAGCTGTTCTTCCGCCTTCTGCGTACCGCTGCCGAAATATTTGATGCGGCGGCTGTGACAGTTTGGGCATTTCTGCGGCAGCGGCATCGTGTTACCGCAGTAATGGCAGCGCAAATCCTCGTTCTTCTTATGGTAAACCATTGCTACGGCGCAATGCGGACAGGTAATCGTCTGGCCGCAGTCACGGCACATCACAAAGGTAGAATAGCCGCGACGGTTCAAGAGGACAATCGCCTGCTCTCCCGCCGCCGCCGTCATCACCAGCGCCTGCTGCAGCGCGCGCGACAGCACGCTGAAATTGCGCGCCTCCAGCTCCTTGCGCATATCCACGATCTCAACCTTTGGCAGAGCAGCACCATTCGGACGTGACTTAAGATGCAAATGTGTACACTCTCCCTGCAGTGCCTTATAATACGTGCATAAATCCGGCGTAGCACTGCCAAGCACCAAAGCTGCGCCGGTCAGGCGGCAGCGGGTGCGGGCAACATCACGCGCATTGTAATGCGGACGGTGGTCCTCCTCCTTATAGCTGCCCTCGTGCTCCTCGTCGACAATCACCAGTCCCAGCTTTTCAAACGGAGCGAACACAGCACTGCGCACCCCTATCAGCACCCTCGCCTTGCCTGTGCGCATGCGGTACCACACGTCGCCTCTTTCGTTTTGTGAAAGCTTACTGTGCGCCACAGCAATTTCGCTGCCGAACCACGCCTGAAAACGCTTCACCAGCTGTGCTGTGAGCGCAATTTCCGGCACCAGCATCAGCACCTGCCAGCCTGCATCCACAGCATGAGCCGCCGCGCGCAGATAAACCTCCGTCTTGCCGCTGCCGGTAATACCCTGCAGCAAAAAAGACTGTGCACGCTGCGCATCTATCGCCTGATTGATTTTAACAGCAGCATCCTGCTGCTCCTCCGTCAGCTGCAGGCTTTCGCCACGCTCCTGCACAGTGTTGTAGCTGTTGCGCAGCACACGCTTCTGCACTGCGTCCGCCAAACCGTTCTGCGCTAATGCGCGCGCCACAGCGGAGCTCACACCCTGCTGCGCCAGCTCGCTTACGCTAAGCGCTCCCGCAGCCTGCGCCAGTATGCCCAACGCAGCATGCTGCCCCTTGGCACGCCTTGCTAATGTTCCATCAACCAACGCCTGCCTTCCTGCTACATTGATGCGGTAAGCCAACACAGTTTTTTCCTGCAAGCGCTCATTATAAACATAATAAAGCAAACGTCCCTGCGCATCACGCACGGCACGCCGCTTAATGCTCGATTTTCCCGGCACAAAAAGACGCATCGCCTCTGCCAACGAGCACATATAATAATCTGCCATCCATTTGGCAGTAGCCAGCATTTCCTCATCAAACCAGGGCGTGTCCCCTAAGGCTACCTCCACCGGCTTCAGCTTACTTCTCAGCACTTCATCACTAGGCAACGGCACACGCTCTACCACAAAGCCTTCCACCTTCTGGCCGCTGAAGGGAACAACTAAACGCCAGCCGCTGTCTATAAACTGCAGCGCTTCCGGCACACTGTAGGTAAACTGACGAAATAGATTTTTTACCGGTAAATTTATCGCAACATTAACAGCAAACATGGCCAACCTCCTGCAAACATACTTGTAGCTTATTATAGCATAAATCAAGGAGAAGATAAAACGTCAAAGCCTCCGCAAACGCCAGCATAAGAAAATTCAAAACATACTCAAAAGCGCAAAGCAGCGCCCCGATAGCCATCGGGACGCTGCGAAAAATTCATATTTATTTATCTGGCAACAGAAAGCTGCTGCTGCATCAGCGGAATCATTTCCTCGATAGTTTCATATGCCAGCTCATGATTTACATACTCCGGCTGAACGCACTGCAGAATCTGCTTAGCTGCCGTGGTAGTAAAGGGCTTATGCTGATCAATCGCCGCAATATGACGCCAAATAAGCTCTGTATCACAATTAGCCGGCACCTTGCGTTCAAAGCTGCGCAAATACTTGCCGGAAAGCGAGCAGGAAAGATGTACGCCCTCAATCAGCTCAGCATACGGACCGAGCTTGTCCACCGTGCGGCAGACAAAATCCGCTGCCTCCGCCTCCGTGCGCAGACGCGGATTCGTATTCATCAGATGACCGGTATCCAGCATAATGCCGACGTTTTTGCGCTCAATGCGCTCAAAGAAAAACTTCACCTTGCGCGCATCCGTCAGGCGCAGACCGGGCCACCACAAATTTTCAAACAGCACCGTAACGTTGGCAGGAATCTCATCCGCCACGGCATTAAAAACATCTGCCGAAGCAGCCAATACCTCACGGTCATCGTAACGGAAATCAAAGGTAAAGATCGTTTCGGTATCAGCCTCCGCCACATGCCACACCAGATATTCAGGCTTCTGCGAAATTGCGGCGCAAATATTACGGCGGATAACAGCCAGCCATTCATCACAGCTCATAGCCGTTTTAAAATATGTCTGGCGTTCATGGATACTGCGGAACTGCTGCTGCAGGCGTTTAGCCTTTCTCAGCCAGAAATCCATCCAGTACGGCCAATAACTCAAATGCGCGCCAAAGGTTAAATCCTTGTAATCAGGAAAAGCTCCCGGCTCTCTGTAAACAAACTGTTCAATACCGTCGACACCCAGTTGCTGTACTAAATCAGCCAAGGTCATTCCTTTGCGCTTCAGCTCATCTTCATACCAATCAATAGGACAATAATTAATCAGATGCTTCGTCATTTCTCACCCTTCTTTGCTTCTTACTGCATGCTTTCAGTGACTGCCTTGCTTTAATATGCATGCTATCGGCAAATAACTTACAACCTTGGTTTTCATAAAAAAACTGCGGCGACAACGCTGCAGTCTTAATACAAGTCCGGCAAGCAGCACTACTCAAATACAAAAGATGGTTACACAACCATCCTTCCTTTCACCTGTACATCGCAAGCTCGCGGAAAATCCTTCGGGCATAGGCACTCTGACTAAGTTCATTGCCAGACAGCATCTTGTGAGGATATACGCTGCCAGGCTCACATTACAGTTGCGGTACAGTACCAGATTCGCACTGGTTTTCCTTCTGCTCAAAGCATATTAAGTTTTTATTGCCTCGCTTTCTTTATCTGATGAAAGCTGTGTAATAGTAATATCTACTATTTATAGTATAATTAGTATATCATCAATCAAAAATTTTGGCAAGAGAGATATGAAATTTTTTCCGTATCCATACTACAGAATAATAAACTCCCGAAAGTACGATGCTTTCGGGAGTTTGCATTTGAATATGCGCCATGACGCAGACAATGGTTTAGCGACAGACTGTAATAGGAACGAGGGCGGGCAGCCCATTACTGCACGCAAACTCATCCGCCTGTACGCGGAATACGTCCGCCAACAGCTTGGATGTAACAATTTCTTTAGGCTCACCGCTGACAACTAAGCGTCCCGCCTTGATAACGGCAACATAATCAGCGTACTGAATGGCATGGTTCAAATCATGGATAACCATAACAACAGTAAGTCCCAGCTCCTTGTTGAGCTTATCAAGCAGCTGCATAACCTCCAGCTGGTGACAGATATCAAGATAGGTCGTAGGCTCATCTAGCAGCAGCACCTGCGGTCTTTGCGCCAGCGCCATCGCTATCCAGGCGCGCTGACGCTCGCCGCCGCTCAGCGTGTGCAGAAGCCGGTGGCTCATCGACGTCATATTGGTCTGCTCCAAGGCCCAGGCGACGTGCTGTGCATCGTCCTTATCCCCACGCCCTAAGAAGCTACGATGCGGGAAGCGTCCCATTTCAACCAAATCCTGCACCGTCAAATCCGTAGGCGCAACCGGTGACTGCGTCAAAATTGCCAGACAGCGGGCAAATTCGCGGTGCGACAGGCTATGGATATCCTTGCCCAGGAAGCTGATGCTGCCCTTGGCGCACGGCAGAATGCGGGCAATCGCCTTCAGTGTTGTACTTTTGCCGCAGCCGTTGGGGCCGATGATAGCGGTAATCTTGCCCTCAGGAATCGCCAGCGACAAATCATGGATGATTGTTTTTTTGTTAATTGCTATATCAATATGCGTTGCCTCTAAAACAGCTTTAAAGGGCGCTGCATTATTTTGTGTCATCAGATTTCCCTCCTTAACAGGAACAAGAAGAAGGGCGCGCCCAAAAAGGCCATAATAATACCAACAGGCAGTTCAATCGGCGCAAAAATTACACGCGCAAAGGTATCACTGAGCGTAACAATGGCAATGCCCAAAAGTGCGGAAGCAGGCAGCAGAAAGCGGTAGTCGCTGCCTATCAGCAGTCGCGCTGCATGCGGCACCACAAGGCCTACAAAGCCCAGCAGGCCGACAACGCTGACAGCGCTGGCTGCGAGCAAGGCTGCAATAGCCGTAAGGATAATGCGTGTTACCTCAACATTGACACCAAGGCCGCGCGCCATCTCATCACCCAGCTGCAGGATGTTCAGATAAGCGGCGCTGGCAAGCGCCAGAATCAGGCCGATAACAGCATACGGCAAAATAATATTTACATGCGGCCAGCTGCGTGCGGCAAGACCGCCTACCATCCACATTAAAGCGCCATGCACTCTGTCACTGTAAAAAATCATCAGGCCGCTGATACCTGCACCCAAAAAGGCAGATACCGCAACACCGGCAAGAATAATACGCACCGGCTTAATGCCGTTTTTCCACGCCAGAATATAAATGCAGACAGCAGCCAGCATCGCGCCGATGAAGGCAACAGGCGTAATCAGATATTCCATCGCCGGGAACAAAATCATAATCACAACACCTGCCAGACCTGCGCCGGAGCTGATGCCGATAATATGCGGGTCCGCCAGCGGATTACGCATAATCGCCTGCAGAATTGCACCGGAAAGCGACAGGTTGATGCCGACCAAGGCACCGACGATGGTGCGCGGCATACGGATGTTCCAGATAATCTGACTGCGCGGATCATTACCGGGATTAAGCAGAATATCGGTAATCTCCTTGATGCTGATAATGCTGGAGCCTTTTGTTAAGCTCAAAAAGCTGCCCAATAGTGCCAAGAACAAAAATATCACAAGAATAGTAATACGCCATTTAGTACGGCCGATACCAAAATGCTCCGTCTGCTCTGCAGACTGCTTATTTTCCATTAGTAAAGACCTCCGGATAAACCTGCTGTGCCATAAACTTTACAGCCTCAGGATAGCGCAGGCCGGGGTTAATTAAAAACAGCTTTTCCGGCAGCACATATACTCTGCCTGCTTTTACAGCCGGCAGACTGTTCCATGCGGGGTTATTTTTAAAGTCGGTGCGCAGACGGTTTTCAATTTCCTCAGGCTTGCCCATAGAGGTAATAAAGATAATTTCCGGGTTCTGCTCTACCAATGTTTCCATGCTGTAAGGAGTTTTATTGGATTTTCCCTTGAGCGCTGCAGCAGCAACGTTTTCAAAGCCCAGGATATCGCTTACACAGCCGGCAATGCTGTGCGAGCCTTCTACCGTAACGGCGCTGGCTGTTGCATGCATAATAACGATGCGTTTCTTTTCCTTAGGAAGCTTACTGGTAACGGCGGCAACCTGTTTATCAAGCAGCTCATTTTCCTTTTGGGCCTTATCCTGCGTACCATAAATATCGCCCAAGGTTTTGATGGCGCCCTTTACATCCTCAAAGGTTTGGGTATCAAACTCCACTACGTTGATTTTGTTGGACTGCAGCATCGGGATAAATTTATCATGCTGATTTTTGCTGGCCAGAACCAAATCAGGCTTCAGGCCGACAAGCGCTTCCATATTAATATTGTAGACCATGCCTACCTCCGGCACAGACTTCATAGATTCGGGAATCTTGCCTACCTTAGAGCTGGCGCGACCGACTACGGTGCCACCGACAGCCTCAATCATACTCAAATATGAAGGACTGAGGCTTACCACTCTTTCAGGCTTTTTGGCAAGCGAAACCTGTCTGCCTGCAGCATCGGTAAGCTGCAGATAAGCCTTGTCACCGCCAGTCTGCGTTCCTACACCACCGCAACCGGCAGCAAGCAGCATAGCCGCACATAATAGACCACAAGCAATTTTTTTCAAGATCATGTTAATCACCTCATACTCATCTTACATTGCCCAAGCCCCAAGCTTTGGCAATACATATAACTCTCTGATAAAAAAAGCTTAATAATATCGCCCTCATAATAGCACAAATCAGAAGTGTAGTCAATGAAAGTTGCTAAGAAGCACTCATAATAGTATAATAAAATAATAAGCTTGTTATAACAAAGGAGTAGAAATATTATGGAAATCAATGCAATGATTAACCGCATAAATGCATTAGCCAAAAAGAAAAAAACCTCCGGCCTGACGCCGGAAGAATTGGCAGAACAAAAGGAGCTGTACAAGGAATATCTGGCCAACATCCGCAGCCAGCTGAAGGCACAGCTCGATAACATCGAAGTAGTCGACGAGCTGCCGGATAAAAAACAGCTGCACTGATGGCTGCTATCCTGTCGCCATCCATGCTGGCTTACGAGGACGATTTTCTGCTGATTATCGATAAGCCTGCAGGCATGTTGGTGCACCCCACTGTCAGCGAGCGCGGTACTACGCTTTACGATTACGTCAAAGCATATTATGAAGCCAACGGCATTAATGCCGGTATACATCCCGTATCGCGCTTAGACCGCAACACCTCCGGTCTGGTTATTTTCGCCAAAGAGCCTGTTGTACAGCACTGGCTGAGCCAGCAGCAGGTTGAAAAGGAATATCTGGCGCTGGCCTGCGGACGCTTTGAAAACAGCGAAGGTATTATCGAAGCGCCTATCGCCCGCAAGGAGGGCAGCATCATCGAACGCTGTGTTGATTACGAATGCGGCAAATACGCTAAAACAGCCTATGAGGTTTTAGCAGCCTACAGCAGCTGCACGCTGCTCAAGGTCCGTCTTTTCACCGGACGCACGCACCAGATACGTGTCCACCTTGCTTCCATCGGCCATCCGCTCGTAAACGACAATCTTTACGGCACTCCCGGCCCCCAGGCGCGCCATGCGCTGCATGCCTATCGTCTGGCCTTTAAGCATCCGGTAAGCGATGTATTTTTAGAAATTACCCGTTCTTTACCAAATGATTTACTGAAACTTCTGTACTAAATAAGCAGAGCATGATATAATTAGTGTATACTAATGTAAAGACAGAGTAGCTGTAAGGCTACCCTGAATAAGGAGGAATAGACAAATGCCCTTAGTTACATCTACTGAAATGTTCAAAAAAGCTTACGAAGGTCACTATGCTGTTGGTGCCTTCAACGTCAACAACATGGAAATCATCCAAGGTATCGTTGCTGCAGCACAACAGGAAAAATCCCCGCTGATTCTGCAGGTAAGTGCCGGCGCTCGCAAATACGCTAACCACATCTACCTGATGAAGCTGGTTGAAGCAGCAATCGAAGACACCGGTCTGCCTATCTGCCTGCATCTGGACCACGGCGAAGATTTTGACATCTGCAAAGCCTGCGTCGACGGCGGCTTCACCTCCGTTATGATAGACGGCAGCAAGCATCCTTTTGAAGAAAATATCGAAATGACTCGTCGTGTTGTTGAATATGCACACGAAAGAGGCGTTGTAGTTGAGGCAGAGCTTGGCCGACTGGCAGGCGTTGAAGACGCTGTTAAGGTTAACACCAAGGACGCTACCTACACCGATCCCGATCAGGCTGTAGAATTCGTTGAACGCACCGGCTGCGACAGCCTGGCTATCGCTATCGGCACCAGTCATGGCGCTTACAAATTCAAAGGCAAACCGGAACTGGACTTCGCACGTCTGGAAAAAATCACCAACTTGCTGCCTGGTTATCCTCTGGTTCTGCATGGTGCTTCCACCGTTATCCCGTCCTTTGTTGAAGAATGCAACAAATACGGCGGCAAGCTGGACGGCGCTCAAGGCGTACCTGAAGACATGCTGCTGCAAGCAGGCAAATTCGGTGTTTGCAAAATCAACATCGATACCGACCTGCGCCTGGCAATGACCGCTTCCATCCGTAAGCATCTTGTAGAAAACCCCGGCGACTTTGATCCTCGCCAATACCTGAAACCAGCACGTCAGGCTATCCAAGACATGGTAGCTCACAAAATGCGTGACGTACTCAACAGCAGCAACAGACTGTAAGCTATAACGATTTAAAAACTAAAATGCACCATTCCCTACTATCAAGGAATGGTGCATTTTTTTATTTATGCAAAGCGTATATCATTTTTTCTTACAAATCCTTCAGGATATCATCCATGTACTTATGCAGCTTTTCCAGCTTCTTGCGTACCATAACCGCCTTATCCGGGTTACGCGCCACAATCTGTTCGATTTTGCTGCGCTGCAGCAGATAATCGTGTTCCATACCACGCATGTAAGCACGCAGGTCGATAGCAGCAGGCTCAACCTGAACCATTTCGGATTCATGCATCTGCCACTCGGTACCATGGATTTCGGCACAGTCACCAAAGTGCGGGATGTAGGTTGCCGTTCCCAGATTGCGTCCCAAAGAATCTGCCAGCTCCATAGCTGCATCAAGCTCGCCGTGCGTAACGAAAAAGGCCTTGGGCACCTCCTTCATGCTGCTATACCAGGCTAACAGCTGCTGCTTATCCGCATGGGCAGAAAAGCCCTTCATATTGTAAATTTTGGCGTTGACTCTGATGTCCTCGCCCATAATCTTAATGCGTTTAATACCTTCTATCAGCCTGCGTCCGATAGTGCCCTCTGCCTGATAGCCGGCAAATACTATGCTGCTGTCCTCACGCCACAGATTATGCTTAAGGTGATGCAGAATACGACCGGCGTCTGCCATGCCGCTGGCCGAAATAACAATCTTGCTGCCCGGAATTTCGTTAATCGCCATGGATTCCTGCACCGTTGCGGTAAAGCGCAAGTTATGCATAGACACCAGTCTGCGTCCCTGCATTGCGTAAAGCGCCCGCGCTTCCTCATCATATTCCTCGGGATTCGTCATAGTAATCTGCGTAGCTCTGTTGGCCATAGGACTATCTACATAAATAGGAATCTCAGGAATTTTGCCTTCCGCCTGCAGCTTTTGGAAATAGTACAGCAGTACCTGCGTACGCCCTACAGCAAACGCAGGAATGATAACGTTACCGCCACGCTCGACAGTATCGTTGATAATATTCGCCAGTTCGCCTTCCTTATCGTAAGCTTCGTGGATGCGGTTGCCGTAGGTGGATTCCGTAATAATAAAATCCGCACCGCCTGCTGCGGCCGGGTCCTCAATAATCGGCTGGTTGGGCTGGCCGATATCGCCGGTAAAAATCAAGCGCGTCTTTTTATCGTCTTCGTTAACAGACATCTCTACGAAAGCAGAGCCAAGAATGTGTCCTGCAACGCGGAAGGTTACGGTAACACCGGGAACAACATTAAACGCTTCGCCGAAGCTGCGCAGCTTGAACAAATGCAAGGCTCTGGCAGCATCATCAACCGTAAACAGCGGCTCAACAATCTTTTTGCCAGCACGCATGCCTTTGCGGTTGGCGTATTCTGCCTCGCCCTCCTGAATGTGCGCGCTGTCCGGCAGCAAAATCGAGCACAGCTCCTCTGTCGATTTAGTGCAATAGATGGGGCCGCGGAAGCCTTCCTTGACCAGCTTCGGCAACAGACCGCTATGGTCAACATGGGCGTGCGTCAGTACAACAGCCTCAATCTCTCCCGGATGAAACAAAAATTCCTTTTCGTTCAGCGCTTTTATCAGCTTGGAGCCTTGGAACATGCCGCAGTCTACCAAAAACTTGTGTCCGCTGACCTCCAGCAGATAACAGGAACCGGTAACGGTGCGCGTTGCACCTAAAAAAGTTATTTTCATCGCAAAGCCTCCATTCTGCAAGTAGTATTTTCAGTTATATTTTATAATTCTACAAAACGAAGGTAAAATCCTTTTTATGGTGGAAATTAGTGGGATGAGAAAAAGCACGTTGTTACACGTGCTTGATTAACGATGTTATTTTAATATTTTACGATATCGCTGTCAGTCTGCTAAATAAGCTAATCCCAAAACGGCAGCTACAAGCAATATTACGATATATAACGGGGTGAATACCCAAACCCACGGTAAATCCAACGAGCCAAACAGCTTGCCCAGAATCAACCCCGCTTGAACTGTACCTAAAGTTGTTTTTAGCATGCTACACCTCCAATAAAAAAGCAGACTCTGAGTTTTCGCTCAAAATCTGCTTACTAATCAATAGTTTTCAATCAATTGCAGCTTATTAGCCCCACGCAGCACCGCTTTTTTCAGGAAAGGTTCCCTTACGAGCTAGACGCTCTACTTGTGCCCAAGCTTGTCCCTTATATCCACTCGAAACTCCATCAACATCTTTAACTAAAACTCTGCTAAAATCATTTAGATTAACCTGTACAATACCAAATGTATCAGTTATACCTTCGGGATAAAATTTATACTGTACATATTCTTTTGTCAGTTCTAACAGTTCAAGCGTCAACATTTTGCTTACTCCATTCTAATACAAAGTATAATTATACTTTGTATTAGTCAAATTATGTGCTTTATCATAATTATAACCCATTTTACGCATGATAACAAATTCTAAATGTTAATGTTTTAGCATTACTATATCATGCTCCTGTATATTTTTCCCTTCCAACAGCCTTTGAAAAGACTGTGCCATATCGTAATCAGGATAAAATCTATGATGTCCATCTGCTAAATCGTACTCGTTTATGAAAACGTGGTTATAAATACTTTTCAAACGTTTTTTAGGATAACCTATATTTTTATGTATTTTATTAACAAAAGCATGTATGCCATTCTTGCGACGTGCTTCATAATATTTTTCCGCATGCTCATTACGTCTAGTAAAATCTGGATTGTTCTTATCATTCAAAGCACCAGATGATATAGCACCTGCCGGCAAATCACTCAGCCTGCTCTCCACTTCTCTCAGCCCAGCATAACCACGCGTATACTTCCGCCAGTCTTCACCGTTTTCCCACGCTTTCAAGCCTTTACGCCCCAGCACCTGCACCCTGCGTGACTCTGGCAAGCTATTCAGCCATTTGTCGCCTGCTTCCCGCACCTGATCACGTTGCTGCTGCATATCAACTTCGCCTTCAATAACTTCTACGTACCGGCATAAGCAATGCGGGTGTACCGGCAAAGGCGGCAGCTTATCCTTTGGATATATGCCTGCACCTAAGCCATACATATCAGCTTTGGCGT